>JAGKQJ010000005.1 GCA_017898095.1 Bacillaceae bacterium Marseille-Q3522 | reverse complement strand
GACCTACATTTCGCGTGTGAACATAAATGTCGAGAGTCTACATTTTTTGCAGCATTATCGACTCCGTTAGATAAAATTTGACATGAGGTAAGGAATACATCCATTAATTTTGACATACCATATAAACTTTATTTGCCCAAATATTTTCATTAGGATGACAATTTTCAAAATGCTTCGATGTGCACAATATTAGTTATGAGAAAATAACTTCCAGTTTATAATAAAATAAAAGTGACAAAATTAGCAACATATCATGATTATCCATTCATTATCCATAAAATAGAAAAAGATTGATTGACAGAAAATTTTATCTTTCCTATAATCAAACTGAACGGTTCAGTTTTTTGTCGTTCAAAAAAGTATAATATTATAACATGCAAAGCACGAAAGATTGTGAAATGTTTTACATAACGAATCGTTTGGGGGCAGATGTATGAAGGATCACGATAGTCGTGCACAAAAAAAGCAACAGCAAATCCGTGAGGCAGCCAAGCTTCTTTTTTTACAAAACGGGTTTGCTTCAACCAGCATTGACATGATAAAGGATCAAGCCGGCGTCTCGAAACAAACGGTCTATGTTTATTATTCCAGTAAAGAAGAGCTCTTGTTTGATGTCATTAACCAGCAAATATTTTTACTTTCGGATGATGAATTTTCCGAAGTAATGCAAGGGCTGAAATTTTCAACGGTAAAGGAAGTAGAAGAATCTCTGCTGATTTTTGCGAAAAAGCTGCTTGAACATTTTATGCAGGCGGATTATTTACGTCTTGCCCGTACAGTGGTTGCCGAAGTAGTGCAATTCCCGGAGCTTGCGAAAATTTTCAGGGAAGCAGTTCCATTAAGAGGACTTAGGAATGTAGCTAAATTATTGGAGCGTGCCGATCAATCGAATTTTATTTCCATCGATCAAATAGATATTGCGGCACGCAGCTTTGTGGGGACGATTTTAACATATGTATTTGTTGACGGTGTCCTTGCAGATCAGGAAGTATCAACTGTCCTAAATGATGAGCAGATTAGAAAAATTGTCCGTTTTTATTTGCCGACTATTTTAGCTGATCAAAATCAGTAAAGTCTTAGGATTTTTCAGAGAAAACGATACACTTTTGCAATACCTTTCCTTTTAGGCAGAGGTTTGTTTTCTCATGATTTTCTAAAGATTATAAATATAGATTTATTTTTAATATTCTGAACTGGAAGCGGAAAAACAGGAGGCGGGAACGATGAAATTACAGGTTGGTTTAGATGTAGGTTCCACAACAGCAAAGATCGTTGCTTTAAATGAAGAAAATCAGATTGTCTTTAAATCTTATTTAAGACATTTCTCTGCGATCAAACAAACATCATTACGGCTATTGCAATCACTTTCGGAGCATTTTCCGGCTGCGGATTTACGAATTAATGCCAGTGGTTCTTCCGGAATGAGTTTGTCGGAGCAACTTGGCATCCCTTTTGTCCAGGAAGTGGTAGCCTGTACAGAGGCAGTGAAAACAACAAACCCGAATATTGATGTTGTAATTGAACTGGGCGGCGAAGATGCAAAAATCATTTATTTAACAAATGGCATGGAGCAGAGAATGAATAATGCCTGTGCAGGAGGAACCGGAGCCTTTATTGATCAGATCGCCTCGCTTCTACATACTGACGCAGCCGGCTTAAATACGCTTGCAGTGAATGCGGAAAAAATTTATCCGATTGCTTCGCGCTGCGGAGTCTTTGCGAAAACGGATATTCAACCGCTCCTTAATGAAGGGGCAAGGAAGGAGGATATTGCAGCGTCTGTTTTTCAGGCGGTTGTGAATCAGACGTTAAGCGGTCTCGCATGCGGCAGGCCGATCCGCGGGAATGTTGCTTTTCTTGGCGGACCGCTTACTTTTCTCCCGCAGCTAAGATATCGTTTTATGGAGACATTAAAGCTCACAAATGAACATGTAATGGAAACGGATGACGGACAATATTTTGTTGCACTCGGTGCTGCATTGGAAAGCGGCAGAAATGAACAAATTGACATACAGATATTAATTCACATGGTAACAGAATTAAATCAGGCAAAACAAATGAAAAAAACCGGCAGATTAGAACCGTTATTTGCTGGCAAAAGCGCAATTGATGCTTTTGAACAGAGGCACAATCGGGCAAAAGTGGCAAGAATGCCGCTTGCTGATTATGAAGGCAACGGCTTTTTAGGAATTGATGCCGGATCGACCACAACAAAAATGGTCTTAATCGGGGAAAATGACGAAATCCTATTTTCCTTTTATGAGAATAATAAAGGGAATCCCATTGCAACGGTACGGGAAGGTCTGCAAAAGCTTTATGCGGAAAAACCGGAACGAATCAAGATTGTTAGGTCTATGGTAACAGGTTATGGGGAAAAATTAATCCAGGCCGCTTTTCAATTGGATGAAGGAGAAATAGAAACGGTTGCTCATTACAAGGCGGCACAAAAATTCCAGCCTGATGTAGATTTTATTATCGATATCGGCGGACAAGATATGAAATGTATTAAATTGAAAGATAAAGTGATTGATAGAATTATGTTAAATGAAGCCTGCTCTGCCGGTTGCGGTTCTTTTCTGGCGAATTTTGCCGACACTCTCGGACTTACGGTAAAAGAATTTGCTAGTATCGCCCTTACTGCTGATGCACCGGTTGATCTCGGTTCCCGTTGTACCGTATTTATGAATTCAAAAGTAAAGCAAGTACAAAAAGAAGGCGCTAGTATCGCTGAAATTTCCGCAGGATTAGCTTATTCGGTGGTAAGCAATGCGTTATACAAAGTAATGAAACTTAAAAATGTTGAAGAAATGGGCAAGCATATCGTTGTCCAGGGGGGGACGTTTTTAAACAATGCGGTATTACGGGCGTTTGAAAAGCTGACAGGCAGGGAGGTAATCCGTCCCGATTTATCCGGACTCATGGGTGCTTACGGCTGCGCGCTTTTGGCAAAAGAGAGAAATATACCGGGGGAAACATCCTCCCTGCTGACGGAAGAAAAAATTGGCAGTTTTGAAGTGAAAATAAGCCGCAGCCGCTGCCGCAGATGTGAGAACTGCTGTCCGCTTACGATCAATCGTTTTCCGGACAGACGGGTATTTATTTCCGGCAATCGCTGCGAACGAGGGGCAGGAAAAGTAAAAAAACAAATAACCGTTGCTAATCTTATGCAGGAAAAGCTTGAATACCTGTTCAACCGCGCATGCTTAAGTGAGAAAAATGCGGAAAGAGGAACGATCGGTATTCCAAGAGTGTTGAATATGTATGAAAACTATCCGTTTTGGCATCGTTTTTTTACCGAATTAAAGTTTGCTGTTGTGCTTTCTGAGCCTTCCAATAAAGAAGACTATGAAAAAGGAATGGAGACAATTCCTTCAGAAGCAGTATGTTATCCGGCAAAACATGTACATGGCCATATGATGAACTTAATCGAAAAGAAAGTTGCTGCGATATTCTATCCATGTGTTGTTTTTGAAAAAAAAGAAGATTCAGATCAGGATAATCATTATAATTGTCCAGTTGTCGCTTCGTATCCGGAAGTGATCCGCGTTAATATCGAGCCGTTTGCGAAAAAGCAAGTACCATTTATACAGCCATTTCTTTCCTTAGACCATTTTTCATCTCTAACAAAGCAATTGCATGCCTCGTTCCCTGATATTCCTCTGCGGGAGTTGAAACTGGCACTGCAAAAAGCGAAACAGGAGGATGAAAAGTTTCATGCGTGGATAAGGAAGCGGGGAGAAGACGTAATTGCTGAGCTAAACCGAACCGGGGAAAAAGGCATTGTCATCGCCGGGCATCCTTATCACCTTGACCCTGCCGTTCATCATGGCATTCCCGATGAAGTAGCAAAAATGGATTTGGCCGTCCTAACGGAAGATTCGATTTGTCATCTCGCTGAAAACGGCTTATCGCAACAAGTTGTCAACCAGTGGACTTATCACAGCCGCTTATATCGCGCTGCAGAGGTTGTCAAAGAAAATGAGAATTTAGAACTTTTGCAAATTACTTCCTTTGGCTGCGGACTTGATGCAATTACAACGGATGCTGTACAGGAAATATTAGAAAACAGTCAAAAGCTTTATACTTGGATTAAAATGGATGAGATCAGTAATTTAGGTGCAGTCCGCATCCGGCTGCGTTCTTTAAAAGCCGCGATTGCAGAACGGGAAAACAGGAAAATAACCGGTTATCGCAGGCAGCAGATTACAGATGCTCCGGTTTTTCGCAAGCAGGATAAGGCTTCATACACGATACTTGCCCCGCAAATGGCACCGACCCATTTTGCATTGTTTGAAGAGGCTTTTAAATTGCACGGCTATCGCTTAAAAGTGTTAACAGACATTCGTGAGAATCAGGTTGAGGAAGGACTTAAATATGTAAATAACGATGCCTGTTTTCCGGCAATTGTCACAATCGGACAGTTGGTTCATGCGTTAAAATCCGGAGATTATGATGTAAACCGGACAGCGGTCGTTATGTCACAGACGGGCGGCGGCTGCCGCGCAACCAACTATATTGCCTTGTTGAAAAAGGCTTTGGCAAATGCCGGGTTAGCGAATATTCCTGTGTTATCACTGAATAATTCAAGCCAGCTGGAAAAACAGCCCGGATTTCATATTGGTGCATCATTGGCGAAAAAACTTGTTATAGCAGCATGTCTCGGTGATCTCTTACTGCGGTTAAAGCTCGCTGTCCGTCCATACGAATTGGAAAAAGGAATAACGGAAACTCTTTATCAAAAATGTCTCACTCAAAGTGCGAAAATACTGGGTAATTTTTCGATGAAACGATATAAAGCATTGATTGCGCAAATCATTGCCGAATTTAAACAAATTGAAATTAGTAACATGAAAAAGCCGAAAATTGGCATTGTTGGAGAGATTCTCGTGAAATTTCACCCATATGCAAATAATCAATTAATCGAGATGATTGAAGCCGAGGGTGGAGAAGCAGTCGTTCCTGATTTTATCGATTTCTTTTTGTACGGGCTGTACAACCGTTCTTTTAAAAGGGATCATCTTGGAAAAGAAAAATGGTCTGCTGTGACAGGTGAGTTAGCCGTGCAATTTATCGAGCATTACCGCTCGCCGATCCGGGAGGCACTGCAGGAAAGTTCCCGATTTGCAGCTCCATTGTACATCAGCAAAATTGCAAAAATGGCGGAAAAAATGCTTAGCATTGGCAATCAAATGGGGGAAGGATGGCTTTTACCGGGGGAAATGGCAGAACTAATCGCAACAGGTGTACATAATGTTATATGTGTACAACCATTTGCCTGCCTGCCGAATCATATCCTTGGCAGAGGCATGTTTCAGGCAGTTAAAAAACAATATCCTGCAGCTAACTTAGTTTCGATTGACTATGATGCCGGTTCAAGTAAAGTAAATCAACTTAACCGCATTAAACTGATGATCAATATTTCCAAAAATAGCTTGGAAAAAGATAGAGTAGAGGTGTAAGGAGAATCAGAGGGTGTTTCTCCAATCTAAGAAGGATATTTATCGTTTCTATGCTTAAAAGATGAAGGCATCCACCTCTAAGTGTAACGCAGGTGGGGTAGAGTCCTCGCCTGATTCCCTGAGTTCCTGAGCTAGCTGAAACGAGTTCACTTCATTTAAAGCTGGAAGAAAGAGTCTACTCACCTAAAGAACAGGGAGAATGCTATTTGACAGTTGATTCCCCGGGAAATTATTTTCATTTATAATTGTTTAGGAATCCGGGAGATAAATAATTTGCCTCCGGTTCCTGAATCATGATCTTAATAGTACCAGTAAACAAGTTAATACTGCCAGTATGAATAAGCTGAATGTATCAGATTTTTTCCAATGCAGAGAACGAAAGGAGGAACGTTCTCCGTTTGATTGATAGCCGCGCACTTCCATGGCATCCGCAAGTTGTTCCGCACGATAAAAGGAACTTGCAAACAATGGCAAGAAAAGCGGGATGATTTTCTTCATTTGTTGAAAGACATTGCCTTCTCCAAATTCATTGCCGCGGGCACGCTGCGCATCAATTATTTTTTCTGTTTCATCTAATAAAGTTGGTACAAAGCGTAGGGACACGGATAACATTAAGGAAATATCATGAACAGGCACCCGAAAACGGCGTAATGGGCGTAATAAAGTTGATAACGCTGTTGCCAGCTCAACCGGCTTCGTAGTGAAAGTGATAACAGCGGCAAAAAAGATTAACATGACAAAGCGGCAAAAAATATAAAAACCATTCATGATACCATTTGATGAGATTGTCAAGACTCCCCACCGTAAATAAACTTGTCCGCCTCCTGTAAATAAAATTTGCAGGAAAACAGTAAAAAGGATCAGCCAAAGTAACGGGCGGACGCCTCTAAAATAAATCCGAATTGCAACTTTTGATAAGATCATAAGCAAGACGGTAAAACAAATTAACAGTAAATAGGTTCTCCAATTATTAGCAAATAATAAGAGAAAAATAAAATAGAAACCACAAATTAGTTTCGAGCGGGGATCAAGCTGATGAATCCATGAGTCACCTGGAATATATCTGCCGAGCAACAGTTTATTCATACACATTATGGTTCGCAAGACCCGTGAGCTTAGTAGCGGGAGGGGAACCACTTTTTACACCACTTTTCGTAAATGATGGCCATCTCATTATTTCTTTGTATTTTGTCCAAGACTTAGGAAAAACTGTAATGTTGAATTATCCTCCAATTCTCTTGCAGCCTGCAGTACCAAATATATACCTTTTCCAATTGTACTGGTCTCCTATTAAGAAGCAGCTGGAGTATTAGCGATGTTTATTCCGGTAAAGAATGAGCTGCTCAGCCAATTCCCCTGCTGTTAAACAGTTAATCGGTAATGGATGACCTGAATGTTCCTCCAGTAAACGCTGAAATTTTAAAGCAGAAGGATAAGAAAGACTCGTTTCTTTCAGAAGTTGCTCATTTGAAAAAACCTCTCTTGTTTTCCCTTTATAAGCAATTTCCCCATTTTTCATGATTACCATTTCATCAGCATATCGTGCGGCGTCATCCATGTCATGTGTAATGAAAATCATCGTCATGTTTCTTTTTTTATGCCAATCCGCCAACAGGTTCATAATCTTTTGATGTGCGATGGGATCAAGTCCCGCAGCCGGTTCATCAAGCAGCAAAACATCCGGCCCCGTAACTAAAACACCGGCAATAGCGACAAGCCTTTTTTGACCGCCGGACAAGGAAAATGGCGATTTTGATAATAACTCATGGGAGAGGCCGACTTCTGTCATAACTGCTTTTGTCAGCTTAAAAGCTTCTTTCTTGGAAAATCCAAACTGTATCGGTGCAAAAGAAATATCCTCTGCGACAGTTTCGGCAAATAACTGCGACTCCGGGAACTGGAAAACCATCCCGATATGCTTGCGGAGCGCTTTCAAAGATTTTTGCGGTTGCCCGGGCTTGATAACGAAATTGCCAATCTTGATTATCCCTTTTCCCGGAATCATTAAGCCGTTCATATGCTTTAATAGAGTGGATTTACCTGAACCGGTATGACCGCAAACAGCAACAATTTGACCCAATGGAATTGTAAGATTAATATCATGTAATATTCGATAATGGGACGTTACGTGTTGAAATATGATTTCCATATAAAGTCCACCAGCATTTCATCTGTCATAAACTGATCAGGTATTTGCTCTCCACGCTTTGCCAACTCTTGCTTCAATTGTTCTGTAAAAGGAGGAGTAAGTCCCAAGGTTGCATAGTCACAACCCGGACCTAAAAGTTGCTCCGGTTTTCCTAATTGAATAATTTTACCATTTTGCATCACAATGAAACGATCCGCCTGCAGAGCTTCTTCCATATCATGTGTGATTGTCACGATCGTCATTTTTTGCTTTTGATGGAGCGAGCGGATGATATGGTTCAACTCTTCTCTGCCTGTTGGGTCAAGCATGACAGTAGCTTCATCAAGCACCATCACTTCCGGCCGCATGACAAGGACGCCTGCTAAAGCAACCCTTTGTTTTTGACCGCCGGAGAGATGACTTGGATCCTGTTTAGCAAACTCCAGCATTCCGACATCTTCTAAAGCCTGTCTTACACGAACCTGCATATCTGGAAGCGGAATATTTTGATTTTCCAAAGTAAATGCGACATCATCTTGCACGGACTCGGCAACAAACTGATTGTCAGGATTTTGAAAGACAATACCAACCCTGCGGCGAATCAACCATTTTGTTCGTTCTGTTACCGGAATCCCGTCAATAATGATTTCTCCTTTATCAGGGAGATTTAAAGCGACTAACATTTTTGCCAATGTCGACTTTCCTGATCCATTTTCCCCGACGATTGCAACCCATTCCCCTTTTTTAATTGTTAAATGAATATCTGATAATGTATTCAGCGTATTTCTTTTATCATATTGGTAAAATACATCGTGAAACTCGATAAAATCCATATTGCCCCCCATTCGTCCCAATAGTTATTCTATTCATTTACTTTAGCCTGATTTCACAATGTTAGCAAATTAGTCCAGCTTTTAAATGGGGTGTATTTTTCGTAAAAACTATACTTTAAAGCACCGGTCAAATCGGGCAGTAACAAAGCAGCAACAATCGGATGCTCAGTAATAATTAGATGAAAAGAATCGAAATAAACAGCATTACCATGTACAGTCCATTTGTGATTACCAAATTATGTGCAGCTGCAGGGAATGTTTCCGCCTTTTGCTGGCGGCGGTTGAACATGCGGATATTCTTTTGCACAGGAAAAATAGCCAGTAAACTAATGAACACAACTGGATGAGTGATCCCCAGCAAACCAACGGCGAGAATATCAAAAAATGCCAAATAGTAAAGCACATTCCAAAGAATAATCGCGTTTTTCTTACCAATATAAAATGGCAATGTAAAGCGTTTGTTTGCTATATCCTCTTCTATATCACAAATATTATTAGCCAGCATCAGGTTGGCAATTGTAAAAACACTCGGCAGCGAGACGAGGATGATCTGGCAAACATTGATAATATTAATATCGATTGTTACAGTATGTCCAATCCAAGAAACGGCAGCAATTCCTTTATCGAAAGCATTTACGAATACGGCAAGGAATAAGATCCCGAATCCCATTGTCACACCTGAAAAAATTTCGCCTAACGGCATACGGGAAAAAGGGATCGGACCAAACGTATATAAAATACCGATACCGAAGCAAAGTATGCCGGCAAAAAGCACGAGAAGACCGGTACGAAAGACAAGAACAATTCCGAGAGCTGTCGCAATTGCCAATAAGAATAAGATTGTAAGGACGACAATCCGTTCGGGAATATGTTCCTTACCAATTACATTCCGTTCTTGCCTGTAATTAAAATCGTGATTTGATGTTGCTTTGCGATAATCCATGTAATTATTGATCGCGGTTGTCGTTAAATCAAAAACGAGCATCGACAGGAAAAAAATAATCGTGTTACTTATATGAAAAGATTCATAATGATAAATGACAAACATGATCCCAATCAAAAAAGGAAAAATACTGGCAACCTTCGTCCTGATTTCTACTAATTTAAGAAAAGCATGTATGGTCACTTCTACTCACTACCTTTTAAATCATTAATATCGCCGATTCTATATTCTGAACTAGTAAGCTTGAAGACATCTTTCACCCCGGAAGTGGTATAAACCCGCTTATCTTTACTAACAAAAATCGCATCAATATTCTCAAATTCCTCAATAAATGCAACGCCTTCTTTAATCCCCTTTGAATAGGCAGCAGATGCTAGCGCATCAGCATCAATCGATTTTTCAGCTATGATAGAGACACCGGCAATGTCATTATTATATGGATAACCGGTTTTCGGGTTGAAAATATGCGGATATGTAACACCATCTACTTCTAAAAACCTTTCATATATGCCGGAAGTCACAACAGAAGCATCGCTTTTGGGAATGTAGCCGATACTGACGCCGCGGCTTTCTAATGGATCTTGAACTCCGATATTCCAGTCACTTCCATCCGGACTTTTCCCTATGACGTAGATATTCCCGCCAAGATCAATAATCGCACTCGTTACACCATTGTCGCGCAAAACTTCGGCAGCTTCATCGGCAATAAATCCTTTTGCAATCGATCCTAAATCAAGCGCCATTCCTTTTTCTTTTAAATAGATTGATTGATTCTCATCATTAAGTTCAACATTTTTATAATTAATCAATGGCAGAACATCCTGAATCTCACTATCGGAGGGCTTTCGGGCGTTTTCTGATCCTATGCCCCAGAGCAAGGTAAGCGGACCGATCGTAATATCTTTCGAACCGCCGGATTCTTCGCTGTATTTAATGCCTTCTTTAACAAGATAATAAACATCATTGGGAACTTGAACCGCCTCAATGCCGGCATGTTTATTAACTTTATCCATAATCGAGCCATTTTCATGTATCGTTAATTGGTCTCCTAGATCTGCAATACGCTGCATTGCCTTTTCTAACGCTTCCTGTTTTCCTTTGTCATACACTTTTACCCTGCAAACAGTATCTAATAAAAACTCTGTTTGAACGTATGGATTATCAGCAAGGACTGCGTTGCCATCCGTATTTTCACCGCCGTTATTTGTTTTATTGTTACATGCCGAGACACTCAATAGAGAGACAAAGGTTATTACAATTACAAAAAGATATTTTTTCATCAAATCCGGGCATAATCATCTCCTTTGCTGTAATGAGGAGTGAAAATACCATTCTCTCCTTTCAATCAATGAAATCTGTCCCGCACATTTCCCCTTTATGCTGAAAGCTTTTTCATTATTCTGTTCTGCAAAGCGGATACGCAGATTTTACATTTCAATTCTTGAAAACAAAGCTGAAGACTAATTTATGACTGTCAACCCTTTCTCCTTTTATCTTCGAAATGATATTTTGTCTTTCTCCGAATACAAAACTGCTGCTGCTATTTTGGCGCTCCCCATTTTGTGGCACATGTAAATGACATATGCCAGAAGTCTATGGCACCGATTGTATCGAATGATATCGTTTCCATTACCGGCAAGTAAAATGGCACACCCGCGGCGTACCAGCCTTTTAAGTTTGTGTATTATTGAGCAATCTAATCAAATGAAAAAGAATGTGCATTATTGAGCAAATAAAAGTACTTTTTATTTATTTGCATACTACCACCTTTTTGAAAAGCTGTCTATAGCTTTTTAAAATTGTTGATTTTATTTCAATATTTACAACAGTAATAAATATTTTCAAAAATAGAAAGTGCATTTGTGATTGTAAGCAAATTGTCACAATATTTCAGGATATACGTTCTTCATGATGTATAATAAAGGCTGTAAACAAGTAGCAAATCCAAGGGAAATAATCTCCCGTTACAGACAAAATTTGTTTTCTTGTATGGACAAGCTGATTTTTTTTAGTATAAAATAAAGGCGGATTGATATTTTTAATTATTTGCTAATTTACAAAAAAAGGAGATAGAATAATGGCTGACAAAAATATTGTCATCATAGGAGCAGGTTACGCTGGCGTGCATGCTGCAAAAAAATTAGCAAAAGAGTATAAACGCAATGAATCTGTCTCTATTACGTTAATTGACCGTCATTCTTATCATACGATGATGACGGAACTGCATGAGGTTGCTGCACACCGGGTGGAACCTGCGGCAGTGCAATTCGATTTAAGGCGGCTTTTTAAACACTCAAATGTGAAACTTATCACAAGCGACGTCGAGAAGGTCAATCATGAAGAGAAGAAAGTGATTACTGATGAGGGAACTTATTCTTATGATTATTTAATACTCGGTATGGGCGGTGAACCGAATGATTTTGGAACACCGGGAGTGAAAGAACACGGCTACTCTTTGTGGTCATTGGAAGATGCGGTACGCCTGCGCGGACATATTAAGAAAACGGTCCGCAATGCGGCAATCGAGAAGGATCCGCTAAAAAGAGAAGCAATGCTGACTTTTGTTGTATGCGGTTCCGGTTTTACCGGTATTGAAATGGTTGGAGAATTGTTAGATTGGAAAAAAAGACTGGCGAAAGACAACAAAATTGATGCAGAAGATATTCAGCTTCTTGTAGTGGAAGCAGCTCCTTCTATTTTAAATATGCTGGAAAGAAGGGATGCGGATAAAGCGGAAAATTACATGATGAAAAAGGGAATTAAAATTTTAAAAAATTCACCGATCGTAGAAGTGAAAGCGGATTCGATTGTTTTGAAATCTGGCGAAGAAATTAATACGCATACTTTAATTTGGACAGCGGGTGTCCGTGCGAATTCGGGAACGAAAGAATTCGGCATGGCAGCCGGACGTGCAGGCCGCTTAAAAGCAAATAAATATATGGAAGCGGAAGGTTTTGAAAACGTTTATGTTGTTGGAGACCTCGTTTATTACGAAGAATCAGAAGGAAAGCCGACACCGCAGATTGTTGAAGCCGCCGAACAAACCGAAACAACCGCCGCTAATTCCATTATTGCTGATATCAGCGGGAAAGAGAAAAAAGCATATGAAGGGAAATATCACGGTGTAATGGTATCAATCGGCTCTAAATATGGCGTTGCTCACCTCGCAAACTTCCATTTATCCGGCTGGTTTGCAATTTTCATGAAACATTTAGTAAATCTCTATTATTTCTTTGGTATTCGCAGCGGATATTATATGTGGAAATATGCGATGCATGAATTTTTCCATATTAAAGACGGACGTAATATTTTCCGGGGATGGAGTTCGCGCTATGGAAATGTCCTTTGGACGTTGCCTTTACGTATTTTTCTCGGCGGTTTTTGGTTAAATGAGGCATTAGCAAAAATTTGGGGAGAAGAAACATGGAAGGAAGCAACAAGCAGCTTCTCCAATCTTTCGCAATTATTTAACGGCATCGGTGAAGATTCATGGTTAAAGGCAACAACAAGTAAAATGCCTTTTGAATGGCTTCAAACGGCTACATCCGGGGCGAGTGAGGCCGCTGAAGCAAGTTGGGGGGATCCGATTCTCAACCATATGCCGGGATGGTTTGCCTGGATCATGAAAATCATGGTTCCTAATGTAGAGGTTGCTGTATTTATGCAAAAAATGATGCTTTTTATTGAATTAGCTCTTGGCCTTGCGATTCTCTTTGGTTTATTCACATGGCTGTGTAGTGTCGCCAGTGCAGGATTTCTGACAATGTTCACATTAACTGCGATGCTGACCTGGGATAAAGCATGGGCATTGCCAGCTTCAATTGCAACATTAAATGGTGCCGGGCGCACATTCGGCTTAGATTATTGGGTTGTACCTTACATCCAACATCGTCTTGGAAAATGGTGGTACGGAACAGAACAAGCGCTTTACCGGGATCGTTAGCAAGATAATGAAGGGGAAGGGGACATGTCTCCTTCCCCTTTATAAAAATAAAATTGACCAATCGAAAAAGGATTGGTATGCTACAAATAGTTGTGAAGAGTGTTCAAAAAGCTGACGAATGTGAAACAAGACACATGTTGCCGACCCGCCATCATGTGAGTTCTAACGCACGTGGGAGATTTGTGAAGTGACCTAAGTTCGCAATTATTTGCCGACTTTTTGAACAAACTTTTATCGCAGATTAAGGGGCAGTAATACCCCCACCTCAAAATATAGGTGATACCAAGCATTTTAGGTGGGGATAAACTGCCCCTAAAAGCCTGATTGGTGAGATAAGAATTTTCTTTGGGCTTTAGCCCTTAGAAACTTCAATCGGGCCCCGCGCGACAAGGTTTTTCTTAGAGCTTCAGCTCTTAGAAAAATCAGTCAGGCTCTGCGTGATAAGGAGTTACTTAGGGCTTTAGCCCTTAGAAACTCCAATCGGGCTCCGCGCGACAAGGTTTCTCTTAAGGCTTCAGCCTTTAGAGAAATCAGTCAGGCTGCGCGTGACTAACCATCAGTGGAGGAAGAAGGCCGACTAAGTACGCCACGGCCTCATGTCTTCGTCGGTACTAGTACGTCCTGTACGTCGAAAACCACCACTGATGGAAGTTTCACTTTATAATTGAAAGGAAAGGGAAAGTTGATGACAAAAAATCAGCGTCTGGTTTTTATAGCTTTATTAGCTGCACAAGCAGTTGTCATCAGTCTTGTAGAAAGAGCAATTCCATTTCCTTTTGCTGTGGCCCCGGGTGCAAAGCTTGGCTTAGCGAATTTGCTCACCTGTATCGCTTTTTATACTCTATCAAAAAAAGATACGTTCTGTGTTGTTGCGATCCGTTTAATGCTGGCAACACTATTGGGTGGTACAATCTCAACCTTTTTATACAGTGCTGCCGGTACATTATTAAGCTTTATTGGAATGTGTGCCGTATATAATCTCGGCCCTAAACGAGTCAGCATTATTGGTGTCAGTGTTACAGGGGCGGTTCTGCATAATGTTGGACAGTTGCTAGTTGCCAGTTGGATTGCGCAGACATGGACTGTTATGCTTTATTTGCCGGTATTATCGGTGATTGGCATATTAGCTGGAATTGCAGTAGGTATTGCGGCCAATTACTTATTAATCAATGTTGAAAAATTGCATTATTTTTATGAATTACACCCGAAACTTTAGTTATGGGATAAATCGCTAAATCGAATACTTTATTTCATGCAGTTGGAAATAGTACATTCCTATTTTGCAGAAAAATGAAGCTGATAACTTGTCTGTCCCAAAATCCTGCGGAAACGGACTCTCCACATGGGGAAAAGATTGATGCAACTTCCTTTGCAAAAGGTTCAAAATATAATAATATTACCGATATAAAAAGCATAAAAGCATCCAACAGATAACTCTCCATTGTCTTCAGCCTTTCCCCTTTTATTCTGTTGAATCAGAAGCAACCAGTTAACCTGAAAGGGGAGAAGGCTGTTCCTCTAATACAAACAAGTTTCCACAGAAAAGTCGGAGGCAGAGGAAGTTGCGCAAGTGCAAAAAATAAAGAAAAAGAGAGGTGAAAAACCTGCTGTTAGAAAAAAAGGAAATATAGATAATTGTTATCTATGTTTTTCTTTTATTACATATAGGGTGATGGCCCCCACCTCTACGAAAAGCACAGGTGGGATTATCTAAACAGGTGAAGCGGAAACTCTGCCTGATATCCCAAGTTTTGAGCTTGCTAAAAACAAGTTCACTAGTGGCAGTTTGTTTATGGAAGTACATACTATGTGGAGGAAGTATCCTCAATTAGAAAAGGATTTGAAAGAAGTCCTGACCGTTATAGAGGCCCATTTAAAAATACATGATAAAGAAATGAATGCGTATGTTAAGCAGCTGTTACATGCCGGTGGGAAAATGCTCCGCCCTGCTTACAGCTTGCTCTGTGCACAGGCGGGGAGAGACTATAACCGGGAGAAATCGATTGCGATTGCAGCAGCGATTGAAGTTCTACATTTAGCGACGTTAATTCATGATGATGTCATCGATAGAGCAAGTACAAGAAGAGGTATATCAACAATACACGAAAAATTTGGAAATAGATATGCAATTTATACCGGAGATTATCTTTTCTGCATTTGTTTTCAAATTTTATCAAAATACAGTAATTCACTTTCAAATATAGAGTTTAATACAGCAAGTATGGAGAAAATTTTATCAGGTGAATTAGAGCAAATGAGATTACGCTATCGGCTAGAAACATCGATAAAAGATTATTTGAAGCGTATTAACGGAAAAACGGCACAATTATTTGCGTTAAGCTGTTATTCTGGAGCAAGTGTAAATTCAACCTCAAAAAAATTAACCCGAAATTGTTGGAATTTAGGTCACCATATTGGAATGGCCTTTCAAATTATCGATGATATTCTTGATTATACAGGCGACGATCAAATAAGTGGGAAACCGGTATTGTCCGATATGAGACAAGGAATTTATACACTCCCCTTAATATATGCGATGAAAGAGAAAAAGGCGGCTTTTACAGAAATTTTACGAAAAAAAGAAAGAATGGCCGAGGACGATGTTCTTCAGGTTCAATCACTCGTTATAAAACATAAAGGAGTTGAACTGGCCCATAAGCTTGCCGGGAAATATACGGCAAAGGGTTTAAAAGAGATTGGAAAATTACCGGACGGAATCTATAAAGACCAGTTAGTTGAGATTACTTCGCAATTATTATACCGAAGCACGTAGCATAACCGCCAAGGAGAAAAAATATCCTTGGCTTCCATTATTATCGGGTGAAGGCATCATGAAAGGGAAAAGATTATTTTTTTAACATTTGTATGTTATAAATTGTTCGCATTGTGAAATGATTCTGATTAAAATAGAGGGGAGAGGAAACGCTGAAAGGAAGATGTGAATGGACACAATAAAATATTGCCGCGAATCTTTTGTTGTCAAGACGAGTCTTGTTTTACCAACGGATACAAATTCATACGGCACCCTTTTTGGGGGAAAATTAATGTCCTATATTGATGATATCGCCGCTATAAGTGCGATGAGACATTCGCGCAAAAAGGTTGTTACTGCTTCAAATGACTCGGTCGATTTTCTTCATCCCGTTTATGAAGGTAATTCCGTATGCCTGGAGGCATTCGTTACATATACCGGACGGACATCTATGGAAGTCTTTATAAAAGTAATTGCTGAAAATCTATTAACAGGTGATCGCCATATTTGTGCTTTGTCCTTTATCACAATGGTTGCGATTAACGAAGAAGGCAAACCGACTCCTGTGCCAAAGGTTGTTCCGCAATCAGATGTGGAAAAACACTTATTTAATACCGCCCCGGAACGGGCAAAAATCCGCAAAAAACGCAAAAAAGACAGCGAGATGAGAGCAAAGTATTATGGAGCGGACGTACCATGGAAAAATGAAGCAAGGCAATGAAGAACGGCAGTCAGGATGGAAAGCAAATGAATATTTTACTTGTTGAAGATGATAAAACAATTGCAGCCGGACTCGAATATTCCCTACAGCAGGATCAGTTTTCAACTATTCTGTGCCACGATTCCGCCTCGGCTAAAAAAGTTTTGGAAAAAGAATATCAGACCTTGGATTTATGTTTATTTGACCTATCATTGCCGGATGGAAGTGGCTATGAATTATGTAAAATGGTAAAACAGAAAAAGGATATTCCCGTGATTTTTTTAACGGCGTTAGATGATGAAGTGAATGTTGTGATGGGGCTTGATATGGGAGCGGATGATTATATTACAAAGCCGTTTCGCATCCGCGAGCTGATCTCCCGGATCAAATCTGTTTTGCGCAGATATCATAAGTATACGCAGACAAATACGGTGATTGATTTGAATGGTATCAAGATCTTTACCCTTGAAGGAAAAGTTTTTAAAAATAATGAAGAAATTATGCTGACGGCACTTGAGTACCGCTTATTGCTCATTTTTGCGAATCATAAGGGACAGGTACTGTCTCGAAATCAGCTGTTAGAACAGATTTGGGATGTGGCGGGTGATTTCGTCAATGATAATACACTAACTGTATATATCAAAAGATTGCGGGAAAAATTAGAAGATCATCCGCAGCAGCCGGTGATCATTAAGACAGTCCGCGGATTAGGCTATAAGGTTGGTGATTAAGTTGCTGCGCAATAAAGAAATTCGGATTTTTTTACTTATTATGCTTTTTATTTGTAGTACCGGTGCGATTGCAGCTGCGTTTATCTCGCCGGCTGCTTTATTAATTGTGGCAATTACCTCTGTTTTGATAGCTGTCGCTGCATTGCTTTTTACCGTCTGGCGATACCGTGAACTGGGAAAACTTTCAGGATATTTAAGGGAAATAGCGGCGGGTCATTACTCGCTTGATATTCGCGATAATATGGAAGGGGAGCTGAGCATTCTCAAAAATGAGATCTACAAAGTTACCCTTATGCTTTCAGAGCAGGGCTCTCATTTACAAAAAGATAAGATACAGCTGACAAATGCAATTTCTGATATTTCCCATCAATTAAAAACTCCTCTTACCTCGATGATGGTCATGGCGGATTTATTAAGTGACGAAAGGATCAGTCCGGCGAAAAGAGCAGAATTTACGCACAACATTCAAATACAGCTTGAGCGCATTGAGTGGCTGGTTTCTTCCTTGTTGAAACTTTCGAAAATTGATGCGGGAGCAGTTTCGTTTAAAAAAGAATGGATCCCGGTGCAAAGTGTTATTGTAAAAGCGTTGGAGCCGCTGTTAATACCGATAGAGATTAAAGAACAAACTGTTAAGATAAAGGAAAATCAGACAGTAAAGTTTCAAGGCGACCTTAATTGGACAGTTGAAGCGTTATTAAATATTATAAAAAATTGTGTCGAGCATACCGGACAGGGCGGCTCGATTTTCATTTCCTCTGCAGAAAATGCTTTGTTTACAGAAATTACGATTCAAGATAACGGCAAGGGCATCGCAAAAGAAGATCTCCCGTATATTTTTAAACGGTTTTATAAAGGAAAGAATGCCGGTGAAGAAAGTGTCGGAATTGGATTGGCAATGGCCTATAGTATTATTACCAAGCAGAATGGGGATATCACTGTCAGTAGCAAACCAGGGAAAGGTACACAGTTTTTGATCAAATTTTACAAACAAGTTATTTAACTTAATTTTCGCACCTGATATGATGAACAGGATGCTGTTAACTGCCATCATCATGCAAGCAAGAATACTCTCCAAAAGGAATAGAGCAGTTATTTTCCGGGAAATCTTTGAGGTCTTAAGCCTGCCTTAAATCTTATGAAAATGACAATTTTGTCATGTACAAGTCACTTGAAAGTCATTTTAGACAGATATACTTACATTATCAATTAGTGGGGGTTATTGCTATGGAAATATTAAAAATTGAGCATCTGTCTAAAATGTATGGCAAAGGAGAAACAGCAGTAAAAGCTTTAGATGATGTTTCTTTTTCTGTTGAAAAAGGCGAGTTTGTCGCCATCATCGGTCCGTCAGGTTCAGGAAAATCAACATTGTTACATTTATTGGGCGGTGTCGACAGACCGACAGGCGGGAAAGTTTTTCTTGATAACACGGATATTTATCAACTTAATGAAACCCAGCTGGCCATCTTTCGCCGCCGGCAAATTGGTCTGATCTATCAATTTTACAATCTGATTCCTGTTTTAACGGTGGAAGAAAACATCACATTACCATTGCTGCTGGATCAGCATAAGGTTGATAAAAAGCAGTTTGATGATATTGTCAGGGTATTAGGCCTGGAAAATCGTTTAGGACACCTCCCTAACCAGCTGTCCGGCGGACAGCAGCAAAGGGTTTCGATTGGCAGGGCGCTGATCGCTAATCCTGCAATTATGCTTGCGGACGAGCCGACAGGAAACTTAGACAGTAAAAATAGCAGTGAAATTGTTGATTTACTGAAAATGTTCAACAAAACGTATCATCAAACGTTAATTATTATTACACATGATGAAAGGATCGCCTTGCAGGCGGACAGAGTGATTGCAATTGAAGATGGAAGAATTGCCAAGGATGAGGTGGTTCGTCCATGAACATCGTAAATAAACTTACGATAAGACACTTATTGAAAAATAAAAGACGGACATTGGTCACAATTATCGGCGTGATTATTTCCGTTGCCATGGTGACAGCCGTGGCTACGCTCGGGTTATCGTTTATGGATTTATTGAAAAGGCAGACGATTGCTGATGAAGGCGAATGGCATGTCCTTTATAAGGATGTGAACAAAGATCAGCTGGAAGCGCTGAAAAACGATAAAGAAACAAAATCGCTTATTGTTTTAAAAGATGTCGGCTATGCGTTGTTAGACGGTAGCCAAAATGAAGGAAAACCGTATCTCTTCATTCGTGAATATAACAAACAGGGATTTGCTGAATTTCCAATAGAATTAAAGGAAGGCAGGCTTCCGCAGCGTGCAGACGAAATTGTTATCTCCGATCATATTGCAACGAACGCAAAAGTTAACTACAACATTGGAGATAATCTAACATTTGATGTTGGAAAACGTTACATAGAAGGTACCACGGACGAAGAATTTACGAGCCAGCCGCTATCACAAACGGATCCTTTACAGACCGGGGATTCCTTTCAAAATGAAGAGGAACAATTAAGCGAAACTCTAAAAGAGAAAACGACAAAAAGCTATACGGTTGTTGGTGTAATCAAGCGGCCGACATTTGAACCGGCATGGGCTCCAGGTTATACGGTATTGACTTATGTTGACGACAGCAATCTTGCCGCAGGTGATAAGGTGAATGCCAGTGTGATTTTACGGAATATTAATAGTTCGTTATTTGATCACGCAAACGAGCTGGCTAAGAAAACTAATATCGATAAGGACGGAGTTATTTTTAATAATGAACTGCTGCGTTATTACGGTGTTATAAAAGATGACGGCACGAGGACAATGCTATATTCCTTATCGGCAATTATTATGAGCGTGATTATGATTGGCTCCATTTCTTTAATTTACAATGCGTTTGCTATTTCGGTATCGGAACGGTCCCGGTATTTAGGAATGTTGGCAAGTGTCGGGGCAACAAGACGGCAGAAACGGAACTCGGTATTGTTTGAAGGAGCAATCATTGGATTGGTCAGCATTCCGGTTGGTCTCATCGCAGGGATCGCCGGTATTGAAATTACATTTCGTTTTATTAACTCGATTATCCAAGGGGCTCTGGGGATGACGGAAAGCTTAAGGGCGGTCGTTTCGCCGTTTACACTCTTAGTTGCCATTGCAGTTTCCATGCTTACAATCTTTCTTTCTACTTATTTGCCGGCAAGGAAGGCGGCAAAAATTTCTGCCATTGATGCGATTAGGCAAACTGCGGATGTCAAGTTAACAGGGAAAAAAGTGAAGACATCAAAGCTGGTGCGCAAGCTGTTTGGGATGGAAGCGGAAATTGGCTTAAAAAATTTAAAACGTAACAAACGCAGATACAGGGCTACAGTTTTTTCACTCGTCATTAGTATCGTACTTTTCTTGGCTGTCTCCTTTTATACGGCAAATCTGAAAAAGTCACTGATGCTATCACAGGATGGAATTAATTTTGATATTCAAGTAACGGTGGATAGTAACAGTCGGGAAGAAGCAGAGAGCGTCTTTGCATCGATTTCGTCTTTGGACAGCGTTGGAGAGTACAGTATTTTTAGTCGGTTTTATGGCAACTCTTTCATTGAAGAAGAAAGAGTTGCAGATGAGTTACGCGAAATGACAGATGAGATAAAACCGGGATATTATCAATACGGAATATCTGTTTACACTTTAGATGATCACAACTTGCGAGAATATGCAGAAAAGGCAGGCGCTGATTACGGGCAGCTTACTAATCCAGAGAATCCGGCGGCAATCGTGATTGACACGGTTAACTATCAAGATCCGGAAGCCGAAAAATATGTTGAAACAAAGGCGATAAAAGCCAAAACCGGTCAAAGCCTCGAAATAAATTATACAGACTGGGAAACCGGAAAAGAATTATCTCTTGGAAAAGTAAGCATTGCCGCATTGACGGATCAGGTGCCAATGGGAGTTATGGCAGACAATGTGCATAATTTAAATATTATTATCTCTGAAGTTGTTTTTGCGCAATTGGTTGGGAATAATGATAAAATTTCAGCTTACGACAAAATACCATATCTATACTTAAACAGCAGCGATCCGCTTAAAACGCAGCAAGAGATCGAAGAAATGAATAGTAATGCCTATGTCTACAATTTGTATCAAATCAGACAGCAGCAAGAACAGATGCTGCTTGTCATGAATGTCTTTGTCTATGGCTTTATTATTTTAATTACTTCAATTTGTGTTGCCAATATTTTTAACACCATTTCAACCAGCATTGCCCTGCGTAAAAAGGAATTCGCGATGTTGAAGTCTGTCGGCATGACACCAAAGGGTTTCACGAAAATGATTAACTATGAAAGTGTTTTGTACGGAATCAAGTCGCTCTTGTACGGGCTTCCGCTTAGTTTTATCGTGATGTTTTTTATTCACCGTTCGCTGATGAACAGCTTCGATTATCGTTTTACCCTTCCTGTTACCAGTATAGTGATTGCTGTTGCAGCTGTCTTTGTGATTGTCGGTACGGCCATGCTCTACTCCAGTGCAAAGGTGAAAAAAGAAAATATTATCGATGCTTTAAAACAAGAAAATATATAGGTTTAGAGACTTCGAGGATTCCAAAAAAATAAGAACCGGTGTGAAATAAATTTACTTTCGCACCGGTTCTTTTGTGTAAGGAATATTAACATTTAATGATAGAAACAATCTGAAAGAATTTTTCGTAATACTTCCGATTTATTGCACATAATCTTATGTTAACTATTTTTTTTGTAAAGGAGTATAGACATGAAACCAATCCCAGTTTACTTCATAAATGGTTTTTTAGGAAGTGGAAAAACAACAGCGCTGTTGAAGGCAGCGGACTATTTTAAACGCGCAGGAAAGAAAGTAGCCATTCTTTTAAATGAGCTGGGGAATGCCAATTTAGAAACACATCTTTTTCAAAAGGAACAGCTGTATGAATTATTGAATGGCTGTATTTGCTGCTCGATTCAAGATGATTTAAAGCGGTTATTGCAGCAAATGGCAGTTTCAGCCCGTAACAGGCAGTTAGACATACTTATCATCGAAGGGACGGGAGTAGCAAATCCGGGGGAAGTAGCAGA
The DNA here is from genome assembly GCA_017898095.1 of Bacillaceae bacterium Marseille-Q3522. Classification (GTDB taxonomy): domain Bacteria; phylum Bacillota; class Bacilli; order Bacillales; family Cytobacillaceae; genus JAGKQJ01. The sequence goes on along the minus strand of JAGKQJ010000005.1, from coordinate 37,707 downwards.
TATCTTTACACAGCCGCCTTTCAACAAAGATTTTCAGCTGATTCATTCCGTTTGTGTAGTCGATTCTCCGAAGCTTTTTGATTATGTAAGTATTTTTTCCAGTGCAAAAGAAGTGAGAGAATTGCAAAAGGCGCAGCTGGAACAGGCAAGCGTCATCGTTTTAAACAAAATCGACCGGATCGAAAATCCGCAACAACTTGATAAAATTGAAAAAATAGTAAAAAAATACAACGATACTGCTGTGATCGTAAAAACAGAATATGGTTCCGATGTCCCGGCTGTCATGCAGGAAAAACGAAATTCAAGTAAGCTGTACAATCCTTCATTCGAAAAAATCAAACATCAAGAAATCAAATCAATAAAGCTGAATCAAGTGAAAAATGTCACAAAGCGCGATATCGCGAATCTGCTTGCGGAATTAGGAGACCGTCTTCTAAGAGCAAAAGGAATTATTCAAGATAAAAACGACAAAGAGTGGTACCATTTTCAATACGCTTCCGGGGGATTATCCTGGGAAAAGATAAGTAATTGGAGAAAGCAAACAGCCGGTGAAATCCTCTTAATTGGTGTAAATCTCAGGCGCTATCAAATCAAAGTCTAAGGAATGATGGAGTTTATGATGCGTATTCCTTTCTTTTTGAAAGAAATCTTGGCCACCGGATTATTTATATTGCTGATTTTTTTATTTTTGTTTGGAAACGAGCAATTGATTTTTTTCAATGGAAGTTCGATTCCGTCTGAATGGCGTTCGATTTTTATTATTTTTTTAGGAATCTTATTGGAAGCTCTTCCCTTTATTCTTTTAGGGGCAGTTGCTTCCTCAGTGATACAAATCTATATGAGCGGGGAAATGATTAAAAAAATGATCCCTAAAAATCCTGTTGCTGCAGGAGTTGTCGCCCTGGTTGCAGCCGTTATTACACCGGTCTGTGAATGCGCGATTATACCTGTTGTCAGAAGGCTGATTCAAAAAGGGGTGCCGGTCCACGCTGGCGCTGCGTTGCTTTGTGGCGCGCCAATATTAAATTTTGTTGTGTTTGCTTCGACTTTTTATGCGTTTCCAATTCAACCGCAAATTTATCTTGGAAGATTTATATTATGCATGATTACGGCGCTGATTACGTCGTTTTTCGTCTATCTGTATTTTGCAAAACAACCTGTATTCCGGACAAGAAAAGAGGATCTTCTTGGCAGTGAATCGTCAATGGGTATTAAAAGAGGAAAGTCAAAATGGAAAGGGATGCTGCACCATTGTGCTAATGAATTTTTTTCGGTAGGTAAATATTTTATCGCCGGAGCGGCACTCGCAAGTGTGGCACAAACGTATTTTCAAGCATCCGCATTTGCCGGTGCTGCCTCCGTGCCCATTGTTGGGACAGGCTTTATGATGGGCACTGCGTTTCTTTTATCATTGTGCTCAGAAGCGGACGCGTTTGTGGCAGCTTCCTTTGAGCAATGGTTTTTACCCGAAGCAATTCTTGGATTTTTAGTGTATGGACCAATTCTCGATTTAAAAAATACTTTTGTTATGTTTGCCAGTTTTAAATTAAAGTTTGTCTTTTTTTATATTTTCATCGTTACAGTCGTTATCTTTTCACTCTGCTTAATGGTTGGCATCTTTTTTTAAAAAATGGGCACAATTTGTTATAAAGTGAAACTTCCATTAGTGGGGGTTTTCCGACGTACAGGACGTACTAGTTCCGACGTTGCAACAGGACGCCTGAGATTTTAGTCGGCACACATCCCCCACTGATGGTTAGTCACGCATAGCCTGATTGAATTTTCTAAGGGCTGAAGCCTTAAGAGAAACCTTGTTTCACCAATCGGGCTTTTAGGGGCAGTTTATCCCCCACCTAAAATGACTGGTATCACCTCCATTTTTGAGGTGGGGGTATTACTGCTCCTTAATCTGCGATAAAATCAAAAACCGCGAGGACTGAATAAAAATTGTCTCTGCATAAGTAAAGAGATAATCGAATATAAAGGCCAAATTAATGTATAAATGGAATATTAAAGTGTATACCTTGTTAAAAACCCTGACAAAAAATTATTAAAAAATTTTTTTGGTTAATAAAAAAGCGAATATAGCAATGCTGTAACCGCTTTCATAAAAATTCATAAATCAAAATTATCAAATAATTTATAAAAATACTGTTGACTCGCTTGAAAATTCAGCGTAAGATAGTCCTCAAATAAAGCAAACAAGCAAAGCTGAACACATCATTATTATCAGAAATATGACTGAATATTCAATAAATCGAAGAAGAGGATAAGTAATTTTAAGCTGAGCATTTCCAGAGAGCCGGGTACGCTGAAAGCCGGTAATCTCACTTAAAATGAACTCACCTCTGAGTGTCTTTCTGAACTGTTAGTAAGAATGGCCGGGTGGCTGCCACTCGTTATCAAAACCGGGAAAACTGTTTTCCCATGAGTTGCACGAATTGTTCGTGAAGCAGGGTGGTACCGTGGATTGGTAACAAAAGCCTTTTCATCCCTTGTATCTGTCATTTGGATATAAAGGGGTGAGAGGGCTTTTCTTTTTGTTAAGTCAATTTGAACTTTTCGGTTAAGTAAATTAGAAGGAGGTTAAAAAATGTTACAGGAAACAACCTTTTCCGCGAAAAAGGGAGAGAAAACACCGGTTCCAGGAGCGGAACTGCTAATGAAAGCATTAAAAAGAGAGAACGTGGAAGTAATATTTGGCTATCCGGGAGGAGCTGTATTACCTATTTATGACAAAATTTATGATGCGGATATCCTGCATATTTTACCAAGGCATGAACAAGGAGGGATTCACGCGGCGGAAGGATATGCGAGAATATCCGGAAAGCCGGGCGTGGTAATCGCAACTTCCGGGCCGGGGGCAACGAATATTGTTACGGGATTAGCCGATGCGATGATGGATTCTTTGCCACTTGTTGTTTTTACCGGCCAGGTTGCGACAAATGTGATTGGAACAGATGCTTTTCAGGAAGCAGATATTGTCGGCATAACAATGCCAATTACAAAGTATAGTTATCAAGTTAGTAAAATTGAGGATATTCCATATATTGTGAAAGAGGCGTTTTATATTGCAACAAGCGGCAGACCTGGCCCGGTGCTTATTGATATTCCAAAAAACATTGCCGCAAAAGCGGCTGTTCCTCGGGCAGAAAAAAAGATTACATTGCCGGGATACCAGCCAAATACACGTCCGAATCATTTGCAAATACGGAAGTTAACGGAAGCTGTCAGCTCGGCAAAAAAACCGGTTATTCTTGCCGGTGCCGGCATTCTCCACGCGAAAGCCTGCGCAGAGCTGAAAGCATATGCCGAACAACAACAAATTCCTGTCGTTCACACGTTGCTGGGATTAGGCGGATTTCCAGCTGATCATCCGTTGTTTTTGGGATTAGCGGGTATGCACGGCTGTTATACCGCAAATATGGCTTTGTATCAATGTGATTTACTTATAAATATTGGGGCGCGATTTGACGACCGCCTCACCGGGAAGCTGGAGCATTTTGCACCGAATGCAAAAGTCGCTCATATCGATATCGACCCGGCAGAGATTGGCAAAAATATCGTTACGGAAATACCGGTAGTCGCAGATGCAAAAGAAGCATTACAGGCATTAATCAATCAAAATGGCAAGTCGCCTGAGCAAAAAGCCTGGCTGGAGCAATTGCATGATTGGCAGAAAAAGTTCCCTTATTATTATGAAAATCACGGGGAGTTAAAACCGCAAAAGGTAATGGAGCTGCTTTTTTCTATAACGAATGGAGAAGCAATTGTTGTGACGGATGTAGGACAGCATCAAATGTGGGCTGCACAATATTACCGTTTCAAAGATGCAAACAAATGGGTTACATCCGGCGGACTGGGAACAATGGGTTTCGGCCTTCCTGCCAGTATCGGCGCACAAATTGCCAATAAGGATGCCTGCGTGATTGCAATAGTGGGTGATGGAGGCTTCCAAATGTCGGCTCAGGAACTCGGTGTTATCCGCGAATGGAATTTGCCAATAAAAATTGCTATTTTTAATAATCATGCTTTAGGAATGGTAAGACAATGGCAGGAGATCTTTTATGACGAACGATATTCTCATAGTAAAAATTCCTTTCAGCCGTCGTTTATAAAATTAGCCGAATCTTATGGAATCAAAGGATATGTGATTGACAGTGAAGAGAAGGCAAAAGAGGTGCTGCCGCAAGCAATGAACAGTAAGGAGCCGGTGTTATTTGATTTCCGGATTGACCCGGGTGAAAATGTCTATCCAATGATCGCTCCGGGAAAAGGGCTCCATGAAATGGCGGGTGTAAAAAATGCAACGAATCATTAGTTTAACGGTTTTAAACCGGCCGGGAGTGTTAAACCGGATTACGAACTTATTTTCCAAGCGGAATTACAATATTGAAAGTATTTCTGTCGGGCATTCGGAACAGCAAGGGATCTCCCGGATTACTTGCGTATTGGAAGTGGAGCATGACCGGGTAATGGAGCAAATTACAAAACAGTTAAATAAGCAAATTGATGTCATTAAAGTAATTGATTTAAGTGAACAGTCAATTGTTGCCCGTGAGCTTGCCTTAATAAAAGTATCGGCGGCTCCGGAAACGAGAAACGAAATATATTCGTTAATTGAACCGTTTCGGGCAACAGTCGTGGATGTAAGTATGGAGTCGATTTCGATTCAAATAACCGGGGAAACAAGTAAAATAGAAGCATTTATTGAACTAATTCAGCCTTACGGGATTAAGGAACTTGCCAGAACCGGAACCACTGCTTTTCCAAGAGGATTGCAAAAATCAAACAGTCAAACAAAAAGTAATTTTTCGATTGTGTAAGCAAGCTTTTGATTTTAGGTTATCATTCAGAAATAGGATTAAATAATGAATTTTACAAAAAAAGGAGATTGAAAAAGATGGCGAAAATGTATTATAACGGAGATGCAGATTTAACTTATTTTAACGAGAAAACAGTAGCAGTAATTGGCTATGGTTCGCAAGGACATGCACATGCACAAAATTTACGGGACAGCGGCGTTGAAGTGATTATCGGTTTAAGAGAAGGAAAGTCTTGGAATAAAGCAAAAGAAGACGGTTTTGCTGTTTATCCGGTAGGAGAGGCAACGGCAAAAGCAAATATTGTGATGATTTTACTTCCAGATGAATTGCAGACAAAAGTGTATAAAGAAGAAATCGAGCCTAACCTGACGAATCAGGCGATCATGTTTGCCCATGGCTTTAATATTCATTTCCATCAAATTGTTCCGCCAAATGAATGTGATGTGTTGATGGTTGCTCCAAAAGGGCCGGGACATTTAGTCAGAAGAACGTTTGAACAGGAAGCAGGTGTTCCGGCATTATTTGCTATCTATCAGGATGTAAGCGGAGAAGCAAGGAATTTAGCATTAGCTTATGCAAAAGGCATCGGTGCGTTAAGGGCAGGAGCGCTGGAAACAACGTTTAAAGAAGAAACGGAAACGGATTTATTTGGAGAGCAAGCGGTTCTGTGCGGAGGGCTTACATCGCTTGTGAAAGCCGGTTTTGAAACATTAGTAGAAGCAGGCTATCAGCCGGAATTAGCCTATTTTGAATGTTTTCACGAATTAAAATTAATTGTCGATTTAATGTACGAAGGCGGATTGGCAGGTATGCGCTATTCTATTTCTGATACTGCACAGTGGGGCGATTTTACCAGCGGTCCGAGAGTAATCAACGCTGATGTGAAAAAATCGATGAAAGCTGTATTATCGGATATTCAAAATGGAAAATTTGCCAAAGGATGGATTCTCGAAAACCAGGCGAACAGACCGGAATTTCATGCAATCAATAACAGAGAAAATGAACTTTTAATTGAAAAAGTAGGGAAAGAACTTCGTGATATGATGCCGTTCGTGCAAAGCGGAAAGCAGAAAGAAGGGCTTAGGAATGCAAAAAGTTAACATATTTGATACGACATTGCGGGATGGGGAACAATCTGCAGGGGTAAATTTGAACTTATCCGAAAAATTAGCGATTGCCAAGCAGCTGGAACGATTAAGGGTTGATATTATTGAAGCCGGCTTCCCGGCATCCTCAAAAGGCGATTTCCAATCGGTGCAGACGATTGCAAACACCATTCGCACTTGTTCGGTCACCGGGCTGGCGCGCTCCGTTGCATCGGATATTGAAGCTGCCTGGGAAGCATTAAAGGATGGTGCAGAGCCGAGGTTGCACGTTTTTATTGCGACCTCGCCGATCCATCGCCAATATAAATTGAAAATGACACAGCAAGAAGTTATTGATACTGCCGTAGAATCAGTTAAATATGCCGCCCGGCGATTTCCGATTGTACAATGGTCGGCCGAAGACGCCTGCCGCACAGAGCTGCCTTTTTTAGCAGAGATCATCGAGAAGGTAATTCAAGCTGGAGCGAAGGTGATTAATCTTCCTGACACCGTCGGATATATAACACCACAGGAATACAGGAACATTTTTCAATATGTAAAAAATCATGTTCCTTCTATTGAAAAAGTTTCTTTATCAACTCATTGCCATAATGATTTAGGAATGGCGATTGCCAATTCATTGGCTGCAGTTGAAGGCGGGGCTACACAAGTGGAAGGAACGATCAACGGCATCGGCGAGCGTGCCGGTAATGCGGCAATTGAAGAATTTGCTGTTGCGCTTCATATTCGCAATGATTATTTTCATGCTGAAACGAAGTTGAACTTACAGGAAATCAGCAGAACAAGCAGTTTAGTCAGCAAGTTAACGGGAATGGTGGTGCCTGCTAATAAAGCCATAGTGGGGAAAAACGCTTTTGCCCACGAAGCAGGAATTCATCAGGACGGTGTGTTAAAGGAGAAAACAACTTATGAAATTATTTCTCCTGAGTTAGTAGGCTGCCAATCCAATACTATGGTTCTCGGCAAGCATTCCGGAAGGCATGCCTTTAAAACACGCCTCGAGGAACTAGGTTTAACAGTGACTGAGGAAGAGATAAAACCGCTATTTGCCGTTTTTAAAGAACTGGCTGACCGGAAAAAAGAAATGACAGACGACGATCTAGTTGCAATTGTCCTTGAAGAAAAATTAACAATTGACGAAAAATTTTACGAGTTGAGACAAATGCAAATCCAGTACGGAACAAACCAAGTGCCGACAGCTACCGTTATTTTATCAGGGTGTGAAAATGAAACGATTCAGGAAGCTGCTACAGGAAGCGGCAGCATCGAAGCACTTTATAATACACTTGAAAAATGTGTGAAAGGCTCGATTCATCTTCTTGATTACCGGATTCAATCTGTAGGGGCAGGAAGAGATGCTTTGGCACAGGTATATGTGAAGATGAATTATAACGGTATTGAAACAAGCGGCCGCGGGCTGGCACAAGATGTGTTGGAAGCATCAGCAAAAGCGTATATTAATGCGGTTAACCGGGTTATTTATTTAGGGGAGGCCGTTCCCGCATTGTGATACCGGGTCAGAAGAAACGAAAAATCTATTTTGGAGGTATAAATGGTGAAAAAGCAAATTGCCGTTCTTCCGGGAGACGGTATTGGCAAAGAAATTACCGCGGGAGCGATTGAGGTCCTGCAAACGATCGCTTCTTGCTTCGGTCACGAATTTACTTTTCAATATGGTTTGATTGGCGGAGAAGCGATTGATTCTGCCGGGACGCCGCTGCCGGAGAAAACCGTTGCTTTATGCAAAAAAAGTGATGCCGTGCTGCTTGGAGCTGTCGGCGGTCCCAAATGGGACTATAATCCGGCACATTTACGTCCGGAAAAAGGTCTGTTAGGGATTCGTAAAGCATTACAATTATTTGCAAACCTCAGGCCGACAACGTATATCAAAAGTTTGGCAGATTCCTCGCCATTGCGTAAAGAACGGATTGAAGGTGTTGATTTACTTATGGTCAGGGAACTGACCGGAGGTATTTATTTTGGGCAACCGAGTGAAAGAAGAATAGAAAATGGCGAGGCTGTTGTAGTAGATACATTACACTATAAAAGATCTGAAATTGAACGTGTAATGAAACAGGCATTTGCCTTAGCCGGCAAGCGCCGCAAAAAGGTAACATCTGTTGATAAGGCAAATGTGCTGGAATCAAGCAGAATGTGGCGGGAAGTAGCGGAAGAAACCGCGGCACAATATAAAGATATAACCCTCGAACATTTGCTTGTTGATAATGCCGCGATGCAAATTATTAAAAATCCGCAGCAATTCGATGTTATCGTGACTGAAAATATGTTTGGCGATATTTTGAGCGATGAAACATCAGTACTAACAGGTTCACTGGGCATGCTTCCGTCAGCCAGTCTTTCCGAAAACGGACCGTATTTATTTGAGCCGATCCACGGATCAGCACCGGATATTGCCGGGAAAAATCTTGCCAATCCGTTGGCGATGATATTATCAACAGCAATGATGCTGCGAATTTCCTTCCAGTTAGAAGCTGAGGCAGCCATGATTGAAAAGGCTGTTGATGAAGTATTAGATAGCGGATATCGGACAAAGGATATCGCTTTTGATAATGCAAACTATATAACAACAACGGAAATGACCGCGAAAGTGAATACAGCAATTTTACGGCAAAAAGCTGCACAAGTATCACGATAATTTTATCGCAGGTTAAGGGGCAGTAATACCCTCGCCTCAAAAATGGAAGTTTCACTTTATGAAAGGAAGGGAGAGAAGAAAATGGGGAAGTCAATTGTTGAAAAAATCTGGGAAAAACATGTAGTCCACCGTGAAGAAGGGAAGCCGGATTTATTATATATTGATCTGCATTTAATTCATGAAGTAACATCGCCGCAGGCTTTCTCCGGTTTAAGGATTAAAAACCGCAAAGTCCGCAGGCCGGAAAAGACATTTGCAACGATGGATCACAATGTTCCGACGCGCAATCGTTTTGTCATTAAGGATGAGGTTGCCAAAAACCAATTAACAACCCTTGAAAAAAACTGTCTCGAATTTAAGATTCCGTTAGCGGATTTAAACAGTCCGGATCAGGGGATCGTTCATGTCATCGGCCCGGAGCTTGGTCTGACCCAGCCCGGGAAAACGATCGTTTGCGGCGACAGTCATACGTCTACACATGGTGCTTTTGGTGCTTTGGCGTTCGGAATCGGAACAAGTGAGGTTGAGCATGTACTGGCAACACAAACATTGTGGCAGGCAAAACCGAAAACATTAAAACTGGAAATAAACGGCCGCCTGTCTCCTGGAGTCACAGCAAAGGATGTGATCTTGTACGTGCTATCCCGGTTTGGGGTCAATTTTGGTACGGGTCACGTCATCGAATATTGCGGTGATGTAATTCGGCAAATGTCGATGGAGGAAAGAATGACCATCTGCAATATGTCCATTGAAGGAGGGGCGAGAGCAGGTCTGGTTTCACCGGATGAAACAACCTTCCGCTTCTTAGAAGAAAGAAAATATTCTCCGAAACAGTTTCACGATGCGGTAAAAACATGGCAAGAGCTTGCTTCGGATTCCGATGCACACTATGACGGTACGATTCAAATTGATGCAAGTGATATCGAGCCGATGGTAAGCTGGGGAACAAATCCGGGAATGACGGGGAAAATTACAGAAACAATTCCTTCCTTTGCCGATTGCAAGACGGAAAATGAAATAAAAGCGTTGCAAAGAGCGATTCAATATATGGGCCTGGAAGCAGGTCAGAAAATCGAAGATATCCATATTCAACATGTATTTATCGGCTCGTGTACAAATTCACGGATTGAAGACTTGCGCCAGGCGGCAGCAATCGTCAAAGGCGGCAGTGTGCATGAAAATGTACGGGCTTTAGTGGTACCGGGTTCGCAAACGGTGAAACAGCTTGCTGAGAAGGAAGGCTTAGATAAGATTTTCACAGAAGCAGGCTTTGAATGGAGAGATGCCGGCTGCAGTATGTGTTTAAGTATGAATAATGATGTTGTCCCTGCCGGGGAACATTGTGCGTCTACCTCAAACAGGAATTTTGAAGGAAGACAGGGCTTCGGTGCAAGAACGCATCTGGTCAGTCCGGTGATGGCAGCTGCAGCGGCATTATACGGAAAGTTTATTGACGTGAGAAAGCTGCAGACAGCAAAAATCGGCTAAGCGAACCAGGCAATTTTCACATATGAGGAGGCAAGACAATGAGTGGCTTTCAAATTCATCAAGGCAAAGCAGTTGCACTTAATCGAACAAATGTTGATACGGATCAGATCATCCCGAAACAATTTTTAAAACGGATTGAAAAAACAGGCTTTGGTCCCTTTTTATTTTATGATTGGCGCTTTTTACCTGGAGGTGAAAAAAATCCGCAATTTGAATTAAACAGACCGGAGAATCAGGGAGCTTCTATTTTAATAGCAAATGAAAATTTTGGTTGCGGATCTTCGCGGGAACACGCTCCATGGGCTTTACTGGATTACGGTTTTAAAGTGATTATCGCGCCATCCTTTGCAGATATCTTTTATCAAAACTGTTTGAAAAATAGTATGCTGCCAATTGTTCTAGATCAAAAGGCAGTTGATTATTTGCTGCAAGCTGCGCAAAATCAGCCCTACACGCTGACAGTGAATCTGGAAAAAACGGAAGTATCTGATTCAAGCGGCTTTTGCAAATTATTTTCGATTCAGGAACATGCTAGAAAAATGCTTCTGAACGGATGGGATGAAATCGAGATGACACTGCATTTAGAGGATAAAATTATGGCGTATGAAACGGTCAACTTTTAAGCGCTCTTTTTTACAGCAGGAGAAAAATATTGGTAATCAGGTGGAGACAAACTCCATCTTGCATAGAAAAGCCTGCCTGCACTGCACTTAGCGGCGCAAGTCTTTCTTATAAAGTGAAACTTCCAGCAGTGGGGGTTTTCAACGTACAGGACGTACTAGTGCCGACGAAGACATGAGGCCGTGGCGTACTTAGTTGGCCTTCATCCCCCACTGATGGTTAGCCGCGCTATGCCCGATTGATTTTTCTAAGGGCTAAAAGCTCTAAGAAAAACCTTATTTCACCAATCGGGCATTTAGGGGCAGTTTATCCCCGCCTAAATGATTGGTTTCACCTCTATTTTTGAGGCGGGGGTATTACTGCCCCTTAATCTGCGATAAATTAAATCCAAAAAAGTGGAGGTTATCCTCTGCCTTCTCCCTCTTATTTTTTGATCTGTTCTATTTTACTTAAACTTTTTGAACGCTCACTTATATTGTTCCGTTTGTATTCCTGATAAAGACATGCTAAACTTTATAAAAATGAAACCGGAGATTTGAGAAGGCAAGGCGATTAATTAATGAAAAAGCGGGACAGAAGCAAGAGACATGATAATATTATTCTTTTTCCAAATTTGGAAAAAAGACTTGTAGAAAAAGGACTTCAATATTTGAAAGAAAAGAACTGGAAGGAAGCTATTGTGCTTTTGGAGGATGCTTTAGCCTGGAATTACCGTCATGATGAGATCTATATTGGACTGGTCATTGCTTATTTTGAATACGGCAATCTGCAAAAAGCAAAGCAGCTAGCAGAAATCATGCTTCAAGAGGAAATCGGAGACAATTTGCAAACGGTTGATCTTTACTTCATGATTTTAGTACAACTGCATGATTATGATAAAATTGTAACTATGATTGATAAAATGTTACAAGAGGAAGAAATTCCTGAAAGCAAATTGGAGCATTTTGAAAAAATACTCCAATTAAGCAAAAAAATGCTAAAAGATGCTGCGGTTATATCATCCGATACGGCAGAACATGAAAGCCATGTACATAAAAAGCTGGGTTTGTTAGGGAAAAATGCAGCAGAGCAAATGCTTCTTGTAAAAAAATTAGAAAAAGAAAAAATTCAACCTTATATAGTAGAAGTAAAAGAATATCTAACTTCTATTGAAGGCAATGTATTTGTAAAAACGCTGCTTTTACATGTGCTGAAAGAGCAGCAGTACGAGCAGCCGGTAAAAGTAGAAAAATTAGCGCAAAAAGGAATAGTGATGCCTGCTCATTTAAAAGAAGTAACGCAGCAGGAGCAATTTTTACAATTAGCAAGTACTCTTAGAGTTTTTTTAGAAAATGAAGATCCTATTATGCTGGAACATGCCAAAGAATTTATCGAGCAGCAATTTCTAATATTGTATCCGTTTCAGTTTGAAAAATATCCGGTTCCGGTTTATGCTGCAGCCTATTATTTTGTCATTAATGAATATTTCGGAAAAACAGCAGAGGCAGAAGAAGTTGCCGGTAAGTTCAAAGTTGCTGTCGGAGACATGAAACAAGCAATAAAAAAAATTCACAGTCTTGAACAAATTTCTTTTCGCGATATGCAGCTTCACTCTTGAAACAGGTTTATCGTATGTTATAATGAAGTGGTTGCACACATTTAAACTTGAAATATCTGACTCAAATCCGCCCGAGTTGATCAAAATGAATCGTTAATAGATTGTTGGAGGGAATAGAACGTATGTCTGCACAAGTAGAAAAAATAGAGGGAAATAAAGTTGTTCTCACAGTAGAAGTAAATGAAGAACAGGTTAACAAAGGCTTAGACGCTGCATTTAAAAAAGTAGTAAAACAAATCAATGTTCCCGGCTTCCGTAAAGGAAAAATGCCGCGAGGAATGTTTGAAAAACGATTTGGAGCAGAAGCATTGTATCAGGATGCAGTCGATATTCTTCTCCCTGAAGCCTATGCGAATGCCATTGAAGAATCAGGAATTGAACCTGTAGATGCGCCGGAAATCAGCATTGAACAAATTGAAAAAGGGAAAACCCTTATTTTTAAAGCGACAGTCATTGTAAAACCTGAGGTGAAACTGGGCGAATACAAAGGGATTGAAGTGGAAGCATTCGATACAGCTGTAACCGATGAAGATGTTGAAAATGAAATAAAAGAGCTGCAGGAAAAAAATGCTGAACTGGTATTAAAAGAGGAAGGCAAAGCAGAAAACGGTGATACGGTTGTCATCAGCTTTGAAGGCTTTGTTGATGGGAAAGCTTTTGAAGGCGGAAAAGGGGAAAACCATTCCCTTGAACTAGGTTCCGGCCAATTTATCCCTGGCTTTGAAGAACAACTAATTGGTATTGGCGCCGGAGAGGAAAAAGAAGTAAATGTTACCTTCCCGGAAGAATATCACGCTGCCGAGCTTGCCGGGAAACCTGCCGTTTTCAAGGTAACGGTTCATGAAGTGAAGACAAAAGAGCTTCCTGAAATTGACGATGAATTTGCCATAGATGTAGATGAAGAAGTAGAAACGTTAGCAGAATTAAAAGAGAAAATCAAAACTCGCTTGGAACACGATAAACAGCACGAAGCGGAACATCACGTAAGAGATACGGTTGTACAAAAAGCAATTGATAATGCAGAAGTCGATATTCCGACCGTCATGATTGAAAATGAAGTAGATCGGATGAAAAAAGAATTTGAACAAAGATTGCAGGCTCAAGGCATCAATCTTGAAATGTATTATCAATTTTCAGGTCAGGATGAAGCTGCCTTGCGTGAGCAAATGAAAGAAGAAGCAGAACAACGGGTGCGTACAACGTTAACTTTAGAAGCAGTGGCGAAAAGCGAAAATATTAAAGCAACTGATGAAGATGTAAATGCTGAATTAGAAGAAATGTCTAAAATTTACAATTTGGATGTTCAAACCATTAAAAAAAGCCTTGGAAATTTAGATGGTATCAAAGCTGAACTGGAAATTCGTAAAGCGGTAGATTTTCTTGTTGATAACAGCAAAACAGTTGCCGCTACGGAAGGATAATTGAATCCCGGCAGAAAATCTTTTGAAATGTTAATTAAGCTTTGAAAAACTGAAATTTTTCCCGGTAGATTTCTATCCGGCAGGGTATTGAACAGCTGCCCTTCAGGGGAGATTTCCCGTTATCAACGAGGCGCGATGAAGTATCGTGCCTCGTTTCATTAAAAGTTTAGAAAAATATACTAATAATTACACAAGCTTCTTGTTTTGATGAATAATACTTTAGGTGTAGAATAAGTATATAGAAAGAACTCACATTTATTTTTATTTATTTAAAGAGGAAAAAGGTATTGAAACCGCGAACAAATAAAGAGAAGGATAGAAGCGGTTGTTCATAAAAGTCAGTAAATGATTGGCGGTGAAATCAACTCCTGTTTCATTTTCTACGAAAACGGAGCTCCTGCTAATACGCTCTCGTTCTGTTCTCAGGCACTAGAAACACCTTATCCTGAGAAAAGCCGGCGGAGCTAAACCGTCCCGCTTCTTCTTATTCTGCATTTGTTAATTTTTTGAAAACACATTAAGGAGGTGAAAAAGAAAAGCCGGAACTACTAATAAAATAGCGATACATAAAATGATAAGAGGTTTTATTTCCTGTATGTTGTACTTCTATGTTACAATGTGCAATACATAATAGTTATTTATTGTGATAAAGGAAAAAAGATGGATGAAACGGGTAAAACTTCAATGAAAATGAATATCGGAGTGATACTGCATCATTCCATTTTCTTTTCATGACATAGCTTCTTTTTAGAAAAATCAGAATTTTTTTGAGGGGTTGAATATATTGTTTAAATTTAATGATGAAAAAGGGCAGTTAAAATGTTCTTTTTGCGGGAAAACGCAAGATCAGGTACGTAAACTTGTTGCCGGACCCGGTGTATATATTTGTGATGAATGTATTGAATTGTGCATGGAAATTGTCGAAGAAGAATTAGGGACGGAAGAAGAAGTTGAATTTAAAGATATTCCGAAACCTGCAGAAATCCGTGATATTCTTAATGATTATGTCATCGGTCAGGATAAAGCAAAAAAATCTTTGTCTGTTGCAGTTTATAACCATTACAAACGGATTAATTCCAACAGCAAGATTGATGAAGTCGAGCTTTCAAAAAGTAATATAGTCATGATTGGCCCGACCGGGAGCGGAAAAACCTTGTTGGCGCAAACACTTGCACGAATTTTAAATGTACCATTTGCGATCGCCGATGCAACTTCGTTAACGGAAGCCGGTTATGTTGGTGAGGACGTTGAAAATATTTTACTTAAACTGATCCAGGCTGCTGATTATGATGTAGAAAAAGCGGAAAAAGGGATTATCTATATCGATGAAATTGATAAAATCGCCCGTAAGTCAGAAAACCCTTCTATTACAAGAGATGTATCAGGAGAAGGTGTTCAGCAGGCATTATTGAAAATTCTTGAAGGAACCGTTGCCAGTGTCCCGCCTCAAGGAGGGAGAAAGCATCCGCATCAGGAATTCATTCAAATTGATACAACGAATATCCTATTCATTTGCGGTGGCGCATTTGACGGCATTGAATCAATTATTAAACGCCGCCTCGGGCAAAAAGTAATTGGATTCGGCTCCAATCAACAGAGTGATGAAGGTGAAGATAAGAATTTATTAACAAAAGTATTGCCGGAAGATTTACTCCGTTTTGGTTTAATTCCAGAATTTATCGGCCGCCTTCCTGTTATTGCTAGTCTTAACAATCTCGATGAGGCTGCTTTAATCGAGATTTTGACAAAACCGAAAAACGCATTAGTGAAACAATTTCAAAAAATGCTTGAGTTAGATAATGTCAAGCTTGTATTTGAAGAGGAAGCTTTGCGGGAAATAGCCAAAAAAGCAATCGAACGTAAAACCGGAGCCCGCGGATTACGATCTATCATTGAAGGAATTATGCTCGATGTGATGTTTGATCTTCCATCCCGTGAAGATATTACCAAATGTATTATTACAAAAGAAACGGTTACAGAAAACAGCATCCCTAAGCTTGTCCTTCAAGACGGCACCATTGTGGACGAAGAACGAAAAACATCGGCATGATAGCAGAGGCCGGAGGTCGGATTTAGAAGAAACTTGCTATGCAAGTTTCAAGAGCTATTATCGCAGATTAAGGGGCAGTAATACCATACCCCCGCCTGTTTCACTTTATCTGACCTCCGTTTTAGCATCCGGGTACCTGATATAGGAACTTTTAGTTCCCTATATCAGGTACCCGGATTTTTGTTTTTTTTTACCGTTTTTTAAATATTGTTTATTCCCTCTTTTCTAAGGAGATACTAGCTTTTAGTTGATGTTTATAAAGTCACGTTACTTTTTGAACACGTACAGAGAAACAAAATTTCATAGGAGGGAATGTAATGAATTGGGCGGGGATTGCGCTACTTATCCAGCTTTTCTTTGGAATTGTGATTGGATTGTATTTTTGGAATTTATTAAGAAACCAACGGACACAAAAGGTTTCGATTGATCGTGAATCGCGAAAAGAAATGGAACAATTGCGAAGAATGAGATCAATATCATTAACAGAACCGTTGGCAGAAAAGGTGCGTCCGGCAAGTTTTCAAGATATTGTCGGGCAAGAAGATGGAATAAAAGCCTTAAAAGCCGCACTATGCGGTCCAAATCCTCAGCATGTGATTATATATGGTCCGCCGGGAGTCGGAAAAACAGCTGCTGCCCGGCTCGTATTAGAAGAAGCAAAGCGAAATAATAAGTCTCCTTTTGCCAGAGGTGCGGCATTTGTAGAATTAGATGCCACCACAGCAAGATTTGATGAGAGAGGAATTGCCGATCCGCTTATCGGTTCCGTCCACGATCCGATTTATCAAGGTGCCGGAGCAATGGGACAGGCGGGAATTCCACAACCAAAGCAGGGTGCTGTTACGAATGCCCATGGCGGAGTGCTATTTATCGATGAAATTGGCGAATTACATCCGATTCAAATGAATAAACTGTTAAAAGTACTGGAAGATCGTAAGGTTTTTTTAGAAAGTGCCTATTATAATGAAGAAAACGTGCAAATTCCTAATCATATACACGATATTTTTAAGAACGGTTTACCGGCAGATTTTCGCTTAGTTGGTGCAACAACAAGAATACCGAATGAAATTCCCCCGGCGATTCGTTCCAGGTGCATGGAAGTATTTTTTCGTGAATTAACAGAAGAAGAAATTGCTGTTATAGGAAAGAAGGCAGCAGAAAAAGTAAAACTCTCCTTAAGCGACAAAGGCTTGAATATTTTAGCGACTTATGCCAGGAACGGACGGGAAGCGGTCAATATTATTCAAATATCGGCAGGCTTGGCAATAACGGAAGACCGGGAATACATAAAAGATGAGGATATAGAGTGGGTTATTCATTCAAGCCAATTGTCTCCAAGAATGGAGCGCAAAATTAATGAAGTTTCCTCGATTGGTTTAGTGAACGGTCTTGCTGTATATGGCCCTAATACCGGTGCTTTGCTCGAAATCGAAGTAATGGTTATTCCTGCAAAAGAAAAAGGTACCGTAAATGTGACCGGAATTGTAGAAGAAGAGAGTATTGGTACGCAAGGAAGGCAAATAAGAAAGAAAAGTATGGCAAAAGGCTCGATAGACAACGTCATTACCGTGCTTCGTTCATTGGGGGTACCGGCAGATGAATACGATATTCATGTCAATTTTCCCGGCGGTATTCCGATTGACGGCCCTTCAGCAGGAATTGCAATGGCAAGTGCTATCTATTCTGCGATCTATCAATTCCCGGTTGACCACACAGTGGCGATGACCGGTGAAATCAGTATTCACGGAAAAGTGAAACCAATTGGCGGGGTTTATCCTAAAGTTATTGCAGCAAAAAAAGCAGGGGTACAAAAAGTAATCATTCCTGCTGAAAATATGCAAACAATTTTGCAAGGGATTGACGGGATTGAGATTATTCCGGTTACCAATTTGAAAGAAGTATTCGCAATCGCATTGTTGAAAAACACCATGCACAAGCAGCAGCCATTAGCCTCGATCGAATTGGCTAAAAAGCAAGGAATGTAAGGGACTGAGGCAGGATGCCGGAGGTCAGTAACGGAGACCAGATGCCAGAAGTCAGAAGTCAGAATTAAAAGAAACTTGCACAGCAAGTTTCAAAAGCCCTAATCCGACCTCCGGCTTCCGTAATAGACACTTTACCGTAAATAAGTTAGAATGGACAAAGTAATTAGTTGTATTGTAAGTGGAGGTATAAGAGAATGGCGGATAAGAAAGCAACAATCGTCCCACTGCTGCCGCTGCGGGGATTACTCGTTTATCCAACAATGGTGCTACATTTGGATGTCGGCAGAGACAAATCCATAGAGGCACTGGAAAAAGCAATGGTAGATGACCATATGATATTTTTAACCGCACAAAAAGAAACGGAAACGGCTGAACCTTCCGTCGATGATTTATATAAAATGGGCACATTAACACGTGTTAAACAAATGTTAAAACTGCCAAACGGAACGATACGTGTTTTAGTTGAAGGCATAAAAAGAGCAGAAATCCTTGAAGTTTTGGAAAATGATCCTTACTTTCTTGTGAAAGCAGCAATACTTGAGGATGAAGCGTCTGAAGATGCAGAAGAACAGGCATTAATGAGAACAATGCTCAGCTATTTTGATCAGTATATAAAAATTTCCAAAAAAATTTCACAAGAGACGTATGCCTCTGTCGCAGATATAGAAGAACCGGGACGGATGGCGGATATCATTTCCTCTCATTTACCACTTAAATTAAAAGAAAAACAGGAAATTTTAGAAAAAATCAATATTAAAGCCCGGATGATCCAGGTTATCGATACGATAAATAATGAAAAAGAAGTCGTTCATCTGGAAAAGAAGATTGGGCAGCGCGTAAAGAAATCAATGGAGAGAATGCAGAAGGAGTATTATTTGCGTGAGCAAATGAAAGCAATCCAGAAAGAGCTTGGCGAAAAAGAAGGAAAAACCGGGGAAGTAGCAGAACTTCAAGAAAAAATTGAAATGGCGGGGATGCCGGAACAAGTGAAAGTGTCAGCGCTTAAAGAATTGTCGCGCTACGAAAAGGTGCCATCAAGCTCTGCTGAGAGTTCTGTTATTCGCAATTATATGGATTGGCTTATTTCTCTTCCATGGTCCAATGCAACAGAAGATGATTTGAACATCCGTAAAGCAGAACACATATTAAATACCGATCATTATGGTTTAGAAAAAGTAAAAGAACGCGTTTTGGAATATTTATCTGTACAAAAATTAACAAACTCATTAAAAGGTCCGATACTTTGCCTTGCCGGGCCTCCGGGAGTTGGAAAAACAAGTTTGGCACGTTCAATTGCCAGATCATTAAACCGCAAGTTTGTGCGGATTTCTTTGGGAGGTGTCCGTGATGAGTCTGAAATTCGCGGACACAGGAGGACATATATCGGTGCCATGCCAGGGAGAATTATTCAGGGAATGAAAAAAGCAGGCACGATTAACCCGGTTTTTTTACTTGATGAAATTGATAAAATGTTGGGAGACTTTCGCGGTGATCCTTCTGCGGCATTGCTTGAAGTATTAGATCCGGAACAAAATAACAATTTCAGTGATCATTATATTGAAGAACCATATGACCTTTCTAATGTGATGTTTATCGCTACAGCAAATGATTTATCAACGATACCGGGACCGCTGCGTGATCGGATGGAAATAATCACGATTGCCGGTTATACGGAGATTGAAAAAAAACAAATTGCTAAAGAACATCTTTTATTAAAGCAGATTAAAGCTCATGGATTATCAAAAACAAATCTGCAAATCAGGGATGACGGCATTCGCCAAATTATCCGTTATTATACGAGAGAAGCAGGAGTAAGAGGATTAGAACGGCAAATGGCGGCCATTTGCCGCAAAGCGGCCCGGATTATCGTTTCCGGTGAGAAAAAACGCGTGGTAATCACGAATAAAAATGTGGAAGACTTTTTAGGAAAACCTTTATTCCGCTATGGTCAGGCTGAAACTGAAGATCAAATCGGAGTGGCAACCGGGCTGGCATATACCACAGTTGGTGGAGATACTCTGCAAATCGAGGTTTCCTTATCACCGGGGAAAGGAAAGCTCGTATTGACGGGCAAACTGGGTGATGTGATGAAAGAATCTGCCCAGGCGGCATTTAGCTATGTCCGCTCAAAAGCGGAAGAACTCGGAATCGATTCCCATTTTCATGAGAAAAATGATATTCACATTCATGTACCGGAAGGGGCTGTGCCAAAGGACGGGCCATCTGCCGGAATAACGATCGCAACAGCCCTTGTATCGGCATTAACCGGAAAACCGATACGCAAGGAAGTCGGAATGACAGGGGAAATTACGTTACGCGGAAGGGTATTGCCGATCGGCGGGTTAAAAGAAAAATCGCTTAGTGCCCACCGTGCAGGATTAACTACCGTAATTTTGCCGAAAGATAACGAGAAGGATATTGAAGATATCCCGGCAAGTATACGCGATGAGCTGAATTTTGTTCCAGTTTCACATGTTGATGAAGTGTTAAAGCAGGCTTTGCAGAATAGCGAGGGAGAAATATGAACATAACTAGTGCAGAGATCGTGATCAGCGCGGTAAGGCCTGCGCAATATCCAAGTGAAATGCTGCCCGAATTTGCTCTGGCAGGACGTTCTAATGTGGGGAAATCATCCTTTATTAATAAAATGCTTGGCAGAAAAAGTTTGGCACGCACGTCATCAAAGCCGGGAAAAACACAAACTTTAAATTTTTATTTGATTAATAATCGGTTTCATTTTGTCGATGTTCCCGGCTACGGCTATGCAAAAGTGTCGAAAAAGGAACGCGAAGCCTGGGGGAAAATGATTGAGACATATTTAACAAACCGTAAGCAGCTTCGTGCTGTTCTTTTGATCGTTGATCTCCGCCATCCTCCCACTAAGGATGATGTGATGATGTACGATTTTTTAAAATACTATGACCTTCCCTGCATCGTTATTGCCACAAAAGCGGATAAAATCCCGAAAGCGAAATGGCAAAAGCATTTAAAAATCACGAAAGAAACACTGCAACTGCAAAAAAACGACTATCTTATCCTTTTTTCCTCAGAAATCGGTGAGGGAAAAGAAAAAGCCTGGTCCGTTTTGGAAAAATATATTGCAGATTAAGGAAAACGTCCATTTTAAAAATTTTTGATATAATTATGCGATTTGTGCACCGGATTTTAATCAGATGGAGGAAGTCTCCATCTGATTCCGATAAGTTTCGTTTTTTGAAGCGAATGCACTTATGCCAGTATTTCCTTTGCCTTATACTTATAGCAGAAAGTAAAAAATAATTGAGAATCAACTTTTTTCAAATATTTACATACAAAAAAGCAGTTTCAGCACTTGAATTTGCCAGCATTTTTTGTTACTGTACAAAAAGAAGCTTTATTATTTAGAATTACTAATAAATAATATTAGTTTTGGTTAAAACGTTTTTTAAAGTAACTTACATCACTAGTTTCACTATATGTTCACAATTTATTCGAAAATATTCTGCTATAATAGTGTGTGATTACGCAGCACAGATAGGGGTGTATGAATTCATGCATATAATGGTTGTCGGATTAAATTATAAGACAGCCCCTGTGGAAATTCGAGAACGGCTGACTTTTCATGATTCACAATTGCCTGAGGCAATGAAAAAATTGCAAAAAAAGAAAAGCATCCTTGAAAATATTATTTTATCGACATGCAATCGCACGGAAATATATGCAGTAGTAGATCAACTTCATACCGGCCGTTACTATATCAAGCAATTTTTAGAGGAATGGTTTGAAATGGAGCCGCAGCAATTTGCATCACATTTGTTTATCCATGAAGGTGAGGAAGCAATTTCCCATCTTTTCAAAGTGTCCTGCGGACTGGATTCGATGATTCTTGGTGAGACGCAGATTCTGGGTCAAGTACGCAGCAGTTTTATGCAGGCACAAGAGGAGAAGACAATTGGAACCATCTTTAATCAATTATTTAAGCAAGCGGTTACATTGGCGAAACGGGCACACACGGAAACTGACATCAGTGCTAATGCCGTTTCCGTCAGCTACGCAGCTGTTGAATTGGCGAAGAAAATTTTTGGCTCCTTGGAAAATAAACATATTCTGATTGTTGGCGCCGGGAAAATGGGGGAGCTTGCAATTGAGAATTTATATGGCAGCGGCGCCGGGAAGGTAACGGTAATCAACCGGACTTATGACAAAGCATACGAATTAGCAAAGCGTTTTTCCGGACAAGCAAGAAGCATCGGAGAAATTGACAGTGCCCTTATTGATGCTGATATTTTAATCAGTTCAACGGGGGCAAAACAGTTTGTCATTACGAAAGAAATGGTAAGTGCGGCAGAAAAGCAGCGGAAGGGCCGTCCGTTATTTATGATTGATATCGCAGTTCCCCGTGATTTGGATCCGAAATTGACAGAATTAGATAGTGTATTTCTATATGATATCGATGATTTAGAAGGCATTGTCGAGGCGAATATTCAGGAACGTAAGCGGGCAGCGGAAAAAATCACCTTGATGCTGGAAGAAGAGATCGCGGCATTCAATAAATGGCTGCGTATGCTCGGAGTTGTTCCGGTTATCTCAGCACTGCGTGAAAAAGCACTCGCAATTCAAGAGGAAACGATGGAGAGCATCGAACGGAAACTGCCGCATTTAAGCGAGCGGGACCGGAAAGTATTAAGTAAGCATACAAAAAGTATTATTAATCAAATGCTGAGGGATCCAATTTTACAGGCAAAAGAGCTAGCCGCGCAGAAGGATGCTGATCAGGCACTTACGTTATTTATGAAAATATTTAATATCAGTGATGTTGCCACAGAACAACAAGAGGAAGAACAGCCGGATATGATGGCAAATCCAAGGCCATCCTTTCAATCTTAGTGAGGGATAAAATATGCTTGAGATTCATATAACTCGGATTCATGAAGGAATCGTTGTTCTGTATGCCTTATCGGTATTCTTATATTTTGTTGATTATCTGCAACATAACCAGAGGGCAAAGAAAACAGCCTTCTGGTTACTTACAATTGTATGGGTATTGCAAACATTTTCCTTTTTTTATTATATGCTGCAGACGGGACGCTTTCCGATATTGACGATGCTGGAAGGTCTTTATTTTTATGCATGGGTGTTAATTACATTATCACTCATCCTGAACCGGATAATTCGTGTTGAGTTTCTCGCTTTTTTTACGAATGTACTCGCATTTTTGGTAATAGCTGTCCACACTTTTTCGCCTCCGGCTTCTGATTCTGCCATTTTAGCGGATCAATTAATATCTGAATTATTATTTATCCATATAACGGTTGCGATTCTTTCGTACGGAGCGTTTACGTTATCGTTTGTCGTTTCATTACTGTACTTTATCCAGTACGATTTATTAAAAAGAAAAAAATGGGGCACCCGCCTGAAACGTATTCCTGATCTGGCCAAGCTGGAACAAATGTCCTTTTTATTAATTATCATCGGAGTGCCGTTATTGTTAATCAGTTTAATTCTCGGATTCGTATGGGCGTATATGGTGATACCGCAAATGCGCTGGTATGATCCGAAGGTTGTCGGTTCTGTCTTTGTTTTTGCAATGTATGGTTTATATATTTATAAAAAAAGAAGCGGTACTACAGGGATGAAGCTCGTCATCTTGAATACGGCTGGATTTTTTGCGTTACTTATTAATTTTTTTCTTACCGGAAAGTTTTCATCGTTTCATCTATAAGTGTGTGTTCAAAAAGTTAGCAAAGAGATTCGCTCAAAATAGATTTTCGGGGGGCATGCCATTTTGAGAAAAGTCGTTGTGGGATCGAGAAGAAGCAAGCTGGCGATTACACAAACAAACTGGGTAATCGAGCAATTAATAAAGCTTGATTCACAATATGAGTTTGAAGTAAAAGAAATCGTCACAAAAGGAGATCAGATTTTAGACGTTGCCTTATCAAAGGTAGGAGGAAAAGGGCTGTTTGTGAAGGAAATCGAACAGGCAATCCTGAACGGGGAAATCGATATGGCCGTACATAGTATGAAAGACATGCCGGCTGTTCTTCCTGAAGGCTTAATAATAGGAGCTATTCCGCAGCGGGAGGACCATCGTGATGTCTTTATCTCGAAAAACGGCATCCCGTTTTCACAATTGAAACCGGGTGCGATCGTCGGCACGAGCAGTCTGAGGCGGGCGGCGCAGCTGTTGGCCGTGCGCCCGGATATCAAAGTGAAACAGATTAGAGGAAATATTGACACACGTCTGGCAAAGCTAAAAACGGAAAGTTATGATGGAATTATCTTAGCGGCGGCCGGACTTGCGAGGATGGGCTGGACGAACGAGATTGTCACGCAATTTTTCGAGGCGGAGTTTTGCCTGCCGGCAGTAGGGCAGGGGGCATTGGCGATTGAATGCCGGGAGAACGACACAGACCTGCGCTCGATACTGGACCGTCTTACTTCAGAAAACACCAGCCTCGCTGTCCGTGCAGAGCGGGCGTTTTTACAAAAAATCGGCGGCAGCTGCCAGGTACCGGTTGGCGGCTTTGCAACTGTAACAGAAGATAAGAAAGTCATCCTTACCGCACTCGTTGCTACAACAGACGGGAAGATGATTTATAAGGAGCAGGATTCCGGTTATCATCCAGAGGATCTTGGAATTAGTGTTGCCCGGAAATTAATTGATAAAGGGGCAAAAGCACTGATCAAACAAGCAGCAGAGGAGCAGGATCGATCATGACAAGTCTCTTCCCGCTGGCAAAGAAAAAAGTTCTGATTCCGCGGGCAAAAGAAGCAGACAAATCTTTCGCTGCACTAGTGACAAAGTACGGCGGGATTCCGCTTGAGATTCCGCTGCTTGACTTCCGTCCGCTCCGTCTTGAAAAAAAACAATTAATCTTACTGGGCAATCTCCATCAGTACGATTGGCTGATTTTCACAAGTAAAGTAACGGTTGAATATTTTTTTTCCTTTTGCGATTTGTCAAAAATGAAACCTCATCCGAAAATTGCGGTGATTGGCAGAAAAACGAAAGAATTACTGGAGCAAAAAAACGTATTTATCGATTTTATCCCGGCGAAATACAATGCAGAGCAATTTGTTTGTGATTTTCTTCCTGTTTTGCAGCAAGGAATGAAAGTATTGTTCCCAAAAGGAAAGATGGCAAGGACATATATCACGGAGATGCTACAGAAAAACGGTGTAAACGTGAATGAATTAATTCTGTACGAGACTGTTTTTCCAAAATCAGGAACAAAAAAACTTGCTTCTTTGCTGCGTCAGCAGGAAGTTGACATTTTGCTTTTTACAAGTCCTTCAACCGTCGATCATTTTATGGAGGTTGTTACCGGTTATTCGTTGCAAGCGCAAGTGAAGAACTGTTCGATTGCCGTTATTGGGCCGACAACAAAAAGGCAGGCTGAAAAGCATCAGCTGCAAGTACAAATAATGCCATCTTCTTATACCATTCATGATATGATGATGAGTGTAGCAGACTATTTTGCAGATAGTGGAGGTTAACAGCATGAGTGAATCTTTTCGCAGACACAGACGTTTACGCAGAACAGCTTATATGAGAGATTTAGTAAGGGAATATTATTTGCGGCTTGAAGACCTTATTTATCCTATGTTTGTATCCGAAGGCACAGATGTGAAAAAAGAAGTCCCTTCTATGCCGGATGTGTATCAAGTATCGATTGACCGGCTCGGGGAAGAAATGGATGAAATCATCACATTAGGAATAAAAGCAGTCTTGTTATTTGGGATTCCGTTACATAAAGACGAATACGGAAAGGAAGCATACCATGATCACGGCATCGTCCAGGAAGCGATTCGCTTTATTAAGAAAAATTATCCGAATGTACTTGTGATTGCTGATACATGCTTGTGTGAATATACGAGTCACGGGCACTGCGGTGTCATCGAGAATGGCTTTGTTCAAAATGATGCATCGTTAAAACTTCATGTAAAAACGGCCGTCAGTCAGGCGCAGGCAGGCGCTGACATTATCGCTCCTTCTAATATGATGGACGGTTTTGTAGCAGCAATCCGCTTCGGACTGGATGAAGCAGGGTTTGCTGAAATTCCGATTATGTCCTATGCAGTGAAATATGCTTCGGCTTTCTACGGTCCATTTCGGGATGCCGCTGACAGTGCGCCTCAGTTTGGCGACCGTAAATCGTATCAAATGGATCCTGCAAACCGGTTTGAAGCGTTTCGTGAAGCTGAATCGGATGTGGCGGAAGGTGCAGATTTTCTGATTGTGAAGCCGGGCATGCCATATTTAGATATTGTAAGGGATATGAAAAATTCTTTTCATTTACCAATTGTCATTTACAATGTGAGCGGTGAATATTCGATGGTTAAAGCCGCAGCGCAAAACGGTTGGATCGACGAACAAAAAATCGTTATGGAAATGTTAACAGGTATGAAACGCGCAGGGGCGGATTTAATCATTACCTACCATGCAAAAGACGCGGCGCGCTGGCTTATGGAAAAATAATCATTGGATCCCGATGAAGATACGCCAGCAATGCCGGTACATCGGAGAATCAGGCGGGGGCACAGCTCCGCCTTCTTGCTTATTCCCGCCTGTACTTTTGGTATATTAATTTTTTTTATTTAAGAAAAAGAAATGAGGGAAAAATATGCGTTCATATAAGCGCTCTCAAGAAGCGTTTCAAAAAGCAGTGAAATTAATGCCTGGCGGAGTAAATAGTCCCGTCCGTGCTTTTAAATCCGTTGAGATGGATCCGATTTTTATGGAAAAGGGAAAAGGAGCGAAAATTTACGATATTGATGGCAATCAATATATTGATTATGTGTTATCGTGGGGCCCGCTTATTTTAGGCCATGCCGACGATCAAGTAGTAAAGGCGCTGAAAAAAACGGCTGAAAACGGAACAAGCTTCGGTACGCCTACTTTACTTGAAAATCAGCTTGCCAAAGAAGTAATCGATAGAGTTCCGTCTATTGAGATTATCCGCATGGTGTCATCGGGAACGGAAGCAACCATGAGTGCATTACGGTTAGCACGTGGCTACACAGGCCGCAGTAAAATTTTAAAATTCGAAGGGTGTTATCACGGACATGGTGATTCCTTGCTTATTAAAGCAGGTTCTGGTGTTGCTACTTTAGGTCTGCCCGACAGTCCGGGTGTACCGGAAGGCCTTGCAAAAAATACGATTACGGCTCCGTATAATGATTTAGATGCGGTTAAATTTGCTTTCCGTCAATATGGTGAACAAATCGCTTGTGTGATTGCCGAGCCTGTAGCCGGAAATATGGGGGTTGTTCCCCCGGTACCGGGATTTTTGCAGGGACTTAGAGAAATTACTTCTGAGTATGGTGCATTGTTAATTTTTGACGAAGTGATGACGGGGTTTCGCGTTGCCTATAATTGTGCCCAGGGCTACTTTGGTGTTACGCCGGATCTTACATGCTTAGGAAAAGTGATCGGCGGCGGACTGCCAGTCGGTGCTTTCGGTGGAAAAGCGGAAATCATGGAGCGCATTGCTCCAAGTGGTCCGATCTATCAGGCAGGGACTTTATCGGGCAACCCGATGGCGATGACTGCAGGGTATGAAACATTACGGCAACTGACTCCGGCAACGTATGAAGAATTCATCCGCAAAGCAGTGCTACTTGAAAACGGATTGCATGCTGCTGCAACCAAATATGATGTCCCCCATACGATTAACCGGGCGGGATCCATGATTGGACTTTTCTTTACGGAAGGACCGGTAACAAACTATAAGCAGGCAAGACAATCGGATTTGCAATTCTTTTCCCGTTATTATCGGGAAATGGCGAATTCCGGGATATTCCTGCCTCCATCCCAGTTTGAAGGCATCTTTTTATCGACCGCTCATTCTGATGAAGATCTTGAAAAAACAGTAGCTGCAGCAGAAAAAGCTTTTGCAAAGTTGAAAAACTAAATTCATAAAATACTCCTTCTATTCATAAATTGGTTAAAGAGTAAGGCATGAAAGGAGGAGGCGTTTTGTCTCAAGAGAATCAATCTTCTTTGCGATTTTCGTTGGAAGAGTCGGTATGGTTTCAAAAGGGACAGGAAGTAGAAGAACTTTACACGATCTCACTTGATCCTGATATTTCGATCCAAGAAAATGAGCTGTACGTTACAATTCATGGCTCATTACTGCTGACAGGTGAATATAAACGAAATCAAACAGAAGAAGTCGTAGAGAATGACGACTTGCCGGCTGCAAAATTTATTCACGGTGTCGAAGAAAGAGAAGGGGGAAATTTGGAATTCTTTCATCGTTTTCCTGTTGATATCACGATTCCTCTCCACCGAATATACGATCCTGAAGCGGTAGAAGTAATTATTGAATCTTTTGATTATGTTTTTCCGGAAAGAAGCTGTTTGAAATTATCTGCCGATTTACTAATTGACGGCTTGAAAAATGATGAAAGTGAAGCTGCACATGTACAAGAAGAGCCGGAAGAAAGCGAGCCGGACTTTGAACGAAACGAACTCGAAGATACAGAACCGGTCATGGAACAACAAGAATCGCAAGAAACAGAAATAGAAATAGAAATAGAATTAGAAGGAAAAATTCCAGCAGATATAATAGGCGAATCAGAAAGAAAACCAGCCTCAGTCTCAATAGCGGAATCAGAAGCAGAAGCACTCACAGATTCGATAGTAGAATCAGAAAATAAAGCAACAGAAAAATCAGAAAAAAAATCTGAATCAAAAGCAAAGACAGCAGGGGAAAAATTTCAGGAGCTTGAGCCGTTGTCTCGTTCCGGCGGACACGACCGGTTTAAGGAGGATATTCAGCTTGCTGAACAAGAAGTGCCAGCTGAAGAAGAAGAAGAACTCTATCTTCCGTTTGAATTAGAGGCACGAAAAAAAGCATCAACAGCAGATCATGAGACACCGCTTATTCCTTTTTCTCCTTTACCTAGTTTTTCAGGGAACAAGACAATGACGGAGGAACATCCTGTACACATTCCTGAAATTGCATTTGCAGCCGATCATCGCGGTGAATTAGAAGAAGAATCCGCTTATGAACAGGAAAAAGACAATGCTGCTGAGTTAGAAGCTGAAGTAGAATCTTCCTCCGATTACGAGGAAAAAACGAAAAAAACAAAGAAGAAAAAGAAAAACAGTATGTCATTAACTGAATTTTTCGCCAGAAAAGATGAAGAAACACATTCCCGGTTAAAAGTGTGTATTGTTCAACAAGGCGATACAATCGATCTGTTAGCCGAACGGTATGACATTTCCGCCACGCAGCTAATACGTGTGAATGAACTCGATTTAAATCATGACATTTATGAGGGGCAGGTACTCTATGTTCCTGTCCAGGCCGCACAAAAATAATTATTTCATAACAGGCTCATGAACCGGGAAAACAGGGAATATAATTTCGAAGCAGGTTAGCAGGTTAAGTGTGCCTGCCAGCCTGCATTTTTTTATCGCAGATTAAAGGGCAGTAAAACCCCTACCTCTAAGCGAAGCGTAGGTGGGATTTCACAATCAGGTGGAGTAGAGTCTCCGCCTGCTTCCCCGAAGTTTCAGTTTTCTGAACCGAGTTCACTGAAGATTGCGCTCTTAATCTCGTAAAAGAGAGGTGAGATGCCTGCTGCAAAATAAGAGCGGATATAGATTATTTTCTATGTTATTGCCGGCAGGTACCTTTTTGCGTGAAGCCGATCAGCTGTCAACTGTAAAACCGATTTTAACGTATTATGGGATTGAGCCTCATTTTGTCGAGAGATTTGGCAAGGTTCATAAGATTTACGGTAATAATGGAACATTTGCTTTAAAAAAAATCGAGCCTCAGCATGGAACTGATTTTATCCGTCATGTGCAAACTTTGTATCAAAAAGGTTATCACCGTATCGTTCCGATTTATCCGACTACTGATGGCCGGTATGCTGTATTACACGAAAGGAGCCTGTATTATTTAATGCCATGGCTTCCAAATGAAGAACGTGAGAATCGGGCGGAACGGCACCGCCTGTTATTACGCGAATTAGCACGAATGCATACACTATCAGTCCAAGAAGTTAAAGTTTCAAAGGAAGAACGGACTGAGCATTATGAAAAGATGACATTGGTTTATGAAAAGGAACAACAATTTATAGATGAATTTATTAGTGAATGTGAGCGAAAAGTGTACCCGTCTCCTTTCGAATTATTGTTTTGTTTATCGTATCATGACATTAATCAGGCACTGACCTACGCAAAAAATAAATTGGGAGATTGGTTTGAAGCTTCAAAGGATGCAGAAAAAGTAAGAACTGTTTTAACACACGGAAAGCTGTCAACAGAACATTTTTTATATGATGACCGCGGCTACGGATATTTTAGTAACTTTGAGAAAACAAGGCAAGGGGCACCTTTTCAGGATTTGCTGCCTTTTTTAGCGAAAACATTAAAAACGTATCCAAAGCAATCAGAAGAGACAATAGATTGGCTTTATACGTATTTTAAATTTTTTCCGTTAAAGGGCGAAGAAATGAGCCTGTTTTTATCCTATTTTGCCCATCCCGGTCCGATTATGAAAGTGGCGGAACGTTATTATAAGGCAGAAAATCGCGTTAATGAACGAAAATATACAGAGCAGCTTGAAAAACAGCATTGGTTATTAAAAAATTCAGAATATGTAATCATGCGTGTTAATGAAATAGAACAGCAAAAAAAACAAGCGCAACAAGAGGCGCAGAATCAAGCAGAAGTAAAGGAAGGAGCCCAAGACTAGCGGTTTTCCGGGCTCTTATATCATTTCGTAACGCAAAGCAATTGCCAGTAAAATAATAAGAGTCAGCAATATAATATCGATGATGCTCGGAAGTAAGATTGTACGTATTGCTTGAAAAACACCGATAGGAATAATAAATTGTGCGCAAACATTGCGGAAATTGCGCAACCATGGTGGCAATGCATAGCGATTATATCGTCTTCTCAATTTTTTTCCTCCTCAAACCAGTCCTTTCTTTTATTCTATGTGTCCGTTTCAAGATAAGTGCCTAAAATTTTTACACGTCCGATTATTCATAATGAAACATGCGTACCTATACATAATGCGTAAAATCATTTCTTTCTATTGACGTAAAGCCGGCTTTTTCGTACTATATATGTACAACATACAATTTGCATGGACAGGGAAGAGTATAACGTCAAATGCTTGCAGAGAGGAAAACCGGATGCTGAAAGGTTTTCTAAGTAATACGTTAGAATGTCGCCCTTGAGCTTCTTTTGTGAAAGGCAAAAAGCCGATTAGCAAAAGACGGAAAAAGACCGTTATCTTTATAAAGTGCCAATAGGAAAAGCAGCATGTGTTTTCTCTATTGGAAAAAAGGTGGTACCGCGAATCCAAACCCCGTTCGTCCTTTTAAGGCGAACGGGGTTTTATTTTTTTTAGTGCTTGTTCAAAAAGTCCAAAAGAGAAGCTGTGAAATCAACTACCGCTTT
Source organism: Bacillaceae bacterium Marseille-Q3522 (assembly GCA_017898095.1). Taxonomy (GTDB): domain Bacteria; phylum Bacillota; class Bacilli; order Bacillales; family Cytobacillaceae; genus JAGKQJ01. The sequence goes on along the minus strand of JAGKQJ010000005.1, from coordinate 6,549 downwards.
CTTCAATATGTCAACTTTTTGAACATACACCTTAAGCATATACAAAAAAAGCAAAGGAGGCCGCAGGTCTTTATGGAGACAATTTCAACGAAATACCAGCCGCAGGAAATTGAAAAAGGCCGCTATCAATGGTGGATAAAGGGAAAGTTTTTTGAAGCAAAAAATGATGGAACGAAAAAACCGTATACTGTTGTGATTCCGCCGCCAAATGTTACGGGAAAACTGCATTTAGGTCACGCATGGGATACAACGCTTCAAGATATTGTTACCCGAATGAAGCGGATGCAGGGCTATGATGTATTATGGCTGCCCGGCATGGATCATGCGGGAATTGCCACACAGGCAAAGGTAGAAGCAAAACTGAAAAGCGAGGGCAAATCGCGCTATGATTTAGGACGGGATGCGTTTCTTAGAGAAACTTGGAAATGGAAGGAAACATATGCGACCCATATTCGCGATCAGTGGGAGAAACTCGGTCTTGCGCTTGACTACAGCAGAGAGCGGTTTACGCTTGATGAAGGGTTATCAAAAGCAGTCCGCGAAGTATTTGTCACTTTATATAATGAAGGGCTTATCTACCGCGGCGAATATATTATTAACTGGGACCCGTCGACAAAAACAGCACTATCGGATATTGAAGTAATATATAAAGATATTCAAGGCGCGTTTTATCATATAAATTATCCGTTAAAAGACGGTTCCGGCGCAATCGAAATTGCCACGACACGACCGGAAACAATGCTTGGTGATACTGCTGTAGCCGTTCACCCGGATGACAAACGCTATCAGCACCTAATTGGCAAAACAGTCATTTTGCCGATTACCGGACGGGAAATTCCGATCATTGCTGATGAATATGTCGATATGGAATTTGGTTCCGGAGCGGTTAAAATAACACCGGCCCATGATCCAAACGACTTTGAGGTCGGCAACCGCCATCATTTGGAACGGATCCTCGTTATGAATGAAGACGGTACAATGAATGAAAAAGCCGGCAAATACGAAGGGATGGACCGCTTTGCATGCCGGAAACAACTCGTGAAGGATTTGCAGGAAGCAGGAGTGTTATTTAAAATCGAAGATCATCTTCACTCTGTCGGGCATTCGGAACGAAGCGGAGCCGTGGTGGAACCATATCTTTCCACACAATGGTTTGTAAAAATGAAGCCGCTCGCGGAGAAGGCGATTGCGTTGCAAAAAGCAGAAGAAAAGGTACATTTTGTACCGGATCGTTTTGAAAAAACATATTTACATTGGATGGAAAATATCCGCGATTGGTGTATTTCCCGGCAGCTTTGGTGGGGGCACCGGATTCCGGCGTGGTATCATAAAGAAACAGGTGAGATTTATGTCGGACGCATAGCACCGGAGGATGCGGAAAATTGGAAGCAGGATGAAGATGTGCTGGATACATGGTTCAGTTCAGCATTATGGCCGTTTTCGACAATGGGCTGGCCGGATCAAACAGCCGCCGATTATAAACGGTACTATCCGACTGAATTGCTTGTTACCGGTTATGATATTATTTTCTTCTGGGTTTCGCGAATGATTTTTCAAGGCTTAAAATTCACAGAAAAAAGGCCGTTCAAAGATGTATTAATTCACGGGTTGATTCGCGATGCGGAAGGCAGGAAAATGAGTAAATCGCTTGGCAACGGCGTTGATCCGATGGATGTCATTGCAAAATACGGAGCCGATTCACTCCGCTATCTTCTCGCAACCGGAGGATCTCCGGGACAGGATTTGCGCTTCAGTTTTGAAAAGCTTGAAGCTGCGTGGAATTTTGCTAATAAAATATGGAATGCATCTCGTTTTGTTCTCATGAATATAGAAGGGGTAACGATCGCGGATATAGACTTACAAGGAGAAAAATCCGTTGCCGATAAGTGGATCTTAACACGGCTCAACGAAACAATCGAAACCGTTACCCGCTTGTCGGAACGTTATGAATTTGGCGAAGTCGGCCGTGCCCTTTATAATTTTATTTGGGATGATTTCTGTGATTGGTATATTGAAATGGCAAAATTACCATTATACGGGGAGGATGATCGTGCAAAAAAAGTTACCCGTTCCGTTCTCGCGTATGTTCTTGACCAGACAATGCGCCTGCTGCATCCGTTTATGCCATTTATTACGGAAGAAATTTGGCAAAAGCTTCCGCATACAGGGGAGTCAATAACTGTTGCTTTATGGCCGCAAGCCGATAAAAGCCTCCATGATGAAGAGGCGGCTGCGGAGATGAAGCTGCTTGTGGAGATTATCCGGTCTGTCCGCAACAGCCGCGCCGAAGTGAATACGCCATTAAGCAAAAAAATAAAACTGCATGTGAAAGCAAAGGATCAACAAACACTGCTCGTTTTAGAAAAAAATAAAGCTTATTTAGAACGCTTCTGCAATCCGGAAGAGTTGATTCTCGGAACGGATCTTACGGCACCGGAAAAAGCAATGACGGCGATAATAACCGGTGCGGAAATTATCTTGCCGCTTGAAGGGTTAATCAATATCAACGAAGAAATTGCCCGGTTGCAAAAAGAGGCAGTGAAATTTACAAAAGAAGTGGAACGTGTGCAAAAAAAATTAGCCAATAAAGGCTTTTTAGCAAAAGCACCGGAAAATATCATTGCCGAAGAAAAAGCAAAGCAACAAGATTACAGTGAAAAATTAGCGGCTGTACAGGCAAGAATCGCAGAATTACAAAGCTGATATCTACTGACTATTTTGCGTATAAAGGGTGTATCATAAAAAGGAACGAATGGAAGAGAAGATTTTATTCTCTTCCATTCTCACTTCAGTTTGTTATCAGAAAGTAGGGAAAGAGAAATGTTTCGTTCTTATGAAGAAGCTCTCGCATGGATTCATTCGCGATTAAGGCTGGGCATGAAGCCAGGGCTAAAGAGAATGACATGGATGATGGAAAAAATGGACCATCCGGAAAGAAAAATAACAACACTCCATGTTGGTGGAACAAACGGGAAAGGCTCGACGGTAACATATCTCCGTTCGATATTAGAAAAAGGCGGCTATAAGACCGGCACATTTACGTCTCCTTATTTAGAGCAATTTAATGAGCGGATAAGTGTGAATGGCAAACCGATTAGTGATGAAGCAATTGTCAAACTTGCCAATGTTACCTACCCTTTGACTGTTGAACTGGAAAAAACAGAACTTGGCGGACCGACTGAGTTTGAGATCATAACCGCAATGGCATTTTATTATTTTGCTTATATGGAGAAAATCGATGTAGCCGTTTTCGAGGTCGGGCTCGGGGGCAGGCTGGATTCCACCAATATTATTTGCCCGCTTCTTGCGATTATTACAAATATTGGCCTCGATCATACACAAATACTTGGTGAAACACATCGGGAAATTGCTTTTGAAAAGGCAGGCATTATCAAAAAAGAAGTACCGATTTTTACGGCAGTTAAGCAACAAGAAGCTTTAGACGTTATTAAGAAAAAAGCGGCGGCGGAAAAAGCACCTTTATTTGTTCTTGGCAAGGATTTTTCCATTTTAGAGCATACGACTTTGGAAAATGGTGAACAATTCACGATGATGACAATGGAACAGGAGCAGAAATCGTATCAACTGCAGATGATTGGCGCCTATCAGGCAGAGAATGCGGCATTAGCGGCAGCTGCTGCAAAATATTTACGTAAGAACGATCTTTTTCCGCTTCGTGAAGTAGATATTGCCTCCGGCTTGTCTGCTGCTTTTTGGCCGGGAAGGTTTGAAATAATTTCTCATGATCCCAGTATCATTTTAGATGGCGCTCATAATGACGAGGGCGTTACCGCACTGGCGGAAGAATTGGAAAACCGTTATCATTCTTTTACTATCCGGATTATTTTTGCTGCTCTAAAGGATAAAAAACTCGATAAGATGATCGCACGATTGGACAAAATCGCCGCTAGCATTACCTTTACTACCTTTGATTATCCGCGGGCATCTTCAGCAGAGCATTTGTATGGGCTTAGTTCATCTCCCGGGAAGCATCTATCCAATGACTGGGAAAATACAGTAAAAGAAGCGGTAAGCAGCGTATCCTGCGGGGAAATCTTAGTGATCACAGGCTCGCTTTATTTTATCTCAGAAGTAAGGGCATTTTTACGCAAAACGCAGTTTATCGCAGATTAAGGGGCAGTAATATTCGCCTCAAAAATAGAAGTTTGACTTTACAGATACGGAACAATCGGATTGTTTATTTCATATTGAGCCGTATGAATGAAAGAAAAAGAGTTGAGGGCAGATCTGAATCAAAGATCCTGCCACTGCTCTTCACTCTTATTTTTCATTTTCACTTCTCCTTTCTCTTATCCAAACCTTTTCCAATGCTGTTTTTCCGCCTTTGCTATTGCTGTTTCCGGTTCGTGTAATATTGCGTGGAAATCGCGGGATCTTCCAGAATTAATTCCACGTCTGTGATAATATCCTGTCCGTTCCCGTCAGGAGGAAGCGGGAAGAGACCGCAATATTCTACAAATTCGTCCGGATTGGGAATTTTCACAACATTATCTGCTTGATTCCCGATAAAATCCCTCACGAAAATCTTTATATTATTATTAGCCCGGATCGTCCCGTTTACCTTTAAGGTTCCATTTACACAAGCTTTCACATTGTTATGTAGCTGGAAATTTTTATTAATTTCCATATCTCCATTGATATATAAGTCCGAGTTGTTAAAATTGCCTACATCCTCATGGAAAACAGCATTGCCATTTACATAAAGTTTGGCGTTATTTACGTTTTGTAATGAATAGAAAGTCGCGCCGTTTCCCAAATATAATTTAGAATTATTCAAACTGTTTAGTGTTTGAAACGTTGCTGCTCCTCCTGTAAACAGGAACATATTATTTAAATTATTCACCGTATGAAAAAAAGCGTCGCCGCCAATAAACATTTTTGCATTGTTCATCGATTCGATATCTGTATCGAGATCTTTTTTCAGATAAAGCTCCGCGTTATTTGCCTCTATTTTCGTTGTAAAGATAATGTTCTCGCTGATTTTCATCGTTACATTGTTTATATTCAATTTCTTTGTAACAGGATTTTGAAAAGTAAGTTCGCAATCAATATTGTTATAATGAAGTTCGGACGGATTCCTGCTCGGCGGGCATGCAGCTAACGGACCGGGATCTGTCATGAGAAAATCGTCAAAAACAGGACTGTCCGGATCTGCGTTTTCCGGCGGCGGGGTATCCGCTGTTTCCACCAGGACAGAATCAATCAATAATCTGACTCGTGCATCTAAGGAAAGGCGATGGGTATCCTGAATACCGGTGCTCGTATAAGTCACGGCAAGTCCATTGTTTGTATTCTCTATTTTTGGATTGCTAATTTCATAAGAGCTCTTGGTCACAGAATCGACAATAACAGGTTCCGGCAATGGAATTTGCGCCAGTTTTTCCTCCCATTTATCAGTAGCTGCTTTTATCAACGCTTCCTCACTGAACGATTGATGCATAAGATCTGCCTTTAATTGCTCCTCAATCTCCGCCTTTGCCACTTTCCATTCATTTTCGATAATCGTTTGATAGAAGACAATCCCCATCTCCGCGAGAGAAACTGCCTGTCCCTCTCTTTCTGTATATGTAATTTGCTTTGCATGATGGATCGATGCACCCATTATCGTGAGAAAGAGGATCGAAAAAACAGTTACCACAAGCAACACAACTAGCAATGAGTGACCTTTTTCCTGCTTTAGCATGCTGTTCTCCCCACTTTACGCTTTAAAATTTTCAACTTCTTGGCCGTTTCTTTTTTCCTACTGTTAAAAATTATCCATCAAAAATTTCCCCGTTCTGTATCTAGTTATTTATTTTTGCAAGAACCGTACTGATTTCATATTGCAGGGATGGATCTTCTTTATCGGTAATCGTGACCGTAATCGTTAAATCCTGTTTTTCCGGATCAATGGTAACGGGCAGGAATTCTCTATCAGCAATGGAAAGTGTATAGATGTAGTTTCTGTTATCTATTGCTATTTCTTTACCGTCTTCCGATGTGACTGTACACGAGGATGCATTGCAACTGACCGTGTAAGGTGTCACAGTTGTTTGATGCAGTCTCGTTAATTCCGTGATGACACGGTTGGCTTCCTGCTGCAAAGACGTTTTTTCCCTTATGATGTTTGAAAATCGGATTCCTTGAAAAAAAACGCCGCAAATAATCAAAGTTACGATCCCCGAAAGAGCGAGAGCAAGCAACAATTCCAGTAAAGTGACACCTCTCTTATTTTTTATCATCGTCTTCTTCCTTTTCATACCTTGATATATCCGTAAATAACACTATTATTCTCTACTTGAATCTGAACACGGTAGAGCTGATAATAATCATGAAAATCAGGAGTTTTAAAAATTTTATAAATGACACCATCTTCGGTTAAAAGGACGTAAGCATCTTCCTCTTCCCTGATATCAGCAAATTCTGCTAATTTATTTGCAGTATTTTTTAAAAATTTTACAACTTCAATATGAAATAAATCTTCTTCATTTTGCAATGTCAGCAAATGACTTCTGGCTGCATTCACATGCTCGAGGCGCTCCCCGTTAC
>JAGKQJ010000059.1 GCA_017898095.1 Bacillaceae bacterium Marseille-Q3522 | reverse complement strand
TGTATATACAAGTTCTGATTGCGTTTTCATTATAACTTGTATATACATGTTTCGTCAAGCTTTATTTTTATGATTTTTGATCTGCCGGTTCGTTTTACTTCATGAAAAAATTTATCATACATAACAAAAAAGGATTGTTTCAAAAGGTTATTTTTTCAGCTTATGAACAACCTATTTCGCCACAAAAGGAATACGAAACAAAAAAAACGTTTCCCTTGATTCAAACGTTTTTTCAATCATTTTGTTGTAATATGATTATAATATCCGTCTAAAAAAATTTTGAATCCCCTGTTTCATTTTTTTCTGTTCTTCCGTTATCGTGATCAGATCCATTAAATATTCACCTTGTATCATTTAAGCCAATAATATCAATTCCCATATTATTTACTATATTTTTCATTGTCTGAATTTTCGCCGGATTTTTTGTACCATTTAATAGTTCCAAAAATTACACCTCTACATATGATGAGTCATCTAAATCGATTATTTATGAAGACATTACGTCATCTATTTTAGAAAAAGCAATTTACACAGTTTTTAACGCTTGCAGCATATCTGCCTTTAAATCCTCAATATGCTCTATTCCAACAGAATATCGGACAAAATTGGCGGGAAAAATTTCGGCAAACCACTATTTCTCACAGTTTTTTTCTCTAAAAATATGTATCTTAATACTAAAACTCACAGGCGTTTATCCAATGAATATCCTTCATTATAGCATCTTTTGACCACTCAACGGGCTTTTCTTGATCTGAAATTAGAAAATCAATCGCTGCAAAAGATCCAATATGAAAACTCCCTAAATATAAAAAAGGGGCTTCCAAAAGTTGAATAATCAACTTTTTGGACAGCCCCTGCAAACCAAATATTACCCTACTTTTGTATCCGGGCGCATGTGGCGTACATTTTTTCTTTCCGTTTGTGCCTCTTCCTGTCCCGGAGTTTTGATGCTTAATGTGATTACAAAGGAAAGCAGACATAAGACCGCAATCACGTGGAAGGTTGGCAAAAATCCGCCCAGAGCTGCTGCAATTAATGCTCCTGATAAAGCTCCTAAGCCGAAGCCCTGATAAATAACACCATAGTTTTTGCTTTGATTTTTCAAGCCAAAGAAATCAGCAGCAATTGCCGGGAAAACGGTAATATTTCCACCGAAGCAAAAAGCAATTCCGGCTACACAAGCAAAGAATAACGGGTAGTTAAGCTCGGCAAAGCTGAGAGTTAGGACAGCTGCAGCTGTTACGAGCATCGTACCCGATACGACTTTCAAACGCCCAACCTTATCTGATAAAGCACCGAGAATGATTCTGCCAATCGTATTAAATATCGCTACCAATGCGACTGCGTTACTAGCCGTGACAACATCTAAGTGTGCGAGACTGACACCAATGTCTTTTGCGATCCCGATCAGGTATAATCCGCTCATACATGCTGTGAAAAAGATCACAAACAAGAGATAAACTTGCTTTGTTTTCAACATTTCCTTCACCGTGTAATTTTTTACTGGAGTTACTCCGGAAACAGTTTCATGTTCCGGGGCATCTTTTAAAAGCAACGCACCGCCGACGATTAAGACGAGCGCAATTAAACCCCAATAGAAAAACGCTTGTGATGCGCCAAATGCATCAATTAATGCAGAATTTACATATTTAAAAAGCAGGCTTCCTGTGCCATAAGCACCGACGGAAAGTCCGGAGATTAAGCCCTTCTTTTCCGGAAACCATTTGATTATATTTGATAAAGATGTAATGTAGCCTGTTCCATCGGCAAAGCCGACAATCACTCCTGCTACTATATAAAGCATCCAAAGGGAAGAAACAAACGAACTAAGAATGAATCCTCCGCCAAGAAGGATACCGGAAAAAATCATTAGACGTCGTATTCCCCATTTATCTTGCAATTTACCGGCAAATAAAGTCGAAAATGCAAGGGCGAAACTCATAATGGAAAAAGTAATCGCTACTGAACTCAGTTCCCAACCAAATTGATCCACCAGCGGTTGATTAAACAAGCTCCACGTATAAACAGTACCTAGTCCCATCTGTACTATAATGGTTCCGAAAACAATAAACCAGCGATTTCCTGTTTTTTCTTTCATTTTGATCTCCTCTTTCTTTTCCAGGTTATCGTAGATCACAGGTATGCTTGTAAGGGAACATCATTCATCGTAGCGTAGATCTTTATTATCCCTTACAGTGAAAATTATAATACGGATAAAAGAAAGGAAATCGGTTTCAGAATGAAATACATATAATTTGGAATGAATAGCATCCTTCCCATCATAAAGTGAAACTTTTGAGACGGGGGTATTACAGCCCCTTAATCTACGATAAAGTAAAATTTCACACACTAGAGGAGTCCGACGTACAGGAAGTACTAGTGCCGGCTTTGCCACAGGACGTGGCGGGTTTTGCCGGCCGACGTACAGGAAGTACTAGTGCCGGCTTTGCCACAGGACGTGGCGAATTTTGCCGGCCGACGTACAGGAAGTACTAGTGCCGGCTTTGCCACAGGACGTGGCGAATTTTGCCGGCCGACGTACAGGACGTTCTAGTGCCGGCTTTGCCACAGGACGTGGCGAATTTTGCCGGCCGACGTACAGGGAATTTATAGATTCATTAATTCTTTAAACTGTTTTACCTTGCTCCTGCTAACCGGTATTTCCGCCTTTAAATCGCTTAAACGTAATAAGTACGTCTGATTAAACCACGGAACAATTTCACGTATTTTGGACAAATTAACAATATACGAGCGGTGACAACGGAAAAACATTTCCTGAGGCAATAACGTATGAAATTCGGATATGCTCATCGGCATCGTGTATTCTTCCTGCCTTGTATAGACGAGTGTTACTTTTTCGCTGGCAGAACAATAATAGATATTATCTGCATCTGTAACAATAATTTTTTCATTTTTACGTAAATTCACTCTCTTCGTACTGTTCTGTGCCATTGATCTTTCGTAAACTTTCTCCTGATCGCTTCTTTCACCGGTATGATCACGTTTATAAGCCGCTTCTAATTTTTCCAGCATTGCCGCGATCCGTTTTTCATCAAAAGGTTTTAATATGTAATCAAACGCTTCCAGTTCAAAAGCTTGCGCGGCATGCTCTTTATAGGCGGTGGTAAAGACGATATAGGGCTTTTTGGCAAACTTACTAATATTACTTGCCAACAGCATTCCATCCAAGGAAGGAATATTTATATCGAGAAAAATGACATCTGTTTCGTTATCCTGTAAATATTTCAAGACATCCAGCCCATCCTCAAAACTATTCGTAATTTCAATGTCACTGTACGTTTGAATTAAATATTCCAACTCTTCACGAGCAGGCACTTCATCTTCGACAATGATTGCTTTCATATTTAAACCCCTTTGTAATAAATTCACTTTGAAAATCAACATACATTAAAGGCTTCTCAATTCTTCGTAACATCAAAATATACTTCCGTACCTGGCTCCAGTCTCTTTATAACGAGACCTTCTCCGTAAATCAGCTTTACACGTTTATGAACATTATACAAGCCAATCTGGTTTACCGGCATATCATCTTTATATACCCGGCGGATCACCTCTTCAGAAATACCGGCTCCGGTATCTTTTACACTGATACGTACTTTATCCTGCATTTCTTTTACTGCAATCGTGACTGTCTCCTGACCTTTCACTTTTAAAATGCCATGATTAATCGCGTTTTCTACTAACGGCTGGATAAGAAGGCTAGGAATACGTACAGAAACTTCGTCGATATCATATTCGACCTGCAGGCGGCTGCCAAAACGTGCTTTTTCAATCTCGACATAATCACGTACTTGCTGCAAGGCATTGTGAATATCGATAAACTCATCATTCAGTTCAAGATTATAACGCATAAAACTGGATAAATTGGTAATCAAATTACGTGCTTTATCTGGATTTCTCCTGGTTGTAGAGGCAATCGCGTTCAATGCGTTAAAAAGAAAATGCGGATTTATTTTCGTCTGCAGTGCTTTCCATTCCGCCTTATTCGCAGCCTGCTTCATTTCTTCAATCCTTGAGATCTCCATTAAAGTAGATATGATTTGTGCTAGCCCTATCGCCATTGTCTGCAACGAATGAGTAATTTTATATGATTTTCGATAATAAACTTTCAACGCCCCTGTCACCACTCCTCTTTCCTGAAGCGGAATAATTAGCAAGTACTGAATTTCCGGAGTATTCTGATCTGCAATGCGGTCTCGTATCGTAATTTTTCCGGTGCGAATTGCTTCTTTCGTTAAGTCGCTGATAATTTCATGTCCGATTTGGTATCTTTCTTCGCCAAATCCGACATAAGCAAGAATATTATGTGTATCGGTTATCGCTACAGCATCCGCTTTAATGTCGTTTTTTATAATCGTACAGATTTTTATTAACGATTCCGTATTAATGGAACGAAAATAGGGGAGTGTTTTATTGGCTATATCGAGTGCTAATTTTGCTTGTTTAGCGGCAATTAACTCTTTCTCTCCTTCTACGCTTTTTACAAGAAGAACAATCAGTCCGGTATTCACTTCCCCAACAATCATTGGAAATGCAATTTTTGAAACGATTTCCATCCCTGCGGAAATCGGAGCGGCAAATAGGAGAATAAGCAACATTGTCAATATTTCACATATCATGCCCGCTGCAATCCCAACGATCCAGCGAATATGATCCTTTCCCTTCCTGCTAATATACCCGGAAATGATCCCTGCTAATATGCTCGTTATTAAACACGGAATGGAAGTAATACCGCCGATATCAATTAAATACCTGTGTACTCCGGATACAACACCTGTTGCGATCCCAACCCAGGGACCAAATAATATGCCTCCGGCAACAATTGCGATAATCCGCACATTTACAAGTGAACCTTCGACTTCAATGCCAGAGTATGTTCCAAATATGGCAAAACTGCAAAAAATAAGCGATATGATAACGATGTCTACCGGGGAATGATGTTTTTTTTGCAGCAATTCCTTAAATCGGGGAATCCTCGTAATAAAAAACAGACAGATTAACAAAAGAGCAGCCCGCTCAAATAATTGTATCAACATTTCCAATGATGTATCCATATAATTCTCCACCTTTTACACCAATCATCTATTGTATTGAACTGGTTACCATCTATTCTTCAGTTTAGCAAATGAAGGAGAATGTTTCAGTATAAATAAAATTGTTTGTTAAAAAGATTTTGATTGACCAAAAACAATTTTTGGACAGAAAAAAACAGTACGACCCTGCAAAATATCGGACTGTTTTTGTCGTTTCATATAATCAGATGGAGTATTTGTTAACAATTTAGAACACAACACAGTACTTATCACATCCTATGGAAGCCCGATCCGCTGCGCAAATCTTAAGCCCCGACCTTTCTGCTTTTTATGAATTTTCTATACAGTTATGCAGAGCGGCCAGAATCTTTCTTAGTTCGGCAACGGCTATTTGGCCTGGTGCAGAGGCTTTTTTTGCTGCAGCAAATGTTAACGCTGATCCAAAAACCTCTCCTGCCATGCGGCTGATAACGCCGGTTCCTCCCATCGATATTGTAATAAACGGCTTTTTCGGATATTTTTCTTTCATTATATTGGTTGCCTGTAAAAGTGTAAGCACATCCGCTGCATTATTTGGCATTACCGCAATCTTCGGAAAATCGGCCCCTAAATCCAACGCTTTTTGAAGCCGGGAAATGATTTCTTCTTTCGCTGGTGTTTGCTGGAAATCATGATTGGAAATGATAACGGCAATATCATTATCATGTGCAAAGGCTATGATTTCTTTTACAAGCTTTTCGTCATTGAATAGTTCAACATCAATCATATCCGCTAATCCTGATGAGATTACAGCTTTATTTAGCTTTAAATAAGCAGGAGTCCCGAGTTCTTTATTACCGCCTTCTTTCGTACTTCTGAAAGTGAATAGTAACGGAATGTCACCAATTAGCTTCCTAATTTCGGAAAGTGCAGCGATCGTCTCTTTCTGATCTTCGATGTGCTCAAAAAAATCCGCTCTCCATTCAATGATATCTATGTCTAAATCTGTCACTGTCAGAGCCTCTTCTTTCAATTGCTCAAGTGTATTTCCAACTATAGGGACACATATTTTTGGAATTCCTTCACCTATCGCTATTCCTCTTATTTTTACTGTGTCGCTCAAACTTATCACCTCGTGCCCGAATCCATTGAAGAACACTCTGTTTATGCCTCATATATTTCCCATGCCCATTTAAGGGATTCCACAATATAGTCTGCAATTTCTTCGATATTTTTATGATCAGTGGTTACTTTTGAATGATGGGAAGCATAAATTTCTTTTCTTTTATGAAAAAGATCTTCCATATCATCAATTGATTTTCCTTTTAATACGGGGCGGCTGTCGACAATTAAGCTTATTCTTTCTTTCCAGGATTCCCATGATAAATCTAAATAAAATACGATACAGGATGCCAGACAGATTTTTTTTACCTCTTCTTGTAAAAATGCGCCACCTCCGACAGAGATAATTTGCAGTTTTTTTTTGCAATGCTCAGTGATTAATTGCTTTTCTTTCTCCCTAAAAACCTTTTCACCATATCGATTAAATATTTCTGAAACAGGCATTCCGAATTGCTTCTCTATTTCAACGTCAATATCAACAAAATCGCGAAATAATTTTTTTGCGACCGCTTTGCCAATTGTGGTCTTCCCTACCCCCATAAACCCGATAAAAATAATGTTTTTTTCTCTTAAAGAAACACGATCTTCCATTTTCCAACCACCTAGTAAAGTGAGTATATTTCACTATTATAAGATAAAACAACACCTTTTACTAGACAGTAATTAGAAAAGCGGAGGGCGCTTGTTCATCGGCGACATGCTTAAGACGAGCAGGATAAAAAGTCCGCTTTTTGACTTTTTTCCTGCTTGGCTTAAGACCTCGAGCCGATAGCGCCCGGAGCTGGACAAAGAAAAGCGGAGGCGGGTTGAACAGCCGCGACAAGCTTAAGACGAACATCCATAAAGTCCGCTTTTTGACTTTATGGATGTTTGGCTTAAGACCTCGAGCGGCTAGCCGCCGGAGCTGGACAATCTGAAAAGCGGAGGGCGCTCGTTCAAACCGATAGGATGTTGGAGGCATTTGAACCGAAGGCGATTTTTGCCTTCGATTCAAATGCCGAAACAGCCGTACGGTTTAGCGCCCGGAGCTGGACAAAGAAAAGCGGAGGTCAGAAATCAAACTTATAGAAACTCGCTTGACTTTGAAAACTGCTATTCCCCTTTATAGTGATCAAACCATTCAAGCAAATGCTTCAGACGTTCTAGACGGTGGGACGGTTTACCCGAGGAAGCCATGCCGTGTGACTCATCAGGAAAACGAATCAGTTTCGTAGCAACTCCTAACCGCCGTAAAGCAATATACCACTGCTCCCCTTGTTCCATCGGGCATCTGTAATCTTTTTCATTCTGCATCACAAGGGTCGGTGTTTTAACATTCCGAGCATAGCGGATCGGGGAAAATTCCATTACTTTCTCCTCATCTTCCCACATATCTGCATTTCCTAATTGCCAACTGTTAAAATAAAAACCGATATCGCTTGTGCCAAACATGCTATAAAGATTTGTCACTGAATTTTGTGTTACGGCAGCCTTAAACCGTTCCGTTCTAGCGACAATCATATTCGTCATATAACCGCCATAACTTGCGCCTGTAACAAATAAATTATTTTTATCGATAAAATCATAATTTTCCAAAGCATAATCAACACCGGCCATTAAGTCCTTGTAATCATCCCCGCCCCAGTCACCTACAACCATGTTCACAAATTCCTGCCCGTACCCCTGGCTGCCACGAGGGTTCATATAAACGATCGCATATCCTTTCGCCGCCATGAGCTGCCATTCATGCTGAAACCCGTAGCCGTATGCAGAATGAGGCCCGCCATGGATTTGCAAAACAAGGGGATATTGTTTCTCTTTTTCAAAATAAGCGGGCCGTAAAATCCATCCTTCTATTTCCATCCCATCGAAACTTTTAAAACGGAAATTTTCTGGTGTACTTAATGTTAACTGGCTGAATATGGTATCGTTCCAGGCGGTCAGCTTTCTGCAATCATTTACATTCTCCGTATTTTGAATAACGATGTCTCCTGTTGAATGATTATGCGCCTGCACAAGAACCGCTTGCTGATCGTCAATCATTGCAAAAGACGTGACCGTCCCGTTCATAGCTGTTAAAGGCTGGGAAACTTGTCCATTTAATGTTGTATTATATAATTGAACCCCGCCTTTATTCGTCGCTGTAAAAAAGAGTACGGAGCTGTCCTGATTCCATATAACCCGAAGGGCTCCAGTATCATATTTCGCATCAACTCTTATCAGATTGTCAACCGTACGATCAAGCGACTTGGTCACATTGAAAATTTCCCTGTTAGAAGTAGAAATAACCCATAGGTTTTTATTTGCCGAACTTTGCTCTCCCTGATCGTGTCCGATAAAAGCCACCCATTTTCCATCTGGAGAAAAACTAATGGATCTGATTGGTCCATTTCCTTGAAAAAATAACGATTCTTCTTTCTTAACTAAGTCAAATTCCCATATAGAAGGTATATAGGTTACCTCCTGATCCTCAAGCTTTGACCCTATATAAAGCAGGGAGTTCCCATCTGGGGAAAAACACGGACAATAAAAATCATAATCTCCTTCTGTAATTTGTGCATATTCTTTAGTTTTAAGGTCAAAGAGAAAAATATGTGTGCGTTTTTCTAAAAAAGCTGCTGTGCCGTCTCTTTTGTAGCGAAGCCGCATAATCACCTTCACGTCACTTTTATCGCCTCGTATATCATCGACAGCTACTGTTAAAGCTAGCTTTGTTCCATCTGCAGACCACACATATTCCGTTACATCACCGTTCATACTGGTAAGAGGGACAGCCTCGCCTCCGGATAAAGAGATGCTCCAAACCTGATTGCTTCCGCTGCGATTTGATAGAAAAGCTAATTGTTCTCCGTCAGGTGACCATCTTGGCGACATATCTTTTATTAATTTTTTCTCATCATATTGGTATGTAAGACGCCGTTGCTGACCTTCCAGATCACTTACAAAGATGGATGAACCGTAACCGTCTTTTTCTAAGTCCATTTTTGTTAACACATAAGCAATCTGATCTTTTTTTGGAGATACTTGAGGATCGCCGGTAAAATTTAATGCCAATAGGTCCTCTGCTTCAAGTAAATGCCTGCTCATTTCCTTTCCCCTCTTTTCTTCAAATCCGATGATTTTTCTTTTAATCCCCTCTCCCTAAGTGAAGCTCAGAGGGGAGGTTCCAATCAATGTGTCACGTGATTTCTAAAGTTGAGCCTGCTGAAATGAATTCACTGATGTTCTTGTAAACTGTATGGCAAAAGCTGATAAAAGAGCAGCACCGATTGGCAAAGCCTCTTCGTCAATGTCAAACAAAGGATGGTGGCCGCCATGAACAATTCCTTTCTCTTTATTCCCGGTTCCTAAACGAAAAAACACACCGGGAACGAGGTGGGTATAATAAGAAAAATCTTCTCCGCCCATCGATGGCTGAACCAATTTATAATGATTTTCTCCTAATACATTGTCTGCTGTTTCCTGCATTAAATCAACCAGAGCATCATCATTTAGTATAGATGGTGCTCCCATTCTGTAATGAAACTTATAACTGGCGCCAAATCCTTCCGTTATCCCCTTTACCAGTTTTTCAATTCGCTCCGGCATCTCTTCCCGTAATGCCGGATTAAGTGTTCTTACAGTGCCAATCATGGTGACATCAGGGGCGATAATATTTGTAGCTGTTCCCCCTTCGATTTTTCCTATCGTAACTACCACAGAATCCAATGGATCCACTTGGCGGCTCGCGATTTGCTGCAAAGCAGAAATTATTTCTCCGGAAATACTGATCGGATCAATCGTTCGATGAGGATAGGCAGCATGCCCGGCCTTCCCGATGATTTTAATACGAATGGTATCCGCAGCTGCGCAGCCTGCACCTCGTACTAGTGAAATATTACCTGTCGGGGTGCCGTTATTGACATGAAGCCCTGCAATCGCATCGCCTTTCGGTTTTCCCAGCACACGAGCCTCTATCATTGATTTGGCACCGCCTATTCCTTCTTCCGCCGGCTGAAAAATAAACTTTATATTCCCTTTTTCAATCAAGACAGTTTTACTTAATAGTTTTGCTGTCCCCATCAATATACTCGTGTGCGCATCATGACCACAGGCATGTGATTTTCCCGTTACTTTCGAACAATATTCCGTCGTTTTTTGATCCTGTATCGGGAGGGCATCCATATCGGCACGAAGTGCAATTGTCGGACCGTCTTGTTTTCCCCGTAAAAGACCGGTAACGCCAGTTTTTCCAACACCTGTTTGCACTTCCAGACCAAGACTTTTGAGATGGTTTGCGACTATTTGTGCTGTCCTTTCTTCTTCAAAACCAAGCTCAGGATGCTGATGGAAATCTCTTCTCCAGCTAATTATTTCTTCCTTCATTTCCTGTGCTTTCGCTAAGATATGCCCATCTTGCTTTACAAATGGTTTCAAACATTACTCCTCCTTTTGCAATACTTCCTTTTCATTTTTAAATCATTGTTCCCTGTTTACACAAAAGTCTTAACCTTGTTATTCGGGTTAGCTGAACAGACAAACTAACCCGAATTTTAAGAAACAACTTCTTTCCATTAACGCACCCTATATTTACAATTCATTCGTTTACTACGGTATCATGATTTTTTTAATTTTAGAATTTCCCTGCTGTTTATTTTTTTCCCTCGATATAGCCCCATCTTAAATCATATCGTGGTATTGTTGGATGGTATATCAGATCTTTGACATAAGAACGTTGAATAATTGCTGAGGAAACTTGATACATCGGGATAATGGCAGCATCTTCTTCAAATAAGATACGTTCTGCTTCCGCTAACATTTCATACCTTTTCACTTCATCAAGCTCGCTTTCCGCCTTGCTTACTAATTCGTCGTACGCAGTATTTGAGTAATCCATCCTGTTAAAACTTGCACCAGTGCGCCACATTCTTAAATAATTGAGCGGATCAGCTGTTGATGGCGTATAACTGGACATGGAAATATCATAATCAATGGCTTTTTCCAACTCAAGACGGCTTTGGAACGGCTGTAAAACAATATTGACGGTTAATCCTTCAAAATTGCTTTCCCACTGTTCTTTTAAATATTCTGCTGTTGCTTTATCATCCGTTTCATCTGCTGTTAAGAGACCTACTTCCACACTCTCAATACCAAGCTCCGTCAGACCTTGTTGCCAATATTCCTGCGCCTCTTCTAAAGTTCCGCTAAAATCACCATTTAATGAACGGAAGCTGTCACCAGAAGGAAGCTTTGGAATATCCGGAACTAAGAAATAGGTCGATACAGAACCATTTTTAAGAATGACATCGGTTAAAGCCTGTTTATCCCAGCCAAAGCTGAGTGCACGCCGGATATTCCCGTTACTCAGTACTTCATGCTTGTGATTGAATCTCAGGAATCTAATCGAAGCTGTCGGTGAAGTACTATAATTAGGATCTTCTTTATAGCGATCGATAAAGGAGGAAGATATCTCAACAGCATCCACTTTACTCGATTCATATAGATTTACCGCCGTTGATTCTTCTTTAACAATACTGACGTTTACTTCTTCAAGATTCACATTATCTGCATCCCAATAATCAGGATTTTTCTTAAATTGCCAGCCTTGCTCGTGTTTCCAGTCAGATAATACAAACGGACCATTATACAACACTTTGTCATATTCCTGCCCGTAATCTTCTCCGACGCTTTCGACAAATTTTTGATTGACCGGAAAATATGCAGAAAATGCCATTGAAAAATTCAGGAGCGGATTTGGTTCTGAAAGTGTGACAACTAACGTTTTCTCATCTTCTGCCTTCACTCCCAACTCATCAGGAGACTTTGTACCATCCATAATTTCTTGTGCATTCAATATTTTTGCGTCGGCAAATGAGTAGTTATAATAACCGACCTCACGAAAAGTTCTTTTCCAAGAGTATTCATAATCATATGCTGTAACAGGATCACCATTACTCCATTTATTATCCCGGATTGTAAATGTGTGTACTAATCCGTCTTCACTTACTTTATGGTCGGAGGCTCCTGCTAAAATTGGCTGATGGTCTTTGCCAATCGCATATAATCCTTCCATTGAATTTGCGATAACCGTAAGAACGCCATGCTCTTTTAAAATATCTAATGATGCCAGCTCCTCCGTCGCAATAAGATTTAATATTTGTTTGTCCTTTTGCCCTTCACTATTCGTACCTTCATCTGTTCCGGTTTCATCGGAACCGGTAAAATTACAAGCAGTCAAGATCAAACAAAAACAGAGAAACATTGATCGTAACAATCGTGTTTTTTTCAATTTCTTTTCCTCCCTTTATCCATAAAAATTTATCACTATTAAACTCTTCTACTTCCAGAACATTCTGAATTCCAATAAAGATTTAGCAATTGATGTTTAAAAGGATTAAGTTTTTCACGCTTTCGTGAAGCTTTCAAGGATTTTTTATCTGGGAGAAGATAGTCTCTCCTTATATTCCGAAAGTTTTTTCTTTCAGAAAAGTGTTCATTCAAATAGGTGACAAGAAACATAGTGATTTGATGTCACCTCTCTCCATTTCGGTGAGGCTTCGGCACAGATATCCATCGCCATCGGACACCTTGTCCGGAAGCGGCACCCGCTTGGCGGGTTCACCGGACTTGGATTCGTTCCTTTTAAAATAAATCTTTCCCGGGACTGTTCGATTATTGGATCCGCAACCGGTATCGCTGATAAAAGAGCCTGTGTGTAAGGGTGTAACGGCTCTTTATATAAATCGTCACTCGCAGCCATTTCGACGAAGTTTCCTAAATACATCACTGCTACACGGTCGCTAATATAGCGAACCATTGACAAATCATGGGCAATAAATAAATATGACAATCCCTTATTCTGCTGTAGTTCTATTAATAAATTTACAATTTGCGCTTGAATAGATACGTCCAGTGCAGCAATCGGCTCATCAGCAATTATTACTTCGGGATCAACTGCCAGAGCCCTTGCGATTCCAATTCGTTGCCGTTGCCCGCCGCTAAATTCATGAGGATAACGGTTACTATGCTTCTTATTCAGTCCAACGATTTCTAATAATTTATAGACCCGCTCCTCCAGTTCTTTCCGATTCAGCTGTGTCCCGTGGATAATGATACCTTCTGCGATAATTTCACGAACTGTCATTCTCGGATTAAGGGATGAATAAGGATCTTGAAAAATCATTTGTACCTTTTTTTGAAATGCTTTTTCTTCGGCTGCTGTTAATTTGCCGGCAATATTTTTTCCGGCAAAAGTTATTTCCCCGGAAGTAGGACGATAGATACGGGTAATTGTCCTCCCTAACGTTGATTTTCCACAGCCTGATTCTCCGACAATTCCCAATGTCTCCCCTTTCGCAACTGAAAAGGAGACGTTATCGATTGCTTGTAACACTCTGCCCTTTTTCAGTGTGAAATGTTTTTTCAAATGATTTACTTCGATAATATTTTCAATACGAACCATGATGAACCACTCTCATTTCATCAGCAGTCTGTACTTTTGGTGCCCGTTCATCCAGCAGCCAGCAAGATGCAGAGTGCAAATCAGATATCACAGTGGAATCTGGCGAATACCGATGACAAACTTTCATTGCATAGGGGCATCTTTTCGCAAATGAGCATCCTTCAATCCTCTGACTCAAATCAGGTGGTGATCCTGTAATCGGAACAAGCCGCTGGTTTCGATTTCCATTTAATTTAGGCATCGAAGCCAGCAACCCCCATGTATACGGATGCTTCGGTTTGTAAAAAATTTCATGAACCGTGCCTATTTCGACAATTTCACCCGCATACATAACGGCTACCCGCTGCGCCATATTCGCTACCACTCCTAGATCATGTGTAATGATAATAATCGCAGTATTCAAACTTTTTTGGAGATTTTTCATCAAATCTAGTATCTGCGCCTGGATGGTAACATCTAAAGCAGTTGTCGGTTCATCTGCGATTAAGATTTTCGGATGGCAGGCAACGGCAATTGCAACTACTACTCTTTGTCTCATCCCTCCTGAAAATTGATGCGGGTACTCTTTCATCCGCTCTTTCGAATTCGGAATCCCAACCATTTCAAGTAAAAGAACGGCTTTATCATATGCTTCTTTTTTTGTTAAAGACTCGTGTTCACGAAGTCCTTCCATTATTTGCTTTCCAATTGTCATCGTTGGATTCAATGAAGTCATTGGATCTTGGAAAACCATCGAAATTTCTGAACCTCGTATTTTTCGCATTCCTCTTTCACTAAATTTCAATAAGTTTTTCCCTTCAAAAATGATTGCTCCCCGATTCATCACACTATTCTGTTTCGGAAGCAATTTCATAATAGTTTTAGCTGTAACTGATTTACCGGAACCTGATTCCCCTACAATTGCTAACGTTTCTCCTTCTTTTACATAAAAATTCACACCTCTTAAAACATTTGTTTCCCCGCCATAGGTTCGAAAAGAAACATCTAAATCATGCACCGTCAATATTTTTTCTGCCATTATCTAACACCCCTCTTACTTTCGCATTTTTGGATCAAATGCATCCCGTAACCCATCTGCCAAGACATTGAAACTAATCATTATGAGACTGATAACAATAGCCGGAAATATCATTTGATAAGGGAATAGTTGCATCGACCTAAAGCCATCCTCAATAAGAACACCTAAAGAAGCCAACGGCGGTTGAAGTCCTAATCCAATAAAGCTTAGAAAAGCCTCAAAAAAGATGGCTGATGGAATCGTAAACATTAATGTTACAATAATTGGTGGAAATGAGTTTGGAAGTAAGTGTTTCATGATAAGGCGGCAATCACTTGCACCCAATGTACGGGATGCCAAAATAAACTCCTGCCCTTTCAGCTGCAGAATTTTTCCTCGTACAACACGAGCCATGTTTACCCAACCGGTAATGACCATTGCTAGTGTGATAGAGATGATTCCCGGTTCAAGAATTAGGATGAACAATATAATAAGAATAAGATTAGGTATTCCTATTAATATTTCAATAATCCGTTGCAAAATATTGTCTACTCGTCCGCCATAAAATGCTGAAATACCACCATAAATAACGCCGACGATAAGATCAAGAACCGCGGCCAGTAACGCAATATAAAGTGAAATTCTCATTCCCGTCCAAACTCTTGTCCAAATATCGCGGCCAAATTGATCTGTCCCAAACCAATAGCTTTCTTCAATACCCCTAGCCTCGTATTGATCACTGCCATTCATATCCTTTCCATTTAAACCGAGCCATTCTAAACCGGGAACTTTTGGTGATAAATTTGCATGAGCCAAATTCTGGTCTGAATAGGTGTACCCGGAAAAAATAGGGCCAATAATCGACAAAACAGTTAATAATATGATTAGTATGATAGATATAAACGCTCCCTTATTCTGTCGCAGCCGATTCCAGGCATCACTTAAAAAGATTTGCGGTATATCGTCTGTCTTATCATCCGCATGTTCTGTGAACGGTTCTGGGACGAATAAATTATCTGTAATCAGATTCATATCTTGTTTCATGCATGATCCCTCCCATCCAGCCGAATTCTCGGATCCAGTACACCGTAAAACAGGTCTGCTAAAAAGATGGCGACGATAAATACGGCACTATAAAAGATCGTTATTCCCATTATGACACTATAATCATTAAGCATAATCGACAAAGTAAACTGTTCTCCTATTCCAGGCACCGCAAAAATTTGTTCAATCACTAATGAACCTGTTAACAGATTAACTGTCAGAGGTGCTAACATCGTTAAAACCGGAATAAGCGCATTTCGAATGACATGCCTGACAACGATCTTTTGTCTGCTGATTCCTTTTGCCTTTGCTGTTATCACATAATCCTGGCCTAAAACTTCAAGCATTTCCGTTCGGATGAACCTTGCAACCGTCGCCATAACAGCAACCGACAGTGCTATACTTGGCATAATTGTATTTTCATATCCTTCCCATAATGCAGGAGGTAACCATCTCAGTTTTACTCCGATGTAATACTGCATAAGAGCTGCAAAAATAAAAGAAGGAATGGACATCCCCAGTACCGCTACAATTACAGATCCGTAATCCAAAAAAGTATTATGCCGAAGTGCCGATAATATTCCCAACAATAATCCGACAATCGCTCCAAAGACTAATCCCTGCATCCCGATTAATGCGGAAGGTCCGATGCGTTCTCCAATAATGTCATTGACAGAACGTCCCCCTGACTGGAATGAATTCCCTAAATCACCTTGAAGCAAGTTCCCTAAATATTTCACATACTGTAATGCAACCGGATCGTCTAAACCGTATTTTTGATTCAAAAGTGCGATCTGATTTTCCGTTAATTCATCAACGTTGCCATATGGGGTACCCGGCAAAAGCTGCATCAGCAAGAAGGTCAAGGTTACAATGATAAATAAAGCAGATAACATATAACCGGCACGTCTTAGTAAATAGCGCCACATTTCTATGCCCCCTTCTAAAAAAATGAAGTCCATTTACTACTTATCGAGCATTTATTTCGAATTACGCAGTTTTTACTTAGCAAAGAAACTCTATATAGAGATAAAATATGAGAGAATCAGAGAAAACAAGACTAGAATCATTCCTAAAACAACGATGGATCTAATAAAGTTATTGTTCCTTTTGTAAGGTATCGGCTCCCCAGTTCTTTTTCCCTCGATTTCCTGTACTACCTGGTTCGATTTACTTATTTTTTGTAAAAAACGATGAAAGCTCCAAAAAAATCCACCCTGTACAATCATGATCGTTAACCCGATAAGGAGTAAAAGTAAAGATAATATAAATAAGGAGTTCACCCATGACAACACTGTGAAAGAACCGGCTGTTAGAAAAGTGGTTAAGCCGGAACTTAACGCAATCAAAGATACAATGGTAGAAACCGTTTTAAGCATTTATTCCTTTTCCTTTTCCTAATTTGCAATCATAAATGGACAAGTAAATACTTTTCTAATGTCAGATTTTGCGAAGTAATTGCCTGTGCCGGCTCCTTTCCTACATAGCGGAGATGCCATGGTTCATATAGATATCCTGTTATTTTTTCCTTTCCCTTCAAATAACGGATAATAAACCCAAAATCTGCTGCATATTTCTTTATCCATCTCCCTTCCTTTGTCTCCGCAAATGAAGCTGTTAATTGATTTTCGACTTCCGGACAGGTTACGTCCATCGCCAGACCGGTTTGATGCTCACTTTGACCGGGTCGGGCACTGTATTGATTCGCTTTTTCTTCTCCTTTCTTTTCTATGTTTCTTGCAAAAATTTCTACCTGCATTTCATATGGACGGTATCCGGAACGGGCAAAAAGCTGCATTCCCTCTTGTTTCCCCGCAGTAAAAAGCTCTTCAAGCGCATTGGCCGCAACTTTCTGCAATTTTTTATTCGGAAGATTATCACCATGAAAAACATGTGGAACATTTACTAAAACTAAATCATCGGGTTCATAATTTGAGGGCAAATTTCTTGTTTTCGTCACTAAAACCAATAAATCATCCGGATTCGTAACAGTTTGGTCAGACATATTTAAGTGAATCGCTTTCCCTGGAGTAATTTCTGTCTCTCCTTGCAGCGCTTTATGTATAGAGATTTCTGTTTTTGTGTCATACATTCCGTTATCAGGTATCCCCGACTGTATTTGGAAATCTTTTAAAAACCACTGTGTTTCCATTCCAAATTGACTATCAGCAACTAAATAGTAGCCTAAGCGTTGAAGCTGCAGTTGTAAATTACGCACCTCTTCGCCAGTATTTCCCGCTTGAAGAAGTATTTCCGAAGTTACCTGTTTAGAAGTTTTCTCAAATTCTGTTGTCACATACAAATCCCCTTTCTCCGTGATCTATGAATCGAATTTGAACGTTACAATACCTTTCTAAATGAAAGTTTGATTTGGTAAAAAACACGGCTTACATTCCCCGTCAGCTTCAATTGGTTTAATACCTAACGGAATAGTTCCTATTCTATTCCGTAAAAAGGATTTTTATTATATCCTAGTTACTGCTAAAATTCCCATCACTTTCCTTGAATTAATTCTTTTTATTTTTTTTAACGTTATTAATCATAATAAGAAGATCATCTTAAGACAAGTCTTTTGTAAGAATATTTCACAATATTTTTAAAAATGTAATTCTTTCTAATATTCATAAAGTGAAACTTCCATCAGTGGGGGTTTTCTTTCATCCCCCACTGATGGTTAGTTGAACCAATCGGGCTTTTAGGGGCAGTTTATCCCCCACCTAAAATGACTGGTATCACCTCCATTTTTGAG
>JAGKQJ010000058.1:1223-18647 GCA_017898095.1 Bacillaceae bacterium Marseille-Q3522 | reverse complement strand
CATAGCCTGACTGATTTTTCTAAAGGCTGAAGCCCTAAGAAAAACCTCATTTCACCAATCGGGCTTTTAGGGGCAGTTTATCCCCCGCCTATAATGAATGGTTTCACCTCTATTTTTGAGGCGGGGGGATTACTGCCCCTTAATCTGCGATAAAATCTTCAGACATTTGCTTTAACATTATTCCTCTAAATTGACCTCTGACTTCTGGAATCAGGCCTCTGTTAAGCTGCTTAGTTTGTTAATCTATAGACTTTGTAGTAATTTTGGCAAATATAGCTTTGTTCATTGATTGCTCTGTTTATTCCTGTGCAGACGGTAAAGAATCTGTTTTCTTGTTATATGGTTCAACCCTAAAAAGGTCATAATTACATCTTTGCCACAACATATAGTGGATAAAACAAATTAATGAGCACAATATATTGTGTTATTGTACAACTTTATGAATAATATCCCCGTTTTTGGGACTAACCGTTATATTAATTTGTTATTTTTTTAAAAAATGCAGCTTGTACACTTTTCGCGGCCTACCTCTGCCGCCAGAATGCTTTATTCCGATCACTTTTGCCAGGCCGGCACTTTCTAATTGTGTAATAATTCTCTGCGCATTTCTTTCTGTTCCATTTAACCATTGGGAAAGCTCTTGTGTTGTTACCACTTCTTTTCCCTGCCGGACAGCCTTCCCTTCAATTTTTGAGAGAACGTTAGGGCTGATTTTGGCAATTCTCCCCACTTTTTCCCATCTCTCATCATTCAACCGCTGATCTGCGAAAAGACCATTTATTTCACCTGATTGCTCCATTATTTCCTTTTCTTCATTGACAATAACGAGTTTTGATACTTTATGTTTACGCGCATATTTTAATGCAAGCCGTACATGCTGCTCAGCCTCATTTGCTGTTACGCCGTAGCCGACTCCGATTCGAATATACAATTTGCTGTGCAAATACGCATCATCAAGAATTTGCAGTAATGATTTCTCTTCAATTCCAGCCTCTAATTCACCGCGGGTTGTGTAAATAAAAAAAAGGGCGTCCCCCATTTGCACGAATGAACCTTGGACAAGCTTGGCATAATAGACAAGCAGCTGTTTTAATGCAAGTTCTCTTAATCTCGCCTCATATGAATAATCATTGTCGTCAGAATAATGTTTATCTTCTAGAATTTCAATTCCCAAAATGGCTAATTGTTTGTTGCGATAAAGTTTGGACTGTCCCTGTTTCATTAATAATTCAAGCGTCTGATGAATCACTAACACGGAAGGATACACCCGGTAACAAGGTATATTTTTCCCACGGAGAACGCTATAGACTGTCTCTAAACAAGTAAATACAGCCTGGACTTCGCCATTCTCGAAAAGAGACATATGAAAATCAACTATTTCCTGAGAAGGGACATATCCATTATATGGATAGCTAAATATTTTTATTTCTTGCAAGTGCAAATCTTCTTGCACCATCTCAATCGTTGCCTTTTGTACGGTATCTAAACTAATAGAAGATAAAAGCACGTTTTCCTGGTGACATGCGTGTAATAAACTGCCAAGCAGACTTGATCCGTATAATGTTGGATAGCTTGCTTCTTCTTTTGATATGAAGCCATTTTTTAACGCATAATAATATGGAACTTGTCCGGAAAAAAGCCATTGATTTACGCGAGACTTATTTTTCGTAATAATTTGCAGTGTATCTTCCACCTTATCATATGGTAATAATATGATATCAAGTTCTTCAAAATGTTTCGTAATATGTGAGATGCGTTGAACAGACCCTTTTGGTCCCACAACACCAACTCTTATTTTCATTTATTTCCCCCACTCCTCTTGCCCGCTACAAAATTTCTGATTTATCCATCATCGTATCATGGTATTTATACCAATGCAACAGCAGGATTTTCACCTGTTAAAAAGTAAATAATCCGGCTGTACGTTTCTAATGCAACAGGCAGTACACCTTCATGAAAATCGAATTCCGTGATTCGCAGCTGTCGCCCATTTACTAAAACGAGTCCGCATTAAAGTCTTTTACGGAAAAGCGGCAAACTCATACAACGCGGGCCGCCCCTCCCTCTTGAAAGCTCAGAGCTGGGTACTTCGATAACTTTGACCCCGTTTTCTCTTAATATTTCATTGGATACATAATTCCTGTCATAGGTTACAACAACGCCCGGCGCAATGGCAAGCGTATTTGAACCATCATTCCATTGTTCACGTGCCGATATAATGATGTCGCCGCCGCCACACGGAATCAGCAAAATTTCATCTAATCCTAATATTTCTTTAAGTGTTGCTTCTAAATCCGTTCTGACCGTAATATGAACGCGATCCTTTTCAACTGTTTTTTCCAAAATATAGAGACTCATTTCTCCTTTTGGTGTTTGAATATCTGAATGAATCGTAAATTTATCTATATCAATCATTGTAAAAACGGTATCAAGATGCATATACGCCCGTGATTTCGGAATTTCAACCGCAACCACTTTCTTGATCTCACTTTGGCGATTGAATAAATTGATAGCTAATTGTTCGATTGCACGGGCAGATGTTCGCGCACTCACCCCGATTGCAATCGTATCTTTACTTAAAATCAGCTCATCACCGCCTTCAAGCGGGAAACGGCTGTCACGATTTAACCATATCGGAATGTTTTTTCCGGCAAAACGAGGATGAAATTGGATAATATATTCCATAAACATCGATTCCCTGCGTCTGGCTCGCTCGCGCATTCGATTAACAGACAATCCGTTTCCGATTGCTGCTGCAGGGTCACGGGTAAAATATAGGTTTGGCATGGGGTCAAGGTAAAAAGGATAGTGGTCCTGAACCATTTCATGCAAATGTATTTTTTTTCCTTGTTCAATATCGGTTTTTAAAACGCCCTCCATCACTTTTTTCACAATCTTTTCTGCAGAAAGCGACTGCAAATATTCCATTAACGTCTGACCGGAACGCTTGTCAAATTTACTTTCTTGTAAAAATTGCTGAAGAAATTTATGGCATACATTTTCATCTTGCAGGATATCTGTCATTAATTCTTCTAAATATAAAACTTCACAGCCGTTCTCCTGCAGGACATTGGCAAAATAATCATGTTCCTTTTGCATAACCGGAAGATACGGAATATCATCAAACAATAATTTATGCAAATAATCGGGTGTCAAGTTCTCAATTTCTTTTCCCGGACGGTGCAACAAAACTGTTTGCAGCTTTCCGATTTCTGAGGTGATTTGAATAGGATCTTGCATACTCTCTTCCCCTTTCGTTTTCGTGATGCA
This sequence comes from Bacillaceae bacterium Marseille-Q3522, assembly GCA_017898095.1. Lineage (GTDB taxonomy): Bacteria > Bacillota > Bacilli > Bacillales > Cytobacillaceae > JAGKQJ01. Next base: position 15,377 of record JAGKQJ010000058.1, on the reverse strand, counting down.
ATTTGAAAAAAATCATCAGAATGTTATGGATAATCGCAGCACTCATCAGAATAGCCAGTTCGTGCAATTCAAGTAACCGGCAATCGTTAGATAACACTGGAAGTTTACCGGGAATAAGCACTTAATGTAATTTAATCATACCCTAATTCATCCTATTATGAAACTTCATATCCTTTCACATATGATTATTAAATTTCTTACACTTTTCTCTCAAAAAAATGAATAATCTGCGTTAAAATAGAGCTATCTATAAATACAATTTATAGACGGATAACCATAAAAAACGTTAGGGGAACTCTGATGAAGCAATATAAACTATTATTTTTGGATATTGATGGCACAATTTTGAAATATGATGATACAATCGAAGAGTCTACAAAAATCGCTATTGCTAAAATGCAGCAAACAGGACTGGAAGTATTTTTAGCTACAGGACGCCCGATACATGAAATAGCAGAAATCGGCAAAGAACTGCATATTCAATCTTTTATCGGGTATAACGGTGCATTGGCAACGCTTAAAGGAAAGACGGTTTTTAAAGAGCCGATTAATCCCGATATCGTAGACCGGTATATAAAAATAGCAAAAGAACGCAATAATGAGATAATCCTCTATACGAGTGAAAAGAATCTCATTACAAACGTTGATTCGCAATCCGTTAAAGATTTTATTAAATATTTCCGGTTTCAAAAAAATGAACCTTATAGCCCTCAGTATAATAATGATATTATCGGAATGACTATTATTGATCTGAATGAAAAAGATATTTCCCTTTATGAAAAAGACAGTGGTGCGCATTTGGCGAAAGTAAATGTTGAAGGAATTCAGCAATGTTATGATGCTGTCAGAGATAAAATAAATAAAGGGTATGCCGTAAATATGATTCTCGATCATTTTGGTCTCGCAAAAGAAACTGCAATTGCATTTGGTGACGGTATGAACGATAAAGAAATGCTTTCTTCTGTAGAAGAAGGCTTTGCGATGGGGAATGCCCAGCCTGAGCTTTTTGCCTACGCAAACCGCAGAACAACTGACGTTAATCATTCCGGTGTTTACAATGGATTAAAAGTGCTTGGTTTATTGAAATAAATAAAATTTTGCGAATGGTTCCGGTTGATTTCCCAATTTTTTTCTTAATGAGTTCAATCTAATACTGGAGATGATGGATGACATGAAAAAAACGGTTATGGAAGCAGATTTATTTTGTATCTCCTGTAAAAATGATGTTCCTCATAAAGTGACTTACATTAACGACAAATTATCAGAGGTTGAGTGTAAAAATTGTCACCGGATTGTTGCCGTACCGATTGATCCAAAGAAGGAATTTTTGAAAGAAGTTTATAAGCGGGTCTCCACTAAACCGTCAAGGATGACAGAAGAATATAAATCTGACTTAAGTCACTTCTTACGTTCGATGCCGAAACGGGTAATTAGTAAGCCTTACCGGATTATGACAGATCTTCATAAAGCCCGTAAGATTATTCACGAATATGAAGAAGATCATAAAAATTAAGTGAACTCGTTTCAGTAAACAGAAAACTAGGGGAATCAGGTGGAGACTCTACTCCACCTGATTGGTAAATCCCACCTACGCTTCGCTTAGAGGTGAGGATCTTCACCTTTAAAACATTCAAAGATAAAATTCGAATAAAATACTCCTCACGGAACGGAAGCTGCTACTTTTTATCGCAGGTTAAGGGGCAGTAATACCCCCGCCTCAAAAATGGAGGTGATACCAGTCATTTTAGGCGGGGGATAAACTGCCCCTAAAAGCCCGATTGGTGAAATAAGAATTTTCTTTGGGCTTTAGCCCTTAGAAAATTCAATCGGGCTTCGCGCGACTAACCATCAGTGGGGGATGAAAGAAAACTCCCACTGATGGAAGTTTCACTTTATTCGTACTCTTTCGAGAGAGCTGTAATATGATTCGTACACTCATTGGAGAGTGAAGGTGAAACACTATGTATTATATGTCGCTCCTTATGTAACTCGCATTGAGAATCTTGCCGGCAAAGCTGTAACGGTTGTCAAAGAAATCGCTCCATTTTTCCAATCTCAACATTTACCATGTGAGAGTGTAGCAGCAAGTTTTAAGAATTTACAACAGGTGCAAGTTTGGCAGGGGCACATTCTGTAACCGTCTCCCCCGGATATTATCGAAAAAATGATCTCATTTCCAGAGACAAATTATGATTTTTTCCGAACCTTTTCCTGTCTTTTTATAAATGATCTTTGTGCTTTATCGATCATTTTTTTGAAATTTGGTTGTTGAAAAAACTTATAACCATTAACATCATCATAAATTTTATAATGCAACGCTTCCAAATGATTATTTATATACACAGAAGTAGTTGCCCTTTGTTTGATCGTCGGGATCTTCAAGTCCTTTAACTCTTCTTCCGTAAAATCTCCTTTTTTACAATTTACAATAATTTTTATATGCGAATTAATTCCTCTGCCGCGGTCTATCAACTGAACCGCCATCCAACGCTTTTGCTGATGCCCGTTTAAATATACGGAATAGGCATGCTCTTTTGCATTTTCAATAAAAAATACATCATAATGCTTCATCACCCAGTGTATAAATTCTTTCGCCTTTCTCTCTGTAAATTCAAACATCTTTTGACCCCCTATATCTATTTATCTATTTATCTATTTATCTTATGGTCAAACGAAAAAAGATAGTTAAATTTGAAAACTTGATCTTCCCTCGAATATTTGATTATAAACAGGTTATCTCTACGATTCCTATACAATATGTACTCCTCATCATATAAGCGCTTTCAAGAAGGACTCTGTTAATAACACCGGTATATATATTACGTTTTAAAATCAGAAAAAGTTTCAATTTCAAAACAAGATTTAAGCAATAAAAATGGTGCGAACTATTTTTACCCATCCAAAAAAAGCGAGCCAAATCGGTACACTTAAAAATACTGCACAACAAAACCCTCTTAAAAAGCTGCCATGGTCCACTTTTCTCACTTCCTTTATTATTGAAAAACTTTTTTTAGTATTGGAGGCTTCTTCCCTTCCTATACATCCATTACTCATTATTTTGCATCGTCTTACTCAACAATTTCTCTACATTCAACGGTGTCAATATTATTAATGATATTGGCAAAAATTTTTATCTCTTTGGTATGAAAATAATATTTTCATCCGGAGTTTGTGACCGCAACGTGTCATGAGTGTTTAGTTAAATAGGATGAGAGCTTTCATTTGAAACTGTCACTTCAAAATCGATTGTCATCTATTTATCGCAGATTAAGGGGCAGTAATACCCCCCCCCCGCCTCAAAATTGGAGGTGAAACCAATCAAGTTAGGCGGGGGATAAACTGCCCCTAAAAGCCCGATTGGTGAGACAAGGTTTCTCTTAAGGCTTCAGCCTTTAGAAAAATCAGTCAGGCTCCGCGTGACTAACCATCAGTGGGGGACGTGTGCCGACTAAAATCTCAGGCGTCCTGTTGCAACGTCGGCACTAGTACGTCCTGTACGTCGGAAAACCCCCACTGATGGAAGTTTCACTTTATCTGCAGATATGTTTCATTATTTCGGCTGGAACATTTTTTGGTAAAATAACAATGCAGCGAATTGGCAACGGGTAATCTAATGACAAAAAAGCCCGGACGTGATAATCTGTTGTCAAAGGAAGAGAAAATATGTATTTTTTCAATTTAAAATTTTTTCAGAAGTATAATAGTCATTTCAAAAGCGAGATTGCAAGAATACCTGTTAATCTGTTAGATTAATTAGGTCTGCTATTTGTACAAGAGGCACTCTATGATAAAGGGAACTTTCATTAGATGGGGATATAGTTCTCTTAACAACAAAAAATTCGATATTGTTTGCGGATTTTTTGAAACCTATACAACTTATAGAAAAGAGGGCCGAATATGGAACAACCAATTTTGACAATTGTAGTGCCTTGTTATAACGAAGAAGAAGTTTTTGATCAAACTTACTTACAGTTAAAACAAGTTTTGCAGAGCTTAATGTTTGAACAGCTCATCGATGAAAAAAGTCAATTGTTGTTTGTTGATGACGGTAGTCAGGATGATACCTGGAGAAAAATTGAAGCAACTTGTAACGAAGATACCACTGTCAGCGGACTAAAGCTGGCACGAAATTTTGGTCATCAAAAAGCGCTTTTATGCGGCTTGGAATCAGCCGCCACCTTTTCCGATTGCGTTATTAGCATTGATGCAGATCTGCAGGATGACATCCATGTGATAAGAGATTTTCTGTTACATTTCCATAACGGATGCGACATCGTTTACGGTGTTAGAAAAGGAAGGAAAACAGATAGCTTTTTTAAACGAACAACTGCGCTCGGGTTCTATCGCCTAATGGAGAAAATGGGCATTCCTCTCGTTTATAATCATGCTGATTATCGCTTAATGAGTAAACGGGCATTACTTGAATTACTGCGCTTTAAAGAAACAAACCTGTTTCTTCGCGGCATCGTTCCGCTTATTGGTTTTAAGTCAGCGGAGGTTTATTATGACCGCAAAGAGAGGCTTGCCGGGGAATCAAAATATCCATTAAAAAAAATGCTTGCTTTTGCATTTGAGGGAATCACTTCCTTCAGTGTTAAGCCGATTCGCTTTATAACAATGACCGGATTTTTAGCATCTGTCATCAGTATCATTGCCGGGTGTTATGTATTAATTGCAAAATGGGGCGGAAATACGGAAGCCGGCTGGGCTTCATTAATGATTTCGATTTGGTTTATCGGCGGTATGCTGTTAATGAGTATTGGACTTATAGGTGAGTATATTGGTAAAATTTATGAAGAAGTTAAACAGCGTCCCCGCTATATTGTCGAAAAAAATCTTTGCCCAAAATTAGAAAAAGGGAAAAAACAGCATATAACTGTACATTCGTAACGCTTTTCACTTTTTCTGCTTTGTTTCCGCACTAAATATCAATGTATTAAAAATAGAAAAAGAGAAGAAATACAGGGAGTTTTCAATGAGTATTTTGAGAACAAAAAAGATATATTTCATATTAGCGTTACTCATTATCAGTATTTGGGTGGCACCCTACTTTATCCTTGGACAAGATGCACATATACGCGTCCATGATAATTTGGATTCTAATTTAGGATGGTACGAAGTATTGAAAGATAGCGGTCAATTATTTGCACCATTGAATACGCCGCTTCCACAAATTATGAATGGTGAATTTTCCAGAGATACCTATTATTCGCAATTCTATGGGATGGTTGCCTTTTTTAGCTTGTTGCCACCCATGGTCGCTTATGGTTTATGCCAGGCAATCACGCGCTTTGCTGCCTTTTTCGGGATGTATTTACTGCTGCAAAAATACGTGTTAAAAAAACAGGATACTTCGCTTATTTCCATTGGGACAGCGTTAACGTTCGCGTTAACGCCTTACTGGCCTTCCGGAATGCTTAGTATTTTAGGGATGCCGCTGGCGTTGTGGAGCTTTTTAAATATTCGTAATGGCGAGAAGTCTTGGAAAAATTATGTGATATTGACCGTTTTGCCTTTTTTCTCAACATTTGTCATCGGCTTTTTCTATTTTCTTAGTGCGATGGGGGTATTATGGGTATACGATCTTATTAAAAAGAAAAAGTGGAATTTTCCATTTTTCTTTGCCATTGCTTATATGACCGCGATTTATTTGGCAATCGATTATCGCATCGTCGCTTCGATGCTTTTCCCGCATGATGAATTGAGCAATCGCGATGTCTTTTATCAATCGAAGAATACTTTCTTCGAGACGTTAAGATTAATCGTTAAAAATTATGTAATAAGCCATAACCAGGACCGGACAATTTCTCATTTTATTATCATGCCATTGTCACTTATTTGCCTGACAGTTGTTTTAATAAAAGGATCATGGCGCAAAGAAAAATTATTTATTGGTCTGCATATTTTTAATTTACTGCTTTCTACATGGTATTCATTTTGGTGGTTTGAAGGTTGGCAGCCTTTAAAAGAACGGATCGGAATTCTAAATACTTTTAATTTTTCCAGATATCATTATTTACGGCCAATGGTCATTTATGCCCTGTTTGCATTATCATTAAATATGCTTTGGAAAAAAGCAAGATGGGGACAAGCCCTTGTTGGAGTGCTTATCATTGCGCAAATAATCGTGCTTATCCCAAATAATGAGGAAGTCAAGTACAGGAATCAGCCAAGCTACCGGCAATATTTTGCCGTAGAAGAATTTTCCGACATCAAAGATTACATTGGCTTGCCTCCCGAAGAATACCGTGTGATCAGCATCGGGATGCACCCAAATGTTGCACAATATAACGGACTATATACGCTTGATTCATATAGTAATATCTATCCATTATCATACAAACAAGAATTTCGCAAAATAATCGCCCCTGAACTCGCGAAAAATCGGGCACTGGCAGAGTATTTCGATGATTGGGGCGGAAGATGCTATATTTTTGTGGATGAGTTAGGTAAAAATTATAAATTCTCTAAAAGATCGAAAAAAACAATCGAACATCTGGATTTAAATATCGCACAGTTAAAAAAGATGGGCGGAAACTATATTCTTTCTGCAGTACCAATCGAAAATGCCGCAGAGCTCAACCTTAGCTTTGAAAAAGCATTTGAACGTGAAGACGGCTTTTGGCGGATTCATTTGTATAAGGTAAACGAATAAGAAGAGGGAGAGCATGCTCTTCCTCTTCTTATTCACTAAAACCCGGCATTTTTCGCGCGAATCTTGCTGTGATTCTTTCTTTTATGAATTAGGAAAAGTAAAAAGTGAAACTTTTCACCCATTCATCCGTAAGAAAAGTGTTCCCTAATCGTCGTAAAAGAAGAAAGAATGTTTTATACGGAAATGCAGTAAAGAGGACAAGCATGATAAGCACGAAATGAAAGCAAGTTGCAAGGAGGAAATTTTTTATGTCAGCAATTATTCTTACTAATTTAGCAAAGAACTATGGTTCTTACGAAGCTGTAAAAAACTTAAATTTATCAGTAAAGGAAGGGGAACTGTTTGGCTTTCTCGGACCAAATGGTGCGGGTAAAACAACGACGATTAAAATGATGACCGGATTATTGGAACCAACAGCAGGCTCTGTTTCTGTTTGCGGAACCGATATTTGGGCCTCACCGATCGAAGCGAAACGAAAAATCGCATATGTGCCGGATCAGCCAAATTTATATCCGAAGCTAACCGGAAGAGAATATTTAAAGTTTATCGCTTCAATCTTTCAAATATCTTCCAGCGAGTTTGAAGAACATGCTGAAAAATGGCTGCAGTTGTTCCAGCTTTCTGAAAGAGCGGATGAATTAATCGAAGGTTATTCACATGGAATGAAGCAAAAAATCGCCCTTTGCGGAGCATTAATTCATAATCCGGATGTTATTTTTCTTGATGAACCGACGGTTGGTCTCGATCCAAAAAGCGCCAGAACGCTGAAAAATTTATTGCGTTCGATTTGTGATAACGGCACTACGGTTTTCATTACAACGCATATATTGGAAATTGCCGAACAATTATGTGACCGTGTCGCGATTATTTTAGAAGGACAAGTTATCGCCCAAGGAACAATGGAAGAATTACGCAGACAAGGCGGAAAAGACGAAGCAAGTCTTGAAGACATTTTCTTACAATTAACCGGCGATGAAGAGCAGCAAAAGTTAATCGAAGAACTTGCAAAAGAAGAGCATGGTGAACACGTATGATGAAAGTCTTAATCAAAAACGAATGGAAAATGTATGTAAATAATCTTCGTTCAACTGGTATAAAAGGCTTCGTCATGATCGGTATTTCTATTCTTGTCATTGCCGCCCTTTTATCATTTTTATCTGTTGGCATTTGGAATATCGCAACTGCAATACCTCATACCGTTGTTACCAGTATTGCATCTTACAGTTTTTTAGTAATTATTGCGATGTTAATTTTACTCGGTACACCGCAAGTATTTAAAAATTTGTATTCTTCAACGGACTTATCGTTTCTTTTTACAATGCCGATACCGACAAGGCAATTATTTTGGATCAAATATTTGAAAAGCTATATCAGTACACCGCTTTTTTTATTGGTAATATTTTTTGTTCCATTTTTCATTTACGGAATTCGCATGCATGTAAGTCTGTTGTATTACCCGATCCTTTTTCTTGTTATATTAAGCTTTACCCTGATCGGCTTATCAATCAGCTACTTAATCAATCTTGTCCTGATTCAAATTATTCCGGCGCAACGTGCCAATGAACTGATGACAGCATTGAGCGTCTTATCCGGCCTGATTGTCTACGGCCTTTTTCAAATCCCGAATTTGCTTTCCGATAGTGCAAAAACAGATTTAATGTCTAAAGGACTCCCGCTTTTTCCAGCGTGGACGCCAATGAGCTGGGCTGGCAGCGCGATTACAAATGCAATCGAAGGTTCGGCATCCTTTGTGCTTCCGACGATTGCTATACTTGTAACAGCGATCATTTTTGTACTGCTCTCTTCCGCTCTGGTTGAAAAAGGATTCCGTACCGGCTGGATCCGGATCAGCGAAGGAAAACCGCTGAAAAAGAAGAAAGCGAAACGGGCCGTACGCGTGAAAAAGCAAAAAATTCATCATCCAATTATCGCGATCGGTCACAAAGAGTGGCTGGCAATTAAACGTGATATGAGAGAATGGATGGTGTTTCTCCCGTTTCTGTTTGTCATGGTTTTCCCGTTGATCGGCGTATTGAACAGCGGAGTAAGCTTTGAAGATATTCTCGCTAATAAAGATTCCGTTTGGATCGTGGCACAGGCATTTTTACTTTTCTTTTACGCGAATTTTAACGGAACAATCGCTGCTTCTTCTATTGCCCGTGAAGCAGAGACAGCTTCTGTCTTAAAAATGCTCCCGATATCAAATTGGCAGCTCGTTATTGGGAAACTTTGGATCAGCTGGCTTTTGCCGCTTATCTTCTTTTCCGTGATTGAAATTGTCATTGGAATTATCTTGCAATGGTCGATATTCCAATTACTCGGAGGGATCGTTTTAAAAGCAATCTTATCGATTGGCGTGAGCGGAATCGGCATTTGGCTCGGGACGATTGGGGCAAAATACAATCCTGCCAATCCGCAAAATCGCCTAACCTTCGGTGCAGGGATTCTAATGCTTATCATATCGTATCTTTATCTATTCTTGGCACTTTTTCCATTCGCATTATTGAGCGTTCCGTCCTCAGCGGAATCCATGCTCAACGATTTTGCAACGGAAAACGGAGGTTTTATCGGCTCTCTTGCCTATATTGTGGCGCTATTATTAAAATGGAAAACAGCTTCCCCTGTTTTGTCATGGAGTCTCGGTATTATAATGGCCACTTTGTTCTCATTCGGTGTTGCCTGGCTATTCCTTAAATTAAGTACGATCCGCATAAAGAACGGCATCGTTGTCAAAAAAGCCGGCACTGGGTCGGCAACCTTGCGCAGAAAAAGAGGAAATAGTTTGTATTAAAAATTCAAATTATATACAAATTTTGAGAAGATAATATATTTCTATTAAAAAATCGGGTAAGGGTTAATACCTTTTACCCGATTTATTTATTTTAGCTGATAGAAACCGCAAACTGGTTAATTATGTTAGTTATTTATTAAACTTTATTTTCTTCCTCCTCAAAGAGACTGTCCCATAAATATTATAAATTTACTTTACCAGTTCTACTAATTTTCTATAGTTTATCTCTTCCAATGATGTAATAATTTTATCAGCTGAAGAAAGATCCATTGGAATCGTTGCATGCCTAACGCCAATTTTTTTCATCCCGGCACGTGATGCAGCAGTTAACCCGTTCCATGAATCCTCTATAACAATGCATTTATCCGGTTGCATATGTAACTTACTGGCTGCATATAAAAAGATATCAGGATTTGGCTTGCTTTCCATAAACTCCTCTCCACTCACGACAGTGCTGAAATAATTTTCTATTTTACAATCCCGGATTACTTTATTTATGCGGTTTTTGTTGGAGGATGATGCCAGGGCAACTGGAACCTGGTTGTTTTTCAGTTCATCTAACAGAGGTTTAACACCCGGGAATAAGATTTCATGAAACGGGTAATCTTTATCACGAAAAAATTGTTTCTGAAACTGTACCAATTCCTCAATTGATTGTGAAAGAGTACAATGCTCCTTAATGCGTTCCCATTTTCGTCTCGTACTTCCGCCAATCAACTTCACTTTTATTTCATCCGGTACGGTAATTTTTAATTGACGAAACATTTCTTCATTCCAACCTGCATAGACAGGCTCGCTGTCCACGATAACACCATCCATATCAAAAATAACTGCAAAATGGCTCATTTCGTTTTATTCCTCCGTTTTTTAACATTCTTCGCTTATTATCGCACAGAATAGGTAAGTATGCATTTTTTCAAATTAATTATTCGACTCTATGTTAAATTAACAACCGCTCAAGTTGTTTAGCCTATTATCTCCCCCTATTCTTACTGAAAATGGAATTGGCCAGGTTCGCATGAACCAAGCGGTTCAATATTGTAGGTATATGAAACATGGCAGAAGAAAAAAGGAAAACCAATAGAATATCGGTTTTCCTTTCCTTTTTTTACCTGTATTTTGGAACATCAAATCTTAAAATATAGTTATCAAGTAAACTGTACAAACTGGCAATACGATTTGTCTGCTTAACTGCCCATCCAATATCTGTTGCATATTGATGGGATGCAGGATTTGCCGGGTTCCATCTCATTTTATAAAGTGTATCTTGTCCGGCATTTACATAGCCGTTACCAATGAACTGTGCTCCCCCAATAATCGCTGCTTCTGGAGTGAACCAACCTGCTTGATAGGCATATATAGCTCCATTGATTTCAGCATTACCATCGTTAGCTCCTACACCATACATATTATAGACAGCTCTTGCCCCTTCCGGTATATAGCCAAGATCATTTATCGTTAACGGTATCCCTTGAGCATTAGTCAATACTTCAGGCGATCCATTAACTTCTTTTACAAGGATTCCATTTGCCAACCTGGATGTTCCATTTCCTATTTCTAATAAAGCATGAGAAATTAAGTATATCTCGTTTACTTTAAATCTTGTAGCCGCATCGACAAAAGCCTGTGCTTTATTAGATAAAATCCCTTTATTGTACAATATTTTCTGGTTTACTTCTTGTGCATTGATACCTGCACGTTCAGAAAGTACAAGGAATTGAAAATAACTTGCAGAATTCGGATCAAAGCTGTTTGGATTCACATAATACGTAACGTCTTGAGGACTGGCATTTACCCAAGTACGGTTATAATTAATTTTAAACCAAACCCATCCGTCACTGGCATTAACGCTTTCTAATATAGTCAGACGTTCTTGGTCATTTACCTTTCCAATAATCCAGAAGTTTGTTCCCGGACCACCCCGTACATTCCAACTAGAGCCATCCACAGTTCCTCTTGACGGATTACTTGGATCAAGTATAAGTGCATCTGAACGAATATACACATCGTAATTCTTATCCGTTTGCGGATTTGCACTTAATTGATTGGCAACCATTTCATCTATTGAAAAATTGTATGAAGTTTCCTTTACAATTTTTCCTCGATGGATTTGACGAATTTCAAATGACACGTTACTGCTATACGTATAATCATAATATCGAACCTCAATCCAGTGTATATTACTTTCATTAGGAGGAACATCAATACGATTATTTATTTTTATTATCGTTTCATTTTCTTTTGAACCATTCGTCCAGTTGTCTAATTCTTCTACCGGATTTCCATCAATGAAAACACGAATACCATCATCTGCTTTCGTTTCGATCAAGTAATCACCGGCAGGCAGACGTTTCGCCGTGACATAACGTGCAGAAAAGTGATCACTCGGCACGCCTTGCGCAGGACTTCTATTTCCAATATTTTCAATCAAAGATTTAGAATCACTAGATGGATCGAGTATCTTCGCAGCAACCGGACTACCATTAAGTTCCTCATTAGGGTAATAATACGCAAGCCATGAATCAAATGGAACAACATTTGAATATACTGCCGCGCCATAAACATCATCATAATAACGAGTTCTGACGTTATGAAATCCTTCTCTTACATTTAACCATAATGCTCGTTCGATTGTGTCAAATTCATTTGTCCATCTCTCAATCTTTCGGTCTCCATCTATTTCCACCTTAATGCCGTTATCTGCAATTGTTTGAATGAAGTAATCTCCATTGTTGTACCAATTATATTGTTCAAATAAGGCTTCAAAATGATCTGCCGGTAAATCGGGACTTGGACTATTGTAACCCCAATTGTATGCAACTTCGTTACCAAATTGATAGTAGATCTTATTCGGACTTACTTTTTCATAATTAACATTTAGATACGCATTTGCTGTGATTTCGTAGTATTCCACTACAATTTCATGTATACCTTCATTAATATATACAGATTTTTTATCTACTTTGCCATAATTACCTTGCCAAAAATCTAATACAATTTGATTATCAATCTTAACTCTGACACCGTCATCAGCCCTTGAATCAAATACATATGTTCCTGCTTCACAGAAAGCCTTTTTTGAAAATCTTGCTGAGAAATGATCTGCCGGAATATGTCCACTGTATGATGGGGAGCTATAATTCCAATTGAATCCCAGTGTATGACCCAGTGTTTCATGTGAACCAACTCCGCCCAATACAATCGGTCTACCTGTTAAGTTTTGGTTAGGATAAACATACCCAACCCATTCTTCTGTATTTAACACTTTATTGATTGGCTCAATGTCAAACTCTACATTACTTTTATCATTTATTTCTGCATATTGTACTTCAATCCAATGGACATCTTTTTCATTTGGATTTGCTACATTTCGGTCTAAAATGTTGATTTTAACTCCTTCACCTTGATAGGAACCATACTTCCAAAGGTCAAGCTCAAGTTTTCCATCAATATAGACACGTACTTTATCATCGCCTTTTGCCCGTACAACATATTCGCCTGCCGGGAGACGCTTCGCCGTTGTATATCGGGCGGAGTAATTGTCTGATGGCACCCCTTCCGCAGGGCTTCCATATCCATGGTCTTCCTTAAGCTTGTTTCCATTCGGCTGTATGATTTTTGAAGCGTCAGGGCTTCCTTTTAATTCCTGATTAGGATAATAGTATGCCAGCCATGTATTAAATGGAACAACGTCGGCAAACAATGCGGCTCCATATTTATCATCGTAATGTTCTACCTTTAACGAGTGAATGCCTTCTTTTACATCTAGCCATAAAGTACGTTCGATTGTTTCAAAGCCATTTGTCCATCTACTAATCTTTGGCTGATTATCTGCCTGTACTTTTACTCCATTATCCGCTGTCGTTTGAATAAAGTAGTCTCCTGCATCTAACTTTGCCTTTTTCACGAATCGGGTTGAAAATTGGTCTGATGGAATATGTCCACTGTAAGACGGGGAGCCATAATTCCAATTGAATCCCAGTTTATGACCCAGTGCTTCATGTGAACCAACTCCGCCTAATACAATTGGCCTGCCTGTTAAATCCCGGTTAGGATAAACATACCCAACCCATTCTTCTGTATTTAACACTTTATTGATTGGCTCAATGTCAAACTCTACATTACTTTTATCATTTATTTCTGCATATTGTACTTCAATCCAATGGACATCTTTTTCATTTGGATTTGCTACATTTCGGTCTAAAATGTTGATTTTAACTCCTTCACCTTGATAGGAACCATACTTCCAAAGGTCAAGCTCAAGTTTTCCATCAATATAGACACGTACTTTATCATCGCCTTTTGCCCGTACAACATATTCGCCTGCCGGGAGACGCTTCGCCGTTGTATATCGGGCGGAGTAATTGTCTGATGGCACCCCTTCCGCAGGGCTTCCATATCCATGGTCTTCCTTAAGCTTGTTTCCATTCGGCTGTATGATTTTTGAAGCGTCAGGGCTTCCTTTTAATTCCTGATTAGGATAATAGTATGCCAGCCATGTATTAAATGGAACAACGTCGGCAAACAATGCGGCTCCATATTTATCATCGTAATGTTCTACCTTTAACGAGTGAATGCCTTCTTTTACATCTAGCCATAAAGTACGTTCGATTGTTTCAAAGCCATTTGTCCATCTACTAATCTTTGGCTGATTATCTGCCTGTACTTTTACTCCATTATCCGCTGTCGTTTGAATAAAGTAGTCTCC
>JAGKQJ010000058.1:0-1123 GCA_017898095.1 Bacillaceae bacterium Marseille-Q3522 | reverse complement strand
CTTTTACATCTAGCCATAAAGTACGTTCGATTGTTTCAAAGCCATTTGTCCATCTACTAATCTTTGGCTGATTATCTGCCTGTACTTTTACTCCATTATCCGCTGTCGTTTGAATAAAGTAGTCTCCACCAGCCATGATTGTACTTTTTTCAAATTTAGTTTCAAATTGATCAATTGGAACAGAAGGATGAGGCGAACCCCAATTCCAATTATAGGACAAAGATTTTATGCCTTTTACAATAACGGGATATGTAGCTGCACCTTTATTTTTATAATAACCAATCCATTCATTTGTAGGTACAATATCAAAATCAATTTTGCTTGCTCCATCGATTTCATAATATTGTACTTCAATTTCATGTATATCCTTTTCGCTACTATTTTTTACATTTCGATCATAAACTGTAATTTTCGCTTCCTTTCCTCCATAGGCTCCGTATTTCCATCCATCTAGAACTAACTTGCCATCTAAATAGACACGAACTCCGTCATCGGCAACTGTACGGAACATATACTCTCCTTCTGGAAGATATTTAATAGTTGTGTAGCGAGCTGAAAAATGATCTTTTGGGACATTTTCATGTGGACTGTGATATCCAATATTTTGCGTTAATTTTTTTGTAATTCCATTTGGGCTTATGACCTTTGCATTAATTGGACTGCCTTTTAGATCTTGATTAGGGTAGTAATAGGCTAACCAGGAATCAAAAGGAACAATATCAGAATAAACAGCTGCACCAAAGACATCATCATAATAATGCGTTTTGACCGAATGATGCCCCTCTTTCACATTTAACCAAAGTTCTCGTTCAATTGTGTCAAAATCATCTGTCCATCTTTCAATTTTCCAGTTGCCATCAACTTCTACTTTTACACCATTATCTGCAGTTGTTTGTATAAAGTAATCCCCACTGCTGAACTCTTTAGATTGATCAAAAAGTGCAGTAAAGTGATCTGTTTTATATACTCCCTCAGGACTACCATACCCCCAATTGTAATGGACTTCACTACCAATCTTAAAGTAGTCAAAATTTTTGGCCAATACTGTACCACCCGAAAATAATAGGATTCCTAATCCAACTGCCAGAAACATTACAAATCGCTGAATTTTAATAGTTTTCAC
>JAGKQJ010000057.1 GCA_017898095.1 Bacillaceae bacterium Marseille-Q3522 | reverse complement strand
TTAGTAAAGCTCCATCAATATATTGGTCATTTTCTAAATAAGCGAAAAGGATTTTTTTTCGATAAAAATACATATAGTTTTGAAAATGGAAAGAATCTTTTTGCGCAATTGTCAATCGAAGAGAGGCGGCTTATTTTAAAAACAAAAGGGAATTTCGAATCGGAAACTGTTTTTTTCGAGATCTTACGTAAAAGTGAGCCAAGCTTTTTAGCTGTAGCGATTAACGAGGAGAGATATGGGTGGCTAAAGCCAATAAAAGAAAGAAATTTTGTCTGAAAGCGAGAAAAGTTGTCCGGCTTATAGTATAATGGTTTTTGGTTTTGTAAAGTGTAAGAGAGATATCTTGAAGGAGGAAGTTTATTTATGTGGTTATATATTTTAATTGGTATGCTGGCGCTATTAGCTGGTGTAGTACTTGGATTTTTCATTGCACGCAGATATTTTATGAGCTACTTAAAGAAAAATCCGCCAATTAATGAACAAATGTTAAGAACATTAATGATGCAAATGGGCATGAAGCCGTCGCAGAAAAAAATCAATCAAATGATGAATGCAATGAACAAGCAGTATGATAAATAACTTTTTTAAAAAATCACTTTTTCTGTTGAATTTTATCCAGAGGGAGTGTTTTTTTATCGTGGATTAAGGTACAACCATTAAAAATGGAGGAAACATCACCAAAAATAAAAATGAAAAGTTTAAAAAACCGCTTCTGTTGATATGAAGGAAAAGAAAAGTGCTTAGTTAACGTCAACTCATGACAGAACTGTTTCCTTTTGTTAGAATGGAATCGAACCAACAAACTGTAGACTTAATAAACAGGTGTTAGGAGCTGGTTTAGTGTCGGATATTAATGTAGTTTTAGCTTTTGGAGCCGGCTTTTTAAGCTTTATTTCTCCTTGCTGTCTCCCATTATACCCTGCTTTTTTATCCTATATTACAGGAATGTCCGTATCAAATCTGAAAGAAGACTATGTACTTTTACAACGGAGAAGCTTTTTGCATACATTTTTTTTTCTGATCGGTTTTTCCTGCATTTTTATTGCAATTGGTTTTGGAACAAGCTTTATTGGTCGTTTTTTTACTGATTACCAGGATTTCATCAGGCAAATTGGTGCTATTTTTATCGTATTTTTTGGATTGATAGTGATTGGATTTATAAAACCGGATTTTTTGATGAAAGATCACCGCATTGAATTTAAAAATCGTCCTTCTGGTTATGCAGGATCGATTTTAATTGGAATCGCATTTGCGGCGGGGTGGACTCCTTGTACCGGCCCTATATTAATGTCAGTCATCTTACTTGCCGGCTCCAATCCGGGTTCCGGAGTTATCTATATGACAGCCTATTCGTTAGGCTTTGCTGTTCCATTTTTTATACTTTCTTTTTTTCTCGGCAGAATGAAATGGATTCGTAGGCATAGCGATAAAATGATGAAGATTGGCGGTTTCCTTATGATTATCATGGGGATTGTTCTATTTTTTGACTGGATGACGAGAATTATTTCCATTTTCTCGACCCTATTTGGCGGCTTTACTGGTTTTTAACTGTATTCATACTCTTAATAAGGCTTTCTGTGAGATTGCTGTATTTATAAAGTAAAACTTCCATCAGTGGGAGTTTTTCGACGTACAGGACGTACTAGTGCCGACGTTGCAACAGGACGTTGCGGTCTTAGTCGGCCTTCATACCCCACTGATGGTTAGCCACGCAGAGCCTGATTGAATTTTCTAAGGGCTAAAGCCCAAAGAAAATTCTTATCACGCGGAGCCTGACTGATTTTTCTAAGAGCTAAAGCTCTAAGAAAAATCTTGTCGCGCAGAGCCCGATTGATTTTTCTAAGGGCTGAAGCCCTAAGAAAAACCTCATTTCACCAATCGGGCATTTAGGGGCAGTTTATCCCCCGCCTAAAATGGTTGATTTCACCTCTATTTTTGAGGTGGGGGTGTTACTATCCCATAATCTGCGATAAAATATTTCTATCTTTGCTAAGGAGGGAAAAATATGGCGCGAATTTTGATTGTAGATGATGCGAAGTTTATGAGGATGACTTTGTCAAATATATTGAAAAAAGCAAATCATGATATTATTGGAGAAGCAAAGAACGGAATCGAAGCCATTCAGTTATACCGGGAACATAATCCTGATATCGTAACAATGGACATTACGATGCCGGAATTGAGTGGGATTGAAGCAGTAAAGGAAATTAAACAAGAATATTCGAAAGCGAAGATAATTATGTGTTCTGCGATGGGACAGCAAAAAATGGTTGTCAGTGCGATAGAAGCGGGTGCAAAAGACTTTATTGTGAAACCATTTGATGAATCCCGTGTAATTGATACAATAAATCGTGTTATAAAGATGAGATAATTTGATAATAATAGTATAAATAACTCTCCGGTTGCCGTTATAAAGCAGCAGTAAAACACTTTGGGGATAGACATTTCCTGCTGTTTAGGAATTGATAAATTTACATTTTATTAAACTTTTTTAAGATACAGCGCATTAAATTGATCAGTTCGTAAGGTAATGATTAAGACTATTGCGCTTTTGTTCCTGGAAATAAAAGAAAAAAGGGGTGAAGTTTATGAACATGGTTATTGCTTCTTCCATCGCGGGTATATGTATGGGAGTACTGGTGCTTTTTATTCGCATGAAAGCAGCCAAAAAGCCGGTATCAGCAAAAAAAATTATTTTACCTCCGATGTTTATGAGTACCGGAGCATTGATGTTTCTTTTTCCACAATTTCAAGTTACTTATTTGGAAATGATCGAAGCTTTGCTGGTTGGTTTTGTGTTTTCCATTTTTTTAATTAAAACTTCGAAATTTGAAGTAAAAGAGAATCAAATTTATCTGAAGCGATCCCGTGCATTTGTCTTTATTTTGATTGGGTTACTGATCATCCGCATATGTGCAAAATTAATCTTAAGTGCTGAAATTGAAGTAGGGCAATTAGGAGGGATGTTTTGGATACTTGCTTTCGGAATGATCGTCCCATGGCGTCTCGCAATGTATATCCATTTTCGAAAAATCCATCAGGAGCTTCGTAATGAAGTAAATACAGAAATGATATAAGGGAGACCCTATTTTGAAATGGGATAAATTTTAAAAAAGAAGCTCTGGCCGTTCGCCTGAGTTTTTTTATGTCCTGTCTTTGTTTTTACAAAATCGAGAATCCGCAATCCTGAAGCGGAAAAAAGACTTACGGAATCCGTCACGTGAATTGCCGCTAATCTTTCCTCCGTTATGAAAATAAATGCTCATATGGAGCGCTGTCAATTTCCATTTCCTTTAATTTTTTTCTTAAAAATTTGTGGTCTCTTTTCGGTGTTGCCAGAATATACCCTCTTATGATTAAGTCCTCATTTATTTTGTCCGCTTTTTCAGAAAGTGCAATTTCACCAATTTTTCCGGCAATTTTATGGCGGGCAACATCGCGAAAAAGTTCGGGAACAGGACTTACTAAATCTTCTAATAGCGCTTTCTCATTTTCGTGCCATAAATGAAGAGTTTGATTTACATAATACGTTTCCCAATCTAAATCTGATTTTCCATCTTTTTTGGGTAAGGCTTTAAGAAATTTTCTGAACATAAAAAAACCGCCAATGGAAAAAAGTGTGATCAACAGAAATGACCACCCAAGTATAAACCACATAAATAAGCCGCTCATAAAAACCTCCATGTCGGTCGGCGCTCCGCTTGCCCGACACAAATAGTAAAGAAAACGAGTGAGCGGAACACTCGATATTGGAATAATGAACCTATGGAAAAACACGATCCCCCTTGTAATAAATGATCACTTTCACCTTCATTATATGGATGTTTGCTCTTTCAGACAAGTGAAATAAAACGTTTTAAAAAATCACCTGTCGCTTTTCGTAACTTCTATATATATAAAGGGCGGAAGGAGGTGAGAAGCATGGCTGAAGCACAATTGAACGAAACAAAGCTGATAATGACATTTAACGCAGGTGAAGATGAAAAAGGCGAAGCGATTTTAAATAAGAAGACGTATCAAAATATCAATCCGGATTCGACAGCGGATCAATTGGTTCAAGCTGCGCAGGCACTGGGAACATTAACAATTTTCCCTATAAGCAAGGTAGAAAGAAACGATAATTTTGAACTTTTGGCGTAAAAAATAAAACAGGAAGGAGTGGAGGAAGATGGCGAAAACGTTAGAGCTGCATTTTTTTACAAGCAATGGTCAAACAGCGAAATTGAACCTTGATGAACCGAAAGAACCAATTGACTTAGTACAAGTAAAAACTGCAATGGATCAAATAATCGCAAGCAATGCGTTTATAAGTAAAACGGGTCCGTTCACTGCAGCCAAAGAAGCTAGAGTGATTGAAAGAAATGTAACTGAATACCCAATCGAAGCTTAGTGGAAAACGGGGTGAAACCAGCTTGGATCAACTATTTCCATTTATAAGTGATATCGGGTTTCCAATCGTTGTAACACTTTATTTACTGCACCGAATTGAAGCAAAGATAGATAAAGTCGTTCATTCCATTAATCTATTATCCAATTGTATGAAGTCAAAAGAAAAGTAGAAACATGTAAAAAAAATACAATATTCTTGACATAGTTTTCTAACAATGCTAAATTTAAAATAACCGATTTGCATCGTGGTATAGTTTGCAAGCTGCTTATGTAAAGTAAAAAGTAAAGTTATATGCGTTGTAAATGGTGAATTTTTCTAGATCTTTTATGATCTGCGGGAGGCACTTTGAAATGAAAAACGGAAAAGTAAAATGGTTTAATGCTGAGAAAGGTTATGGCTTTATTGAAGCGGAAGACGGAAATGACGTTTTTGTACATTATTCCGCTATCCAGACTGAAGGCTTTAAAACATTAGAAGCCGGCCAGGAAGTGACATTTGACATCGTGGAAGGAGCAAGAGGACCGCAGGCCGCAAACGTTGTAGGAAAATAAAGATAATAAAATACCATTATAGATGAATGTGAAATTAGAAACAGCTCTTACCTTATGGTTTGAGCTGTTTTTGTTGGATTTTCTGAACTGATTTTCACAAGAAAAACAACGATTCCAGTTCATAAGCCGATGAACATGATACAGGGCAAGTTTGCTATAATAGAAGATAAGAATTAAACGAGCACTTATGGATAAACCCATCCGCTGATTACGTGGTTTGATTTAATATAGTGGGAGACAATAAGCACGAAAGGAGAAGAAAATGAAATTTATTCATACTGCAGATTGGCATCTTGGCAAGCTCGTTCACGGTGTATACATGACAGAAGAACAACGTTATCTTTTAAAGCAATTTGTTCAGTTAGTAGAAAAAGAGCAACCGGATGCAGTCATTATCGCCGGTGATTTATATGATCGGTCTGTTCCTCCGACGGACGCTGTAGAACTGCTGGATGAAACACTTTTTAAAATTAATGTAGAGTTAAAAATACCGGTTATTGCGATTGGCGGAAATCATGATAGTGCGGAACGCCTCTCTTTCGGAAGCTCATGGTACCGGCATAGCAAGTTTTTTTTAGCAGGAAAACTGACAAATAACTTTGAACCGATAACGATTAAAGGTGTCAACTTTTATTTAATTCCATATGCGGAGCCTGGAGTGGTACGGCAGCTTTTTGAAGATGAGAGCATCAAGTCACACCAGGATGCTTTCGCAGCAATTATCGGTCGAATTGAGCCGACGCTCCGGGAAAATGAAGCAAATGTTCTTGTAGGTCATGCGTTTGTTTTAGGAGGAGAAACAAGTGATTCGGAAAGAACTTTATCTGTAGGTGGAACCGGATGTGTCCAGGCTAATCTTTTTTCTCCATTTTCTTATACAGCACTCGGTCATTTACATAATCCAGATGCTATTCGCCACCAATCGATTAAATATGCAGGTTCATTATTAAAATATTCTTTTTCTGAGGCGAAACAACAAAAAGCAATTTCAATTGTAAACATAGATGAGCATGGAACATTTACGATTGAAAAAAGAACATTACAGCCGCTGAAGGATATGCGTGAACTCGAAGGTCATTTAGAAGAACTCCTTGATCCAGCGTTTTATGAACAGCAAAAAACAGATGATTACTTAAAAATTACCTTGTTAGATGAAGGAGCAATTCTTGACCCGATGAATAAATTGCGCCAAGTATATCCAAATGTACTTCATTTAGAAAGGAAGATTCAACAGCGGGATATGAAACGAAAGCAGATGATGAACGCAATAAAAGAAAGACAGAGATCAGAATTTGAGTTGTTTGCGCAATTTTACGAAGAGGTAACAACTGCCTCCTTTACGGAAGATAAACGGGAAATAATCGTGCAAGCGTTGAACAAAGCGCATCAGGAGGGATGAAGGTGAGACCTGTCAAGTTGGTTCTTCAGGCACT
This sequence comes from Bacillaceae bacterium Marseille-Q3522, assembly GCA_017898095.1. GTDB lineage: Bacteria > Bacillota > Bacilli > Bacillales > Cytobacillaceae > JAGKQJ01. Next base: position 12,977 of record JAGKQJ010000057.1, on the reverse strand, counting down.
TGGACCGTATGGTGGCTGCGAGACAATTGATTTTACAAAGCTTGAAAGTAGGACAATGTTTGTAATTTCCGGTAAAACAGGAGCAGGGAAAACAACAATATTTGACGCGATTTGCTATGCGATTTATGGGAAAGCAAGCAATGATGAGCGGAATGCTACAGAGCTTCGCAGTCAATTTGCCGCGGAAGATGTCTCAACAGAAGTAAGTTTTGTTTTTACGCTTCGAAATCAAACGTATGAAATTACCCGCTCTCCCCAGCAGGAAAAGAAAAAAGCACGCGGTGACGGCTTTACGACAATAGGAGCTAAGGCAGAATTGTCTCAGCTTTCTGCCGGTAAAAAGCGGCTTCTTGCAGCAAACGTCCGCGATACTGATGAAAAAATCAAAGAAATCATGATGATTGATTGTCATCAATTCCGGCAAATTGTGATGATCCCGCAGGGAGAATTCCGTAAGCTGTTAACTTCTGACAGCAAAGAAAAAGAGATAATTTTACAAAGATTGTTTCATACGGAAATTTATAAAAAAGTTGAGGAAATATTAAAAGAAGAGGCTTCAGAATTGAAAAGGGAATTGGAAATACTTACACATTCGCGTATTAACTTGCTCCATGGAATCCATGCTGTTTTATCAAATGAATTAGCAGTCCTAATTGATGAAAAAGCGGAGAACCATCTTAAGATCATCCCGCTTCTGGATGAAGAAATTTCAGCCATGAAAACTGAACTTGACAAGCTTGGTCTGGAGCAAAAAGAAAAGCAAAAACAGCGGGATCGGTTGCAAAAACAGCTTTTCGATGGAGAAGCAATTGTTAAGCAGCTAAAGGCAAAAGACGAAGTTCGACAAAAGAAAGAACAATTGGAAGGAAAAAGGGAATCTATCAACCAGAAGGAACAGGTAATCAGTCTTGCAAAGAAAGCAATGCTGCTTGCCTATCAAGAAGAAATCTGCCATCGCTTAAAAAAAGAAGCAACGGAGACAGAAACCGCATTGAAGCAAATAAATAGGAAGGCAGAACAAGCAGAAAAAGATCTTTGTACTACAGAAGAACAATATCAAAAAGAAAAAAACCGTGAAGAAGAACGAAACAACATCACAGAAGAAATAAATCGTTTAAACAGTCTTGAAGCAGATGTCCGTTCCATGGATGAAGTAAAAAAAGCTGTCGAATCAGGCAAATCCGTTCTTTCAGCATTAAAGAAGCAAAAAGCTAATTGTGAATCAGATCTTTCCGCAATAGAACAGCAATTGCAAGAGCTTGCAAAAGAGCAAGAAAAAGAAAGCAAGGGCAAATTTCAGCTCCTTGAACTGGACCGGCTCGATGAGCGGTTACAGTTTGAAGCAAGGGCACTGGAAAAATATGAACAGAATTTGCATGACTTACAAAATTTTAAGGAAGAGGAAAAAAAGCTGCAGGCGTTAGATAAGCAAACAAGTTTGCGTCTTAAAGATGCCTATGCACTTGAAAAAACGCTTGAGGATAAGTGGATGAATGGGCAGGCTGCCCATCTTGCCACTGTTTTGAAAGAGGGAGAAGCATGCCCAGTCTGTGGTTCGATTCACCATCCGCGTCTCGCTGTTGCAAAAGAAACTAATTTCCCAGCAGAGGAAGATTTAAAAACTGCCGCACAGCAAGCGAAAGTCCTTGAAGAAGAAAAAAAACAGCTGGAAATTCACCTCGTAAAAAAGCAATCAGCGATACAGTCGCTAAAGCATATTTGCGGCGAACTGCTTGCTTCATTGGAAGAAAACCGGCATGCTTATCATGATCGCGATTTGCAAAGTATGAAAGCTATCCTGGCAAATGAGCGGCTAGAGCTGGTAACAAAACAAGAAAACATAAAACGATTTTTTGAACGAATGCAAAAAAATCAGCCAAAACACGAACTCGCTGAAAAAAAGCATCAAGATTTACAGCAACAAAAGGAGCATTTACAAAAACAAATAAATGAGGCAGGGATTCGTTTAGCAAAAAATGAAACAGCCCTCGCACGTATTATAAAGCTTGTTCCGGGAACCATTCAAAATGTTTCAGATTTTGAAAAACAATTAATAAATGTAAAAACTTTACATCTCATCTTGCAAAAATCGCTTGAGGACGCGCAGCAGAAACACCAACATGCAAGAGAACGATACGGGAAAGAACAGGCGCGTTTTGAAATGACGAAGAAACAGTACGAAAATCTCCAGGATTCTTTAGCAGCGGAAAGAGAAAAATTTTTATCAGAGATGAACAAACAGGGCTTTTCGCAATATAAAGCGTATGCAAAGGCAAAAATGGCCGAAAAAGAGATCCAGCAAACAGAGAAGGAAATTCGCCAATATCATGAGGAATATCGCTCCGTTTCCGATCGTTTTCACGAGCTGACACAACTTTTGCAAGGAGTTACGCAACCTGATTTAACCGCCATTCAGACTGAATTGAAAAATCTTGATAATGAAATAACAAAACTTCAGCGGCAATACACGAATCTAATGGTGAAAAAAAATGAAAACGAGGAAATATTCCATAAATTACAAAACATCTTAAATGAAATTAATCAGCTTGAACAGCGTTACCGGTTAATTGGCCATCTATATGACATTACAAAAGGGCAAAATACGTATCGCATAACGTTTGAACGCTTTGTATTAGCGGCTTTTTTAGATGATATTTTACAGGAAGCAAATGTCAGGCTGTTAAAAATGACAGGCGGGCGTTATCAGCTGCTGCGGAAAGAGGAGCGTTCAAAAGGAAATGCCCAGAGCGGACTGGAGCTGCTTGTGTTTGACCAATATACCGGGCAAAATAGACATGTAAAAACATTATCCGGCGGGGAAAGCTTTAAGGCATCACTGGCTTTGGCGCTTGGCTTGGCAGATGTTGTTCAATCTTATGCCGGCGGAGTTTCGTTAGAAACGATGTTCATTGATGAAGGCTTTGGTACACTTGATGCTGAATCTCTTGAACAGGCGATTGAAACGTTAATGGATATTCAATCTTCTGGAAGGCTTGTTGGTGTTATTTCACATGTAGCAGAATTGAAAGAGCGTATCGACGCCCGTCTTGAGGTATATAGCTCTCAATCGGGAAGCAGAACAGAATTTCACTTTTTTTCAGGCTGATGTTTTTAATAAAGGTTTCCTGGAACAATCCGGGCTTTATGGATGAAGGACCTCACTGAACTTGCAGGGAACGCCTTTACTTGATTTCTTAACGTTTTGCTTTTTCCTGAAATTGTATTCAGATAACTTGAATATTAAAAAAGAAGCAAACCGCGGGGAAAAGTGTCTGTGAAGTTTCCTTTGCGGTCCGCCTCTTTTTTTTCATACCGTTCAGAGTAGAAGCTTTGATGAAAAAGAAAGATGAGTTTCACTTATAAGCCGATCATATCTGATAAAACATAATGGTAAACAAGTTTCCTTGTTGCATCAATTGAAGATTCATGTGTTCGTTCATAGGCATGGGAAGAATCGATTCCCGGTCCGATTAAGCCGTGTACGATATCGTGACCGGATCTTATTGCCGCTGAAGCATCGGATCCATAATAAGGATAAATATCAAGCTTATAAGGGATTTTATTTTCTTCCGCAAGCTGAATCAGTTTTTTGCGGAGACGGTAATGATACGGTCCGCTGGCATCTTTCACACAAATGGAAACAGAATACTCATCTGTTGACTGTCCGTCCCCCATTGCCCCCATATCAACAGCCAGATATTCAACTGTTTCCGCTGTAATATTAGAATTTCCGCCATATCCGATTTCTTCATTATTGGATATTAAAAAATGGGTTGTGTAAGGAAGTTCAATTTGTTCCGTTTTAAGTTGTTTGATGAGCTGCAATAAAATCGCGACGCTTGCCTTGTCGTCTAAATGCCTTGATTTAATAAAGCCGCTTTCTAAAACTTGAACACGCGGATCAAATGATACAAAATCACCCACCTCAATGCCGAGCGCACGTACTTCTTTAGCATTGTTGACTTTTTCATCAATCCGAACCTCGATATTTTTTTGATTCCGCTCTGCAGTGCCGGCATCTTTGTATACATGGACCGAAGTTTGATGCATTAAAATCGTTCCGCTGTATTTCTTTCCCGCATTCGTTTCGATTTGGCAATATTCACCTTCAACCGAGTTATAAGTAAATCCGCCAATTAAATCGAGCCGCAAACGGCCATTGTCTTTTACTTCTTTTACAATTGCTCCTAATGTGTCAACATGGGCTGTCAACATTCGCTGATGGTGATGATCTTTTCCAGGTATGGTAGCGATAAGCCCGCCTTTATGATTATGTTTTGTTTTCACATGTAAACCTTGTAAAAAATCTTCAACGAATGCGATTACTTCGTATGTATTACCAGTCGGACTCGGAATGGAAACTAATTGCTGCAAAAGCTGGATCGTTTCCGTTGTATTTGCATAACCCATAAATATAAAGCTCCCCCTTATGATTGAAAATGTATGTACTTTAATTATTATACAGCTAATGAATGAAAATGATAATAAGGATGAAAGGAAAGGATAGGGGAATGATTAATATTGTCCGTAGAATCGATAGGAAAGAAAAACAAACATAAAAAGTCAAAGGGAAAATGCAGAATTTTATTGAAGGAAATAGGGAAATTTGATATAATAAAAGTTGGTGTCCATGCAAAAAAATATATTATTAACCAATAATAATATATCATATTTATTTGTCAATGTCAAGTAGAACAATTCCATTTGGAGTGATTTTATGAAAAAAAATAACGGCGATCTACAAACAGAGCAACAACGAGTTCGACTAGTTATCGAAGAAGTTGAAAAAAATATCAATCATTTAATGAAAAAAAGCAAAAATATCCAAGCCGATGCTGCAGAAATAAGGAAAAATTTTTGGAATGATGTAACTGTAAATCTTGACGAACTGGATGATGTGATTGAAACACATACAAGTATCCGCCAGCAGTCAGAGTTATTATCAGAAAGAGAAAGAAGCAAAGGGCATCTCGATAAGCAATTAAAAATATTGGATAAACTAAAAAATTCACCTTATTTTGCGAGGATTGATTTTAAAGAAGAGGAGGAACAGACAGCAGAGTCCATTTATTTAGGGATTGCTTCATTGATGGATCAAAAAGAAGAACAATTTCTCATTTATGATTGGCGTGCCCCAATTTCAAGTGTTTATTATGACTACGTTCCGGGTCCCGCAAAGTATTCAACACCTTCCGGTGAGATAACAGGTGAGCTTGAAAAAAAGCGGCAATTCCTTATTAAAAATGGAAAGATGGAAGCAATGTTTGATACAAACGTCACCATAGGCGATGAGATGCTTCAGGCAGTGCTCGGTAATAATGCCAATACACAAATGAAAAGCATTGTTGCGACAATTCAAAAAGAACAAAACCAAATTATCCGCAATGATCACAGCAAATACTTAATTGTGCAGGGAGTTGCCGGCAGCGGAAAAACTTCTGCCGCCTTACAAAGGGTTGCTTATTTACTTTATAAATATCGGGAAACATTATCATCAGACAATATCATGCTTTTTTCTCCGAATCCGCTGTTTAACAGTTATGTTTCTACTGTTCTTCCCGAACTGGGTGAAGAGAATATGCAGCAAACGACTTTTCAGGAATTTATTTCAGCAAGAATCGGGAGATATTTCAAACTGGAAGATAGCTTTGAACAGCTGGAAGCAATGCTTACCGAAAAGGATGAGGAAAAATACAACCAAAGAGTCTCCGGTATAAAATTTAAAGGTAGCCTTTTATTTAAGGAAAAAATTGACGAATATGCGACTGCTTTACAGAAAACAGGAATGATGTTTAAAGACATTATCTTTCGGAAACAAAAAATCATTACGAAGGAAGAAATTTCTTCTTACTTTTATCATTTAGATGGAAGCATATCTATTCCAAATCGAATTGAACACGTACAACGCTGGTTAAAAGAAGAGTTGAAATTATTTGCCAAAAAAGAGCGGAAAAAGAAATGGGTAGAAGATGAGATGCAATTTTTAGAGAAGGAAGACTATTTGCGTGCATATCATATGAGTCAAAAGAAAGCCAATGATTTTATTTCATTTGAGCAGGAACAAATTATTTTAGCAAAATGGGTTGTCAATGATAAATTGCGTCCTGTTTTAGCAAAAGTTAAGCGGTATGCTTTCATAGATTTAAAGGGGATGTATAGACAATTATTTGAAAATGATACCTTATTTTCGTTGCAAGACGGAAAGGCAATCGCAGCTTTTACAAAAGAAAAATTGGCAAGAAATTATTTGCCCTATGAGGATGCGGCAGCTTTTCTTTATCTACAAGAAAGGATTGAGGGTAGAAAAAGCAGTACTTCGATTCGTCACGTATTTATCGATGAAGCACAAGATTACACGCCACTTCAGTTTGCATTATTAAAGCGGATCTTCCCGTACAGCAAAATGACATTACTTGGTGATATGAATCAGGCGATTTATATTAAGGCAGACAATGTAACAGATTTATTTTCTTTAATCGAAACAGAGGAAAGAGAAACGATTCGTTTATCGAAAAGTTATCGATCAACGCGGCAAATTGTCGACTTTACAAAAGATATCACAAAATGCGGCAAAGAAATCGAAGCTTTTAACCGGGACGGAAATAAACCGACCGTCACCGTAACCAAAGACATAAAGGAACATACGGAAAAAATCATTGCCCTAATTGATCAGCTGAAACAGAGCAATTTTAAAACAATTGCTCTCATTACAAAGACAGCTGCTGAGAGCAGATCCGCTTACAAGCTATTAAAACAGCATTTGCCTTTGCATCTTGTACAGAAAGGAACAAATACTTTTGCAGAAGGAGTGGCGGTAATTCCCGCTTATTTGGCAAAAGGAATTGAATTCGATGCCGTCCTTATTTTTAATGCTTCACAGGACGTTTATCGTAAGGAGCAGGAACGGGAGTTGTTTTATACGGCATGTACGAGAGCGATGCATGAACTGCATTTACTTTCTTTTAGAAGTCCGCTAAGTAAGTTTATCAGTGATAGCGATTTATATGAGTTGAACGAATAATTAACATACCAAAGGATGTCTCAAAAGTTTACCTATACTTGAGACATCCTTTTCCTTATTTTTCGAAAAATTATTTCAGCAAATAGTGGAAATAGTCATTCTTTAGACGGCTCAAGTTGAAATTGATTTATTTCTTTGTTTAAGTTTTCCATAAGTGTATTAATATGCAGGAAAGATTGCGAAATCGTTGCAATGGCATTAATTTGTTCTTCAATCGATGCTGTAACCTCTTCTGATGAAGCAGCTGTTTCTTCAGAAACAGCAGCAACATTTTGAATCGCTTCTAAAATGTTATGAACTTCAGAAGTAATCGTTTCTATTTCATTGTCTAATAAAGCTATCGCATGATTTGTTTCCCTCACTGACTGGAAAATTGCAGTAAATTCTTGATCGGTATGAATGACCGCATCATTTAAATTTTTCGCAATGGTAACTGTGTTCATCATCGACATGACGGTTGCTTCCATTTCTGTTTCGATACCTGAAATCAATTCTTGTATATTCCCTGCAGCAATATTTGATTCATTTGCCAATTTACGTACTTCCTCTGCAACAACAGCAAAACCTTTCCCATGTTCACCAGCTCTAGCGGCTTCAATACTGGCGTTTAGCGCTAAAAGATTTGTTTGCTGGGCAATCATATGAATCGTTTCTGTTGTAGAACCGATATCTGTGATCTTTTGAGCAAGCTTTGAAATACCAATACTTATTTGCTCGGATGCCTCTTGTGACTCATTGTTTGATGTTTTTAAGATGTCAACCATTTTTTGTCCGTTGTTTGTTGCCTGTTCCATAACATTGGCTAGTTTTTTTATACTTGAGCTTTGTGTACTGACATTTGTTATTGATTGACCAAAGGATTCAAGAATTTTGTTTGTTGTGTCTAATTCTGCAGCTTGATCTGTAGAACCTGATGATATTTCGTGAATTGCCTTTCCAATCTCGTCTGCACTGGCGTTTGTTTTCGCAAACATCTCAGCTAATGATGAAACTGAGCGAACCAAGCCGGTGCTTGATTGTATTAAATGGTTCATTAACTGCTTTAATTTCTCGGCCATTTCATTTATCCCCTTATTTAATTGGCCAACTTCATTTGTTGATTCTGGGAGCGCTTTCAAATTTAACTGAAAATTTGCAATTTTTAAAGATGCTTCTTTTGCTTTGTTTAAATAAGAAATATGCCGTTTTGTTAGTATATAGATCAATAAGTTAGATAAAATAATCATCATAATGGTGATGACAAGAATCGTCCATTGTAAGGTATGTAAAGCTTTCACATGGTTGTTTCCTTGAATCGCTTCCGATTCAAATAGTTGTAAAACTTCTTTTTTTCCTTGATCAAATGTTAACTGTTCACTATTAACGGATTCATATATCTGCTCCATTTCAGGCATGATGTAATCGGTAAAGTTCTGTTTTTCCGTTCGCGAGTTTTCCAATAGACTGTTTTTCGTAAGATAATAACTGGAAACACCAATCGTAATGCCGGTAATCATGACGAACAAGGACATGCTAAGGAACAGCTGTACGGAGAACAGCTTCGTCCAAGTTTTAATTTTTTTTAGCATAAAAAATTCCCCTCTCACTAATTTCACCCTTATTTGTAGCTTTTTATTGTAAGAAAGTAAATGCTTCGTTTGCAGGAAAAAATAAGATCCAACAAACTATGACAAAAGACCCTCTTGCCTATAGTATATAAGTAATACAAAAACTTTCAATAAACAAAAGCAAAAATAGGCATAAAATACTAAGAAAAGCGGAGGGCGCTTGGTCAAACCGATAGGATGTTGGAGGCATTTGAACCGAAGGCGCAGTTTGCCTTCGATTCAAATGGTGAAACAGCCGTACGGTTTAGCGCCCGTAGCTGGACAAAAAGAAAAGCGGAGGCGGGTTGATCAGCCGCGACAAGCTTAAGACGAGCAATCATAAAGTCCGCTTTATGACTTTATGATTGGTTGGCTTAAGACCTAATTACATATCGTGGCTGGAGTGTTTTTTTTGCCTTGAATGATTAAGATTTTTTACTTTGTGGGAGCCATTTAATGGTTTTGGTTGTCCTGTTTCTGTTGTACTTTGCGGTTGGTTCCTTTTCGGTTTACTGGTAGCCAATTTACTTCCTCCTTGTTTTTTATTTATGAATTTGCAGCAAAATTTCTACTCATATACAGCAGATAAAATTTTCAACAAACATTTTATCCCGTAATGGGTATGAGATACGAAAATTCCTCAACTAACCTTGCTTTAATAAAGCAAGGTTAGTTATAGGATGAAAAAATCCCCTTCATTTTATTCTGAATATTTATTTTCCTTTTTTTTCTCTGAAAAAATGATACACTTGAATTATGTGTTAAAAAGTTAACAAAAAAACAAAGTGATTATTAATTTTGCTTTCTCATTTTGCAGTTTAATGCTTAGAATAGAAATTTCTTTTGTTAGGAGAGAGAATCAAATATGGTACAAGAACCGATCTTTTTTGAGCCAGTTTTTAAAGAGAGAATTTGGGGAGGAGACGCATTAACGGACTTTGGTTATTCCATTCCTTCTCACCAGACGGGTGAGTGCTGGGCATTTGCCGCCCACCCGCATGGACAAAGCGTCGTAAAAAATGGCGTGCATAAAGGGAAAACCCTTGGAGAATTATGGACGCATCATCGTGAATTATTCGGAAATATGAAAGGCGACCGTTTTCCGCTGTTAACAAAAATACTGGACGCAAAAACAGATTTGTCTGTCCAAGTACATCCAAATGACGAATATGCCATGCTTCATGAAAATGGCGAGCTAGGAAAAACGGAATGCTGGTATATTATTGATTGTAAAGAAGGAGCAGAGCTTGTCTACGGACATCATGCGAAAACAAAAGAACAGCTTAAAGAATGGATATATGAAGGAAAATGGGAAACATTACTGCGAAAAGTCCCAATTAAGCCAGGGGAATTTTATTATGTTCCCAGCGGAACCATCCATGCGATTGGGGCCGGAACAGTAATATTAGAAACACAGCAAAACTCTGATACTACGTATCGTGTCTATGATTATGACAGAAAGGATGCACAAGGGAACACAAGAGAACTGCATATTGAGCAGTCTATTGCTGTCACAACAGTTCCTTCTACAGAATCGAAAGTGATTCCGGCAGAAGTACAGGATGGCGATTTACATATTACTACTTTTATCGAAGGTGATTATTTTTCCGTCTATAAATGGGAAATTATTGGAAAGAAAAATCTGAAAAATTCTCAGCCGTTTTTATTAGTAAGTGTCATCAACGGCGACGGAAGCTTGGATGTTGAGAATGCAAGCTACCGCTTAAAAAAAGGCGATCATTTCCTTCTATCAAGTGATTTTCCTTCATTCACATTATCAGGCCGTGCGGAACTCATTGTTTCTCATGTATGAAGAAAAAAGACTTATACCGTTAAAAAGAGACAGACTTCCTTTTTTTGTATGAAACAGTCCCAATAATTAAAATGGATCATTGATTATAACAGGATTTCAATTTACTTTTTAATGAACAGACTTTCAAATAACTTTTTGAAGGTCTTTTTTGTGAGACCGGTATGTACGAAAAACCTGGTGGTAAAAGTCCGTTGAAGTGCGAATATACTTCAATAAAAAAGAGTTTGACAAGAAGGTTATAACTTTTTGTTGGAGAGTACTTCTTAAATTCTTTTTATTTTCAGCAAATTCTTGAATCTCCAGAAACGTAACCCGGTATAATCACAAAAAGGAGGTGTTTTATATTTTTCGTTACCTTGAAACTTTTTTTGTAAAAGAAACGTATTAAGAATTAAGACTTATCAATAAAAGGAGTAGGAGTGTTGAATATGGAAGAACAATTGAATAAAAAGCCTTCGTTGTTAGGAATTTTTAGCAACCCGGGGGTTCAATTTGAACGGATAAGGGAAAAACCTGTTATTTGGCTCCCGTTATTGATCATTACCATTTTAAGCGGAATAAGCGGAATTATCAGTGCTTCTAAAATAGATGCAGCTTCTGTAATTACGGAAGAAGTTCCGGCTGAATTGGTTGATTTTACCGTTGGATTTGCTAAAGCAATTGCTATTATTGCTGGTTTTTTGGCACCGGTAATTGGGATACTGATTGCATCACTTATCTATATAATTATTACGAAGATTGCAAAATCAGACGCAAGTTATAAACAGCTATTTTCGATGACTAGCCATATTTATATCATCGGGACAGTCGGATCATTAATAAACATTATTATTCAATATTTTCTTTATGACTCATTATCAGCAGTATATATTACCAGTTTAGGAGGATTAATCAACAGCAGTTCACCGGTATTGGCATCTATAGAAATTTTCAGCATTTGGCAACTGATATTAACAGCAATTGGATTAAATAAAGTAGCAAAGCTTTCAAAAGGGGTATCTTGGGCCGTTGTCATTATTTTCTTTGTTTTAGACCTGTTAATGGGGATGTTAGGGCAGGCGTTGTAAGGATTTGGTATGTAATGACGAAAAAAGTATGGATTGGAATCGGAATTGGCTTTTTGCTGGCGATTACTGTTGGCGTGAGTGTTTATCGGCTGGCCTTCGCACAGCCGCCGCAAATTCAGACTATCGCGGTCGGCACAGAGGAAATTGCTAAAAACGTGATGATTCCTGGAACAATACAATTTAAGAATGAAGAAAAACTTTATTAGATGAAAAATAATCCAAAAATTCTGCATCAGGCTTATATATAAAAAATTAGTACCTGATCATGAGAACAAATGCTATAATAAGGGAAGTGGAATAGAAAAGGTGGAGAAAGACAAATGTATATTACCTTAGCTTATCTTGTCAGAGGAATATTAATCTTACTGGGAAGGATGTCCGTTATCAATAAACGGGTTTTGCCAAAGAATCAGGGTTTTGTCCTTGCCTGTACGCATGAAACATGGATGGATGTTGTAGCCTTGGCGACCGCAACGATTCCATTATCAATTCATTATATGGCAAAAAAAGAGTTATTTAAGCATCGCTTCATCGGCGAATTTTTACGAAAGATTCATGCTTTTCCGGTTGATCGCGAAAATCCCGGTCCGAGCAGTATTAAAATACCTGTAAAACTGCTAAAAGAGAAGAAAATCGTCGGGATTTTCCCGAGCGGCACACGTACGCTTGAAGACATACCGTTAAAAAAAGGGGCGGCGACGATAGCCAACCTTGCAAAAGCGCCGCTTATTCCTGCTGCATACAGCGGACCGGTAAATTTAAAAGAGTTATTGAGTTTCAAAAAAATCCAGGTTATTTACGGTGAACCTATCTCTTTTGTGACGGCTGACGGCAAGAAAAAAGCTTTGACAGATGTAACCGCGGAATTGTCGGACCGGCTGCATACATTACAAGCGCAATTGAAAAAAAGATTAAAATCATAATTGACATTTTGAAATAGGAGGCGTTATACTGAAATAACAAAATTACACTATTCTTTTGTCACAAACGGTATTACGTTCCTGGGGGCATTTGTTTCGTGTGCAATCGTACTTATATTACTGCTTTTACCGGCACCACGCTTAATTGTGCAGCAAAATCATAAGCAGATCGTTTAAACGTACTCATTTTCCCGGAGTATTATGAAGAGTAAATGCTAATAGGAAAGTTTATTAGCATTTACTTTTTTTGAATGATCATAATGGTTTTGGTAAAGTACAATATATTCATCAAGCTTTTGGCTTATGGATAGGGTTTGTTCACCTCTTAATCCTTCAGTTGCCACTGATACAGTTAGTTTATCCCTCATTAATTGAATCTTTTCTAGCAAATTTTTTCTTGAAATAGAATGATGCTGCAGATATGTCATTAGATTATTCCTCCTGTCATGTCATAAAACTTGCTAAAAGAGGATGTTACATATTTTTTAAGAATAATGAGAAATTTTTCCCGAATCATTTTCCCAACATGGGACTTTTTACTGCAATTTATCAACATGTTAAACCTATTAT
>JAGKQJ010000056.1 GCA_017898095.1 Bacillaceae bacterium Marseille-Q3522 | reverse complement strand
TATTAATATTATATTTACAAAAAAATAATATTAATACTTAGTTTAAAATAATTCATTGAAAAAATATAGCGCTTACATGAAAGCAAAAGTATTCTTACTTTATCTATAATTTGTTATATTAAAAAAATATAAGTGCGAGTGATTGCATCGTTTTTTCATATAATTGAAGAGGAATGCACTCTTTTATGGAATGATGCACCGAGGATTGTGCATTTATGAAGCGGATTTTGACTACTTCTCTAAGCTTTATTTAAAAAACTTTTCAAGTGAACAGGATTTAAAAAGGCAGGGATGTCCCCCACCTGCACTTTGGCTTAACCTAAAAACGCAAAATAAAAAAGGCTGCCTCAAATACTGACCTGGAGACAGCCTTCTTAATCTTTATTTGCCCGAAACAACTATTTTTCCAGTGCTAATATCATTAAAATGCCTCAACTCAACCTCTAAGCGAAGCGTAGATGGGATGTTTATTGTCAAGTAGAATAGAGTCTCTACCTGTTTCCTCTGTTTTTCGCTTGCTGAAACGATATCATTCAAAAATGTAATGCCCTTCTCCTATCGTAAACGTCTTTCCTTTTAGTGAAGCTGCTTCTGTTTGAAAATATAATGTGGCTAATTGATTTTCTGTTCCCGAAGTAAAAATAAACTTTTTATCGCCAATTGCCAGGGTGACGGAAGTGTCCGTTTTTTCAACTGGCGTGAGCTGGAACAATTTTTCCCATTGAGCAGCTGCAGAAACTGGATCGCTCACTTTAAAAAGTGCCTTTGTTATTTGCACATTACCAGCAGGATGGGGTTGAATGATTTTCGTCTCTGTTAACCGCTTCCGCCTTTCGCTATCAGTGCCTTTCCATTGAATAATAAATGGATAGACGAGCCCGTGAAAATTTCCGTCAATCGTCATCATCCGCCATTCAATTAACTCGCCTCTGGCATCTAACCGTTTCCCGTCTAAGATCGGTGACAATGATAATCCTTGTGCTTTCAATGTTCTCGCTGTATCTTCAATATCATCGGAGCGAAGGGCAACACGGCTAAATGCTTCGTGCTCCGGCAATGTCTCCACTGCCGTTTGCACAACAAGATTTGTCGCTTCTTTTTTTGAAGCTAAAGCAAAATCTTCAATTGCTAAAAATTCAATATACGTTAAATCAAAATAACTTAGCACATTATACGTTCCCCACAATTTGTGGGAACCGCCGTGAAATGCAATTAGGCCATTTTCACGAAAGGTATTGATGACTGGCTCCAGTTCGTTGACATAGTGTACCGTATGATCCCATTGTAACAATGTCATGATTTCTCCTCTCCTAATTCTGTTGTCCGCTTCACTGCGGCTAATACACTGCGTTGAAGTCCGGCTGCAAAATCACTGTTATTCAATTCGTATAAAGCATGAATCCCAACTCCACCGGCTGAGTTATTAATATCTAACAGCTGTCTCGGGTGCTTCCCTGATTTTCTCAGCATCGCAACCGACCCGGCGGCATTTTCTAAAGCTACCTGCCAAGCGATGTCCCGCGGTAATCCGGCAAGCACGCCGGCATCCGCCAGTGATTCAATAAAATAATACACATAATTCGGCCCGGCAACACCATAGCCTGTAAAAATATCGATAAGCGATTCATCAATGTAGAGTACTTTTCCAAATCCGTTTAAAAAAGTATCCACTTGTTCTTTTTTAGCATAAGCGTTGAGAGCAATACCGCTATATCCCAGTCCTGTATCGGTTAACGTATTGGGAATAACACGGATAATGGCACGGTCCCTGCCGATATAGCCAGCAAGCTTTTCCAGTGTGACACCGGCAATAATCGAAACGATTGCTGAATTTTCCGCAGTATGTTCCCTTATGTAAGAACAAACTTTCTTTATATCGTCTTGCGGACGAATAGCGAGCACAATCAGATCCGCACTTGCAATTGCAGTTTCTTCTCCCGCCCGTACTCCATATGTACTGCTAAGAAATTGTGTCCGCTCTTCATTAATATCTGTTACAAGAATATCACTTGCTTTAAGCGTGCGATTGTTGACAAGTGCGCGAATCATTGCTTCCGCCATTTGCCCTCCGCCGATAAAGTAAACTTGTGTCATTTATTTTCACACCAATCTTTGATATTTTTTCAGATTCTTAGAATAAAATTCATGAAATCGAAGAATCGGTTTTGATTGAAAAACCCCGCCTGCACTTTGATTGAGGTGGATGTATTCACCAAATCTCGCTTTTTATTGAGGGGGAAGTTGCCTTCCCCCTGCTGTTCATTAAACATTTATTTTTGTAAATTTACAGTTTTCTTCATTTATGAGCATTCCATAATCTATTTCATTCCTGCTGTCACTGTCCGAACAAGATAAAGCCATCATACTTTTCTTGAGATTTAATATAGTCTTTAAATTCCTGTGATTCATATGCAGCTTGCAAGTCTTTTGCCCATTGCGTATTTTCATCTGCTTGATTAATGGATACAATAATGCGGTGCTCCATCGGTGTGTTTTCAATTTTTAATGCGTCGGTAATTTTTTGCCCCGCATTCGCAATATAATTCCCATTTATTATTCCGAAATCAACATCCTGCAGCGATACTAAGATTTGTGCCGGATCCAAAACTTTAAATTCGATATTATATTGATCCGGAGAAACACTATTCAAATTAAAATCAGTCGTTCCCGCGTCTTCCGCAACCTTTACCCAGCCAAGTTCTTCTAAAATGCGGACGGCACGTTCCTGGTTAACCGGATCATTTGGCACTGCAACGGTTGTTCCATCTTGCACCTCTTCAAGGGATGTATGATTCACGGAATAGAGACCTTGCGGTGCACTTGGCGCATATGTCAGCTCTGTCATTTCCGCACCTATTTCATCATTTATTGCTTCCATATATGCCGTACTTTGAAACACACTGGCATCAATAGAGCCTTCCTTCATCGCCGGATTAACCTGCATATTTTGCGAGAACGTCTTTATTTCTACATTATAACCCCTCTCTTTTAAAATTGGTAAAATTCCTTTGCGAAATTGTTCTTCATATGTCCCAACACCAAATCCCATTACGATATCTTTCTTTTCCTCACCTGATCCGGAACTATTACCGGATCCGCACGCTGCCAGAATCCATACAAGTCCAACGATGATAAGCAACAGTTTTTTCATTTATTTGTCTCCTTTTTCAACTATAGTATTTTTAAATTGCCGTAAAGCCTCATTGGTTACAGTTAGTGGAATCGCACAATTTGGTGCCAAGAGAAAAGCTTCGTTTGACATTAACGATAATGCTCTTTCCGCCTGCCCACGGATTTTCCCAAGATTATTTTCCGCAAATAACGTATGGTCGACCCCTCCTACCTTTGTAGCTTTTAAATGAGCATCCAAATCAGGATTTCCTTCTGCTGATGTATCCCAGCTGATACCGTCAATCAGATAATCGTTGAAACGCTCAGGCTGAGCATATGGCCCGCATGTATGCAAAATATTTTTCCCATATTGTGCCGCTTCTAATACAATCGCATCATATGGCCTTGAGAATTCATTAAACATTGCTTCATCAAATAAGCCTGGGTGTGCAGTGCCTGTTACTGCGTAAAAAAGTCCGTCAGCACCGGCATTTTTCAGCTCCGCTACATAGTCAGCCATCGTTAATGCGATCGCATGAAGCGCGTGGTGCGCCCCGAACCGCTGTTCCGTAAATAATGCTTCCAGTGTTACCGGATGCTCAATTCCGAACACAGTTTCATATACATAAGCGGATCTGCCAGCTAGAAAAAGCAATACAGTTAAGGGAGAAAAAACAGTCTGTAGCAGCGGTGTATCCGGGAGCCCTTCTCTTATTTTTTTTACTGCCTGCAGCTGTTCCATTAATATGTTGGATTGTCGTGCTTTTTTCACTTCAATATCGAAAACTTGTTCCGCGGAAGGAATGACGGTTGTTTTTTGTCTGGGAAAAACAGACCGGTAGTCTTGAAAATCGTAAACATTCCCCCATGTTTCTGCCAAATAGGTCGCACGTGGATTAATTTTTACCCAATCCCAATCATATTGCTTTGTAAACGAAATCGTAATCTTTGCCAAATCATTTTCATTATGCTCTTTATCGATAAAATGCCGCCAGCCGCTCACAATTGGACGATCTGCACGTTCACCGGATAATAATGCTTGAAATCGGTCATGTTTTGTCCAACTTGACATAAAATTTCCTCCTCTTTTCTAAAGAAACTGATTTACAGGGATAGGAGGCCAGGCTGTTTCCCGGAGAGTTTTCAGCAGCAGGAAAAATTGAGTATAATGCTGCCTGTCCCGCTGGACTGCTTTAGAAATCTGAGACTTCCTACAGCGGGGATTTTCTGCCTCTTGAACCGCTTCTTATTGCTGATTACGTTTATAACTTCATTTTGAAGATTTATGTCATCGTTCTCCGGAATTTTGGCTTCTTTTTTCGAAGTTTATCCTCGTTCTTCGGATTTATGTCCTCATTCTTCGGAGTTTTGTCCTCGTTCTTCGGATTTATGTCCTCATTCTTCGGAGTTTTGTCCCCGTTCTCCGGATTTATGTCCTCATTCTTCGGAGTTTTGTCCTCGTTCTCCGGATTTATGTCCTCTTTCCCCGGAGTTTTGTCCTCATTCCTCGAATTTATGGCTCCACTTTGCGAAGTTTTGACTCATTCCCAGAGGTATGTCCCTGTTCTCAGGTTTTATGTCCTCATTATTCAAAGTTTTGTCCCTGTTCTCCGGATTTATGTCCTCATTCTTCAAAGTTTTGTCCTCGTTCTCCAGTTTTATGTCCTCTTTCCCCGGAGTTTTGTCCTCATTCCTCGAATTTATGGCTCCACTTTGCGAAGTTTTGACTCATTCCCAGAGGTATGTCCCTGTTCTCAGGTTTTATGTCCTCATTATTCAAAGTTTTGTCCCTGTTCTCCAGATTTATGTCCCCATTTTCCGATTTTATGTCCCCATTTCCCGAAGTTTTGTCCTCATTCCTTGATTTTATGACTCCATTTTCCCGAGTTTTGTCCTTTTCCCAGAGGCATGTCCCTTGTTCTCCGAATTTATGTCCTCATTATTCAAACTTTTGTCCCCGTTCTCCGGATTTATGTTCCCATTATCCGCTGTTTTGTCCTCATTCCCCGAAATTATGTCCCCATTCTCCAGTGTTTTGTCCTCGTTTTCCAGATTATGTCCTCATTCTCCGAATTTACGGCTCCTTTTTTCGAAGTTTTGTCCCATTTTCGAATGTATAAGATCTCACACTCCGCTAAACTGCAATCAACCGCCCCTTCAATTCCTGCGTATTTTTCTCGCTAAAAAATTACCTAATGACTGGATACCCTGAACAAAAATAATCAGAACAATGACAGTTGCCACAACGACAAACGTATCAAATCTTTGATAACCGTAGACAATCGCCAAATCACCGACACCGCCTCCGCCAACTGTTCCGGCCATCGCTGTGGCGCCGATTAATCCGATTGTCGCTGTCGTTAACGACAGAACGAGGGAGCCAAGCGCCTCCGGTAAAAGGAAATGCCAAATAACTTGAAACGGTGTAGCCCCCATGGACTCTGCAGCTTCTAATATGCCGGGATTCACCTCCAACAATGAATTTTCTACCAACCTTCCAATATAAGGAGCAATAAAAATAATTAGCGGAACAATCGCTGCGCTTGTACCAATGGAAGTATGAACAATCCAACGGGTAAACGGAATAATAGCAACAAGCAAAATAATAAATGGTAAAGAGCGTACGATATTGATGATCGGGTTTAACATTGCATAAATAAATCTGTTTTGCAAAACACCGCCTGACCGGGTAACAACAAGGAGAATCCCGAGCGGAATACCAAGTAAAGCGCCAACGAATAAAGATATTCCCACCATATAAATTGTGTCATAAATGGCCTGTATAAACTGATCCAAAGTGATCGTTGTAGAAAACATCGTCAATAATCCGCCTCCTTTACTTTGACTCCTTGATCTTTAATATATTGGAGAGCAGCATTAACAGCTGCCGGATCCCCGTTGATTTGAAGGGTCATATTAGCCAGTGTTGTTCCCTGTATTTCTGACGTATTGGCCGATAAAATATTGATCGTGATATCATAGGTACGAATGACGTTGTTAATTATTGGTTCAGAAGCACTCTCGCCGATAAATTTCAACGTTAACAATTTTCCTTCCGCTCCTATTTTTTGCGTATCCTTTATCCCGTCCGGCACTTGGTGATGAAAAACGGTCCGTACAAAGTTTCGTGTAGTCGGGTGCTTAGGCTGTCCGAATACCTCCAATACCGATCCTTGCTCGATAATCTTTCCTTCTTCCATCACGGCAACTCGATTGCAGATTTCTTGAATAACCGACATTTCGTGGGTAATGATCATAATCGTAATATTGTACTCTGCATTGATCTTTTTTAATAATTGCAGGATCGAATGTGTTGTTTGCGGATCCAATGCCGACGTTGCTTCGTCACAAAGGAGAATCGACGGATTCGACGCCAGTGCCCGGGCAATCCCGACGCGCTGCTTTTGTCCGCCAGACAATTCACTCGGATAGCTGTTCGCTTTCTCGCTTAATCCGACAAATTCCAATAGTTCTGTTACCCGTTCTCTGATTTCCCGTTTGCTTTTTTTCAATAAAACGAGCGGAATGGCGACATTATCATAAATTTTTTTCGATTCTAATAAATTAAAATGTTGAAAAATCATTCCGATCCTTTTTTTAACGACACGAAGCTGTCTTACAGTAAAGTCTGCTAAATCTGCTCCATCAACGAGCACCTGTCCTTCCGTTGGTTTTTCCAAATAGTTGACTAAACGAATTAACGTACTCTTTCCGGCGCCGCTATAGCCGATCACACCAAAAATATCTCCAGTTTCTACTTTTACGTTCACGCCTTTTAATGCTTCAATTGAGATACCATTCCGTTGGTAAGTCTTGTAAATATCTTTCAATTCTATCATTTTTCATATCATTCCTTTCGCTTCGCTCCAGGCATCATTCATTTTTTCAATTTTCCGTTTTTTATCCCCAATATTCCGGTTTAGATCCTCATTTCCCGGATTTATGTCCTAAAAGCATTTTCCGGATGTATGTCTCCATTTCCAATATATCTGTCCTTATTTTTCTATCTGCTAGTTTTCTCGTACATTACAAAAATAATTCATACAATCCAGCTTCCATTTATTCCATTAATACTTTATTGCATTAAAATATAAAACCAAGTTTTTCAATCAGTTTGATTATGATATTATCATCGGCTATATGTTTTGTCAATTGAATGGTTTTGATCTTTTTGTCTACTGGTTTTCACTCCTTTCTGTTTATTTCTAACTCGTAAATTTTCTTTCTGGCCGTTGACAGACTGCTAAGAATATGATCTCTCATCGCCTCTTCAGCCCCTTCTTTATTTCCTTCCGCAATTTGCTGCAGAATAAGGCTATGTTCTTCATCTGCCTTTATATTCCAATCTCCATGCAAGGAAACAAAACGGCAATAGCGCAGAGAATGATCATGAAGATGATCCAACATTTTTGCAAAAGTATACAATCCGCTTATTTTTGCTAAATAATCGTGAAATTCGAAGCCATACGTAACAAAATCATGATTAAAACCAAGAAGAAAAGATTGTTTTATCTTCTCAAGGATTACGGTTAATTTTTTTACATCCTCCGCTGATGCACTACTTGCTGCATGCCTTGCAATATAACCTTCAATCATACTGCGTGCGATAAATATTTCTTCTACTTCCATTAGTGAAACAGATACTACCTTCAATCTCCCATTCGCCTGGCGGACAAGAAAATCTTCTATTTCCAAACGCTGGATCGCTTCTCTGAGTGGTGTGCGGCTCACTCCCAACACTTCAGCTAAACTTTCCTCTTGAATGATTTTGCCGGGTTCCAATTCCCCATTAATGATGCGTTGTTTCAACTCTGCATACGCAATATCCTTTGATAATCTCCGTGTTTTTACATTTGCTTTCATTATTTCATCCCCTTATTTAAATATTTGTATAATTGTATACATTATTTATCCTTTCACACTAGAAAAGTGAAGACCTCCACCTACAAGCGTAACGGATCAGGCGGGGGAAAGTCCTCACCTAATTTCCTATGCTTGCTGAAATGAGTTCACTGACCATTTAAAAGTAAATTGTTTTTTTCTAATGAATAGAATGATAGATGGTGAAAATATAAAAACTTATTTCTAATTATTATTATTATTCCAATTTTTCAGATTTATTTTAAATTATTATAATAGGCTTTTCTGATAACGTCAACGACATTTTTATATTTGTAATATGCAAATGATGGAAAGTAATAGTCTTTTTATCATACAGGAATTAATTCGCATCAGCCCACCAATCGAAAACGGCATTCGACATGTCGATTACTCACGACTAAAGTCGTGAGCTTGCAACTGCCTCAGTGGTACAAACGTCATCCACAAATGAATATTTTGATCCGTTTTAGCGCTGGAGAAACAAGGAGACGACAGAACTTGGTTCCGGGCTTCTGTCTCCTAGCAGTTTTTTTAAAAATAGGGGGATTATTTATTTCCTCCATTAGAATAATGATCAGATATAACCGAATCGACTTTCTTCAATTTAAACAGAACAGAACCGAAATCCCCTTTGTTCTCCAACCCTTTTTGTTCGATTGTGAGACGGATTCCCGCCTGCATTAACTCATCACCGTAGAATGTGCCGGACATGCCTTCTATTTGATAGAGGTAATCAGAATGCAATCCTGCAAGTTTAAAATGGCGGAAGCCGGGATTAGGAACAGCCAGCACTTGATAATAGGCGGCAAGCGCCGTTTTTTTATCCTCGGAAACGACTATCCAGCTTGTGATATTTCCATCAGCTGCAAATGGACTTCCGATCCGGTAAAAGGTGCCGAATTGAAAAAGTCTCCTGTTTTCCTTGTAAAATTGGATTTGTTTTTTGATTGCTGCTTTTTCGTCGCTTGCTAATTTCGTAATATCCAGTTCATAGCCGAAAATGCCGAAATAAGCAACATTCGCTCTTGTTTTTAACGGCGTGATTCTTTTTACCTGATGGTTCGGGACCCCTGACACATGGGCGGCAATTGCCGACAGCGGATACACATAGGAAGTGCCGTATTGAATCTTCAACCTCTCGATTGCATCCGTATTGTCACTCGTCCATGTTTGCGGTGCATAGTACAGCATCCCCGGATCAAATCTTGCCCCGCCGCTCGCGCATGATTCGAATAAAACATCGGGAAACTGCTTCGTAAGCCGTTCATATAAATCATAGACGCCAAGCATATAGCGATGTGCTGTTTCCTGCTGCCTTTCGCTTGGAAGCGTTGCGGAGCCGATTTCTGTCATGAAGCGATTCATATCCCATTTAATATAAGAAATCGGCGCTTCAGCCAACGTTTTTGCCATGATCCCGTAAAGATAATCAACCACCTCTTTTCTGGAAAAATCAAGGACATACTGATGTCTCCCATGCGACAATCTTCTCTCCGGTACGTGGATCAGCCAATCCAGATGCTTCCTAAAAAGTTGCGAATCCTTCGAGATCATTTCCGGTTCAAACCAAAGTCCGAACTGCAAACCGATTTTCGTTATTTTCTTCGCCAAACCGCTAATGTCGCCCGGAAGCTTTTCGAAATTGGCAAACCAATCGCCAAGGGAGGTGGTGTCATCATTTCTTTTGCCGAACCAACCGTCATCCAATACAAAAAGCTCGATTCCTAATGCTTTTGCTTCCTTTGCCAATTCCAGTATTTTCGTTTCATTAAATTTGAAAAATGTCGCTTCCCAATTATTAAATACAATCGGCCGTTCTTTGTCCCGCCATTTTCCTTTTGCTAGCCGCGAGCGATAAAGCTTATGATAGGTTCGACTCATATCATTTAAGCCTTTTTCGGAATAGACCATCACGACCTCAGGTGTTTGGAAGCTTTCGCCGGGTTTTAGCAGCCAGGAAAAATCGAACGGGTGAATTCCGACCGTGACCCTTGCCGTATCAAACTGATCGACCTCGACCTGAGCGAGAAAATTGCCGCTGTAGACGAAACTGAAACCATATACTTCACCTTGAAATTCCGTTGTATGCTTTCTTTTCAAAGCAAGAAAAGGATTTTGCTGGGAACTGCTTGCTCCTCTTGTACTGGAGATGCTTTGAATGCCGCTTTCCAAGGCGCGAATTTTTAAATGGCGCTCTCTTGCCCACGATCCGGACAACTGCATCATTTCAAATTGGGAATCGGGAAAATCGACACTGGCACTCATTGCCCGAAGCAAGCGGACATTCTGTTTCCCTTCATTAATAAAAGTTGCCGAGCGGACAATCGCGTTATAAGCTTCAAAAATGGTATAGCGCAACTCCATTTCTACTGCCAAAACCGCATCATACAAAAAAATAACGAGGCTGGTTGCTTCACTATCTTTTTCCACATAAACAGCGGGCAGCCCTTCCAGCGGTAATTTTCCTTGAAAAATTTGATGACCTTTGTATTGAAAATCGGTGATTCTGCTGCCGTTTTCTTGTAAAATTTGATAGGCAGGCTCGCGGAAATCGGTTGTCCCGTAGGATGGATATTCCTGCCTGATTAAATCAAGTGAAAAATCACTCTCTCCCTCAAATACGTATGCAACGGCGCCCCTTGGCTTAACAGCGCCTAAATGAGCAAACGACTCCCGGTGCGTTAATTTTTTCCCATAGTACAAATGGCCGAGCTGATTGTTGCGCAACACCCGAAAAATATAACTAACTCCCGGACCTTGTAAATGAAATTCTTTTGCCTTCCCGCTGTAGAATATAGGCAAACCTAGTCTCCCCTTTTCCATTCGCCGTAATCACTATTTTATATTCGGAACTTACCGCTTCTTATGATTAAAAAAATGCAAAGTGCTTGCAGATGAGTCGTCCGTTCTTCATCTTCAGATCCGATTGGCTTATTATGGCTGGATTCTACCCATGGGTTCCTTTATCATGGTGTGGATCCGCAATTATGCAGTCCTGGTGCGGAACATTTCCACCAGTTGAGTGATATCCGGTTCCAACTGAGCTTCGGTGCTTATCTGTTACAATTGTTCAAGACCCGATCGCCTCGCAAAAAGCCTGTTTGGAGACCTAAATATGCTGTAAAATATGATGTTGTATTTACAGCGGATTCGGATATAATAAAGGTAAGGAAACCTGAAAGGAGTGAAACCTATGCCAAATATTAAACCTATATCCGATTTGAGAAACTATTCTGACGTGCTCCGTGATGTGGCAGTCGGCGCGCCGGTTTTCTTGACAAAAAATGGACGCGGGCGCTATGCTATCATCGACATTCAAGAATATGAAAAGTTGAGAGCTACCTTAACACTTATGAATGAACTAGCAAAAGGAAAGAAATCCGGAAAGGAAAAGGGATGGTTTTCATCCGATGATGTGAGGGCACATTTCAGGGCAAAAGTGAATGAAGAATAAACTCCACTTCTCCCCGGAATCCCTCCGTGATTTGGACGAAATATGGGATTATATGATGATAGAATTTTGCAATTCCGACGCTTCCTTGAATGTAGTAAATGGCATCATGGATACCATCGACAAGTTGAAGGATTTTGCAGAAATGGGAGCCCCTTTATCTTCGGTGGCCGAAGTAGAAACCAATTACCGCTTTTTGCTCTCCGGCAACTATATGGTGTTCTACCACCCTAAGGGAACAAACATTTACATCGACCGTATCCTGTATGGCAGACGAGATTACCTTCGTTTCCTCTTTGAAGATCTGCCGAATAACTGAGTGAACCCGTTTCAGTAAAACTCAAAACTCGGGTAATCATGCGGAGACTCTACTCCACTTATTTGGTAAATCCCATCTACGCTTCTCTAAGTGGTGGGAGTCTTTTCCTTATCCAACTTTCATGACAACGGGAATATAAGAAAGCAATCCTACGCTTATAAGCTTTTTACGATAAAAATACCTCTACAAACATTTGTTAATTTAATCCGTTTAATTCCAAAAAAATTCGCCAAAAAAATTATTTATTTCCCTATTTACATCTTCGTATTTAGAGTTAAAATGTATGTATTTGAATGAAAATCTTATCGAGTAGGAGAATAATCCATGAGTACAGAAAAAACGGCTTTTCAAGAACAGACGCTGTTTCAAATCACATGGCCTATGTTGATTGAACTCACGCTGCATTTAGGTATGGGAATTTTCGCCACCTTTATGTTAAGCCAGTATTCTGATGACGCTGCTTCAGGTGTTGGAGTTGCGAATCAATTATTAAACATTTTTATTCTCGTTTTTACTGTTAGCTCTATGGGAGCAACGGTTTTAATTAGTCAGAGTCTTGGTGCACAGCAAATTCAAAAAGCAAGACAGCTAGCTCGTTCTGTATTCAGTTTGAATTTTTGGTTTGGGATCATCATTGTCTTTTCTGTTTTAATATTTGGTAAGCCGATGCTGCAGCTTTTTAACATTGAGGGAAACGTATTTGAATACGGTCTTACCTTTTTATACATTTGCGGAGCATCCCTTTTTCTTGAATCGCTATCATTGGCATTAAGTGCGGTGCTTCGCAGCTATGGTTATATGAAAGAATCCATGGTTGTTACAGTTCTCATGGATCTTATCTGTATTGCCGGCAGTATCATTGCCATTACCGGATTTTGGTTTATCCCTGTCACTGGTGTTACCGGTGTTGCATTAGCAATGGCAATTGCTCGTGTGTTTGCCGTGATTGCCTTAATTTATTATGTGTATCACCGCCTGGCTTTGAAACTAACCTTCCGGGATCTTTTCCAGGCAAAGAAAGAGGATATTCGCGGCTTGTTTTCGATCGGGATTCCGTCTGCCGGAGAAAATCTGTCTTATCAATTTTCACAATTGGTGATTACAGCGATTGTTGCCTCCTTAGGAGCCGCTTCTTTAGCATCACGGATTTACTTGCTAAATATATCCATGATCTGTTATCTTTTTACAATGGCGATTGGACAAGGAACTCAGTTGCTTGTTGCCCGATATATTGGCGGCAAACAATTTGAACGTGCCTTCAAAAGAGGGATTAAAACTTTGAAAATTGCCATGATTGCCAGCGGAGCAGCATCGCTTTTGCTTGCTCTCGCCGGAGCACCGGTAATCGGGTTATTTACAAAGGATCCGGAGATAATCGCCGTCAGCCTCCCTGTTTTATGGGCAGTCGCTTTTACAGAACCGGGAAGAGCAATGAATATTGTGTTAATGAATGCATTAAAATCCACCGGAGATGTCCGTTTCCCTGTTATCATTGGGATCATTTCGATGTGGGGCATTGCCGTCGCACTCAGTTATGCACTTGGCATTCATTTCGGACTTGGCCTCTTAGGGGTTTGGATTGCCCAGGGGGCAGATGAATGGTTCCGCGGTTGCTTCGCTTTAAAACGCTGGCAAAAGCGGCCATGGGAATCAACTGTTCCGAAGAAAATCAGATGGAGATGGAAAGCAGTGAAATCATCTTCGTGATCGATGCATTCTTCG
Organism: Bacillaceae bacterium Marseille-Q3522; assembly: GCA_017898095.1. Lineage (GTDB taxonomy): Bacteria > Bacillota > Bacilli > Bacillales > Cytobacillaceae > JAGKQJ01. The sequence goes on along the minus strand of JAGKQJ010000056.1, from coordinate 6,207 downwards.
ACTGCAAATTCACAGTGGAAAACTCGTCACGAATAGGTAGTAACGTAGTCGACAGGCAAATTCATTGCTCCTCTATAATTTAATCAGAATTGTTTGCAACGACTTAATAGAAAAACCTATGCTACAAATGGCAATTGAAGCATAGGTTTTTTGTTTAAAATTCATCTACAAAAAAGGCTATATACTTTGAATGTGAACCAGTTATTTCTAAATGTTCGCTTCTTTCGATTCTTATGGCAGATTAATATAAACCTTCGGTTCTCTCTTTTAAGCTGATAAAAATATTTTTTGTTTGTGTATAGGCATCAAGAATACTCTTGTATGTTTCCCGGCCGATCCCCGATTTCTTATAGCCGCCGAATGGAGCGCCTGCCGGTAATTGATTGTATGTGTTTACCCACATACGTCCGGTTTCGACACCTCGGGCAACCCGGAGTGCCGTATTAATATCACGCGACCAAACCGCTCCGCCGAGGCCGTATTCAGAGTCGTTTGCCAGTTTTATGACTTCTTCTTCCGTTTTGAATTTTATTACGGTAACGACGGGACCGAAGATTTCTTCCTGGGCAATACGCATCTCATTTGTGGCATCTGCTAAAATAGTCGGTGCCATGAATGCTCCTTTACCAAGTCCGTTCTCTTCTAATTGACAGCCGCCTGTTACAACGGTGGCGCCTTCATTTTTCCCGATTTCTACATAGCTCAGGATTTGATCCAGTTGCCGTTTATTTACCTGGGCACCCATTTGTACGCCATCCTCCCAAGGGAGTCCGACTTTTACGTTTTCAAATGCCTGTTTTAAGTCGGCGACGAATTTATCATAAATGCCTTCTTGCACAAATAAACGTGAACCTGCGCAGCAAACCTGGCCCTGGTTAAATAAAATGCCTAATTGTGCCCCTTCGATTGCTCTTTCCCACGGCGCATCATTGAATACGATATTGGCTGATTTTCCGCCTAATTCCAACGTTGCCGGAATCAGCTTTTTCGCAGCTTCTTCTGCTACTTCGTAGCCGATCTCGGTTGAACCGGTGAAAGCTAATTTACTAAATCCATTATGTTTCAGCATATAATCTCCGGAGTAAGAACCGCGGCCGGTTATCACATTGACAACACCGGCAGGAAGCACCTGATCCAACAATTTTGCCAGTTCCAATAAACTAAGTGATGTGGAGGAAGATGGATGAATCACTACTGTGTTGCCTGCTGCAATCGCCGGTGCGATTTTCCAGGCAGCCATTAATAATGGAAAATTCCACGGAATAATTTGCCCTACGACACCAATTGGTTCTTTTAACGTAATTGTCAGTGTTTCCTCGTCAAGTACTTTCGCTGTCCCTTCTTCTGCACGTATGATACCGGCAAAATAACGAAAATGGTCGGAACTTGCAGGAACATCAATTCCCTTTGTTTCCCGCAATGGTTTCCCGTTATCCAACGTTTCTACCATTGCCAGCCGGTCGGCATTCTCATCAATCAGATCGGCAATTTTTAACAGCATACTGCTCTTTTCCTGCACACTGACTTTTTTCCAAGTTTGAAAAGCCTTTGCTGCTGCTTCTACCGCTGCATCAACATCCGCATGGCTGGCATCTGTAAACTCAGCAAGCTTTTCCCCGGTACTTGGATTGATGCTTTCAAGCTTTTTGCCTTCAGAACCTTCTACCCATTTGCCATTGATATACAACTTATATTGCTTGTCAACTGCCTGTTCAAGTACACTTGTCTGATTACTCATTACGTCTCTCCCCTTCAGTTATGTCATGAATGGCATCTTCCAACCTCATTTTATTCCTGCTTTGCTTAAATTAGAAAAAAAATGCTCGAAAATTTTACAAAAAATCTTTACTGTGCCGAAAAAATCAAAAAAGTCCTGTATTTTTACAGAACTTTTCTTTGCCTGAAACAGTTTCCATTGTTAAATTGTTGTCTGTGTTACTTATCACCGTCTGCTTAAAACGGATCAGTTATTTTTCCTGCTTGCAATCGTATCCAAAATCTCAACTGTATAAGGCATAACACGTTTTTGACAGGTCCATTCCTCCGATTGAAGCTGATGGAGAATAATAGAAGCGCCTTCTTTGCCAAGATCATAATAAGAAAAAGAAACGCCTGCAAGAGGAATCCTCGATGCCTGGGAGAGTACGGTGTTATCCAAAGACATAATCGAAACATCTTCCGGGATCCGATAGCCATGATCAAGCAAGCAATTCATTGCGCCAAGCGCAAGTCCGTCATTGATGGAAACAAGCGCCGTGAACGGTTTTTTTGCTGTAATGATTTCCTCAGCTGCGAGATAGCCGGAGCGAATATAAAAATCTGTCGGCCTGAATAACTCTTCATCGAAGCTACAGTGATATTCCGCTAATTTCCCGATAAACCCGTTCTTCCGCTCCTGCGCATTAACAGAATCTTCCGGACCGCCGATGAAAGCAAATTGGCGGTGCCCTTTCTCCAGTAATACTTCTGCTGATCTTGCTGCAAGACCGCGGTTATCAAACGTGACACAAGAAATATTTTTGTTTCCGGTGTCTTGCAGCAAGACAACAACCGGTACAGAAAGCTTTTTCAAATAGGCAGCATGCTCCGGAGTAAAACGGCGTGTTGCAAAAATAATCCCTTCTACACGTTTAAGATGGAACAGTTCAAAATGCTTCTTCTCTAATTCCATTTTTCCTTTTGATGAAGCGATTAATAAGTGATAGCCATTCTCTTCCAAAAGCTCATTTACGCCGTTGATCATTCGAGGGATTCCCTCACCAGTCATATCATGAACAATCAAGCCGATAACAGCTGTCTTTTTATCGATCAGTTCACGGGCAAGCACATTCGGTCTGTAATTTGTCTCTTCAATAACCCGCTCCACAAGTTTCCTGGTACTTTCTTTTACCGGGCCGGAGTTATTAAAAACCCTGGAAACGGTGGCCATGGAAACGCCGGCTTTTTTTGCTACCTCACGGATGTTGATGTCTTTCTTCAATCTTGCTCACCTCAGGATGGACTCTATTCATAACTCCATTTTACCGCCTTCACGCTGCTTGTTCCATCCTTAGCAAAAAATTTTATCCCCTCGCTTTGTTGCGATGGGAAAAGACGTGCTGTAAAGACGGCATCCCCATCTCCGACGAACACTTCAATCGAAGACGTATCCATAAATATATGGAACCGTACGATATCCCCTTGATAGGAAGCATACCGTACCGTGCCGTATTTTTCGGCAAATTTTTCTCCGGATTTCGACCTGTCTAATCCGACTTTCCCGCTGGCAGGATCATAGAAAAGGACTGTCTCTTCGTTTTCCCCGGTACGCAGCTTTAATCCGCATGTTCCTGCATCTTGCGGATATAACTCACAAATCATCTCATAGTGGCTACCGCTAAGCTGTCCCAACGCCACTTCTTCGTTCGTTGCTTCTGCCGATGCGGTTTCATGTTGCCTTCGTTTTTTCTCCATTTCTTTTACAGGACTCTGAAAAATTTTTCCACCCCTTTCAGACAGTTCACGTGGAATCGTCAGGCAGTGTGCCCAATTCTCCCTGTCGGTAGGGTAAGATATTTCCGGCAAGCCCATCCATCCAACCAGTATCCTCCTGCCATCCGGGGTTTCCGTTGTCTGCGGGGCATAAAAATCAAAGCCAGCATCCAGCTCTTGAAAATCGTTATGATTAAATTCTCCGGTCTCATAATCGAGTTTTTCTCCGACAAAAGCACCTGATTGATAAATATTTTGAAACCGGTCTTGTTCGTGTGCCAATCCTTGGGGACAGAAGAGCAGAACACCGTGCCCGTCCAATTCAAAATAATCGGGACATTCCCACATAAATCCAAAGTTCCGCTCTTTTGTTTTCATTTCCCCCAACCATTCCCACGTTTGCAGGTCCGTTGATGAATAAAGGAGGACGCAGCCTGTCTCATCTTCCCGCTGCGCACCAATAACCATGTAATAACAATTGTTCGCTTTCCATACTTTCGGATCGCGAAAATGCGCCGTATATCCTGCCGGCTGATGGTCGATAATTGGGCAGGGATTTTTTTTAATTTTCCCCTGTTTGTCCATTACAGCCAGACACTGCGAGGATTTTCGGTTCCAGTTTTGGTCCCTTTGATTCCCTGTATAAAAAAGATAGAGATTGTCACCCGAAACGATGCCGCTTCCAGAGAAGGCTCCGTGAGAATCAAACGGTTTTCCCGGTTCAATCGCCGGTCCATGCTCCTCCCATGCAACCAAATCTGCAGAGCTTGTATGATACCAATTTTTCAATCCATGAACCGCCCCATATGGAAACCATTGATAAAATAAATGATAGCGGCCGTTATAAAAACTAAAACCGTTTGGATCATTCAACAACCCAAACGGTGGCTGTATATGGTACAGCTGCCTCCAATTACTGGCTTGAACGGTAAGCTCTAACTGCTTTTTTGTTTCTTCCGGCATTTCTGAAAAAGCGCGATAGCGCTCCTCTCTTGTCCACTCCATCTGTTAATTCTCTCCTTTCGTTTTTGCTCTCCGGGAAAATACAACAGTTAATACGAATGTAACGGCAAATGAGATGACTGCACCAATGATAAAGTGAATTAACACATCGGGACGGATTGCGATTACTCCCGGCAAGGCAGCCGGTCCCATCGCAACTGCTAACACATGCTGAAAAGTAACATACGCCGCAGCAACTGCCGTTCCGATCAGAGCCGCATAAAACGGATAGCGCAATTTTAAATTTACACCGAAAATTGCCGGCTCCGTGATTCCCAATAAAGCGGAAATTCCCGAAGCAGAAGCAACACCTTTTAATTTTTTATTCTTTGTGAACCAGAATACCGCCAGTGCAGCTGCACCTTGTGCAATATTTGCCATGGAAGCAATCGGGAAGATAAAAGAGCCCCCTGTTTTGGCGATATCAGCAAGCAGCTGGGTTTCAACAGCAAGAAAACTGTGATGCATGCCTGTTATAACGATTGGTGCATAAAAGAAACCAAAAATCGCCCCGCCAATCGGGCCAACCGTCTCATACAAGAAAGTTAGACTTGTCGTGATCCATTCTCCTCCGGTTCTCATGACCGGGCCAATCACTGTGAATGTTAAAAAACCGGTTATAAATAGTGTTAATAGCGGAGTTAATAAATTATCCAAGACCGCAGGAATGATTTTTCTGAAAAAGATTTCAATTTTTGCGAGAACAAAAGCGGCAAAAAGAACCGGTAAGACTGTTCCCTGATAACCAACTCTGGCAATATCCAGCCCAAAAATATTCCAAGTTGGAATGTCTGATTGCACAAGTGCCGCCCCGTAACCATAGGCGTTTAGCAAATCAGGGTGAACCATAATCATCCCAAGAGCAGCACCAAGAAACGGGTTGCCGCCAAATTTCTTTGCTGCAGAAAAACCGATTAAGACGGGCAAAAAGACAAAGGCAGCATTTGAAAACAAATTAATCATGTTCGCAAAATCAGCCATGCCGGAATAGACATCAATCAGCGACTGATCATTAAAAAACAGATCCGGCGACGTTAACAAATTATTAATCCCCATTAACAAACCGCCTGCGACGATGGCTGGTAAAATAGGAACGAAAATATCCGATAAAGTCTTTACTAACCGTTGAAATGGATTCATTTTTTCCGATCCGGCATTTTTTACTTCTTCTTTCGTTGCCATCTCAAGATTTGCGAGTTTTGCCAATTCCGCATAAACTACATCTACGGTTCCGGTACCAATAATAATTTGAAATTGTCCTTGTACGGAAAATGTTCCTTTTACAACCTCTAATTTTTCTAATGTCTCTTTATCGACAAGACCTTCATTATGTAAGACTAAGCGCAAACGTGTTGCACAATGAGTACCTGTTACAATATTATCTTTGCCTCCGATTGCCTGTAAAATCTCTGAAGCTGCTTTTGCATAATCCATCTGTCATTCCTCCGATGCTGTTAATCGTAATTTTTAACCCGGCAGGAAAATCGTCTGCCGGCATCTACCAATCATTTTCACCTTGCATTTTCCCTGCATATAATGCGCTTTCATTTCCTTCTCTATCATATTTCTTGCGTCAATCTAAACGTAGCTGTTAAGTTGAAACATGCCAAAAGGATGATTGTTTAGAGATAACTGTAAAGCTGTTTCGAGTACAAAAATTCCCCTATTATTCTTGCACATGAACAGAAATTTTTTCTTTTAGTGAGTCATAAAATCTTATGAAAAGCTTTTCAT
>JAGKQJ010000055.1 GCA_017898095.1 Bacillaceae bacterium Marseille-Q3522 | reverse complement strand
GTACTATATTCATCTTTTTGTGAAAGGAGATAAATTTCCTTGCCTGTTTCCTAATGCTACACAAAGGAACTGGATTTTTTTATTCGATTAAAAAAACAGCCGCTTTCGGCAACAGACGGAAGCATTTCCAGATTGTAAAAATGCTTTGCCAAGAAAAAACGTTCTCTGAACCATTTTCATTTTTCCTATTCTTGTTGGAAATTTTTACTACTTTAATAGGGGGAGGAGGATGGTTACTTTCGTTCCCATTCCTAATTGGCTTGCAATTTCTACTCCGTAGTCATTTCCGTATAGCAATTGAATCCGCTCATGCACATTTCGTATACCGATGCCGCTAAAAAGATGGCGTTGCCTTATGCCGGGATTTGCTGCGTTTCTTCCGTCCCATTCCATTCCATCGCCATTGTCGATAATCTCACATGACAAGCAGTTTTCTTTTTGAGCAATCATGATTTGGATAAATCCTTCTTTCTTTCTGTTAAAAGCATGAAAGAATGCATTTTCAATAAAAGGCTGGATAATAAGCTTGGGCAGATGAAAGGTCAGGCAATCCGGCGAGATAAAATAATAAACCTTTATTCTGTCCCCGTACCTGATTTGATTAATATAAGCATAGTTTTTCAAATTACTAATTTCTTTTTCAACGGTAATCGTATCACTTATATCACCAATCGCATTTTGTAATAACGAAATGAGCGCATGAATCGTTTCAATTGGTTCTGTTTTTTTCCCTTGTTGCACCATAATTTTAATAGATGCAAGCGTATTATATAAAAAATGGGGATTAATTTGCTGCTGTAGTGCTTCTAATTCAGCGTTACGTTGCTTTTTCTCTGTGGTGATCAGCTTGTTTACATATTGATGTAATTCTTTCAGCATATAATTAAAGGTCTCCGCCAATTGTCTTGTCTCATAACCGCCGCTTACTTCGACATAGGGATGAAAATCATTTTTTGCTACTTTAGAAATTTGCCTGACAAGATTACTTAGCGATTTTGTTAATCCTCTTGATATGAAAAATACAACGAATAATGCGATGGCGACAATCGAAAAGCTTATTATCACAATCGATTTTGTATGAACGATGTTATCGGTTATCCGTTCCATGCCAATAACATTGATTAGATACATGTCAAAAGAGGGCAGGTATTCGGCAAGAACCATTTTGTTTTCCCCAAAAACAGTTGCATTTTCATATTCCTGCTGATTGTTTTCCAGTTCTTTTGCAATAGCAAGCAAATGTGCCGCTTTCTGGCCAATCCACTTTTGCTGATTACTAGATATAATAATCCCGTTCCTGTCCGCTATTAAAAAATCATTGCCGTCGCTCGTATCGTTTTCATAAAACTTTTTAAAATCGCTTTCTTTTGTTGAAATATAAAGTGTACCGTAAATATTCCCGGTAACGCTGTCGGAGAGTGCTTTTGCCGCGATAATATATGGCTGTTTCTTTTCCCTTGTTGCAGGCAGATACTGATAGATAATTTGATCAGGCTTTTGATGGGTCCAAGTAGTAATGGAGTGATGGTTTAAATCCGTAAAGGAAAAAGGCCAGTAAGAATCATTTATTGTAAATAAATGGCCGTTTTCCCCGGTTACGGTCATATTCGCATTAAAGGCACCAAAATGCGAATGAATCCGCTTTAATTGATCTTCCATTTTATAATAGGATTTTGCTAATGTGACCGCATTCGCATCTTCTTGTGTTAAGATGTTTTTGATTGTTCCGCTTTGCTGAATACTGTTGGTTGCTAAAACAACAGAATAGCTAAATGTTTCAAAGTTATCTTTTATTTGCTTCATGACCTTATGGTTTGTGATACTAAAGGTATTCATAAAAAACTGTTTTGACATATGGATGGTGCTGTAAGTAATAAAAATGGCTACGGAAACAATGCTTGCCATCATAATGAAAAACATTTTAAAAAACAGACTGTTTTTTTGGATTCGATCGATCATCCGTTTCATAAGCATCCCAGCTTCTTTTTAAATATTGCTTTCGATACGTACTTGGTGACATCCCCATCATTTTTTTGAAGACTTTACAAAAATAACTTTGATCCGAATAACCGATCATTCCGCTTATTTCTGATATTTTTAGAGTATCATCCTGCAAAAATGCCAATGACTTTTCAATTCTGACGCGGTTTAAGTATTCACTGAACCCTTCACGATGATGCGCATTAAAATAGGAAGATAAGTAAGTCGGATGAAAGTGAAAATGATTCGCCATTTCTGTCAAAGTTAGTGGTTGATTATAATGGCTTTCTATAAAATCCAATAATGCCTGTATATTAGATTTCTTTTTCCTGTTAGTCTCTATGACATTCTCTGTTTCTTTTAAAAATTGCTGAAATAGATGGAAAGCTTCACCGGCACTGCGTGCATCATTGATGCCGGAAAAATAATAATATTTATTTTTTTCCAGTTCTTGATTATCATATTTCATATTGCCGAGCAATACAGAAATATTAAAAATGATATTACCAAGGAAGGATTTACATTCAAATTCATCTAATGTACAGGGATAGCTTATTTGATCCAGATAACTTCTTAAATATTGAAAGGACTCTGCAAATTTTTCCTGTTTAAATACATTGATAAAGTGATTCAAATTAAATATTTCTTTTCTGCCCGCATCGTGCGGCAATTCATGTTCGCACAACAGGACTGTTTCAGGAAAATAAAATAAGTATTGCTTCATTTTTGCTATTAGTTGTTCTGATTTTGCTTTCATATCCTTCATATCTGTAAACGGATTCCCTATCATCCAAGAGAGATCGGGGTATCGTCCGGAGAGTGTTGCAATTTGTTGAATGATAATTGGTTCGTCTTGAGCTTCATAATTTAGTAACATGGTACTGTTAGTATTGTTTATGGACAATGGGAAAACACTGATAAACTTTGTGTTTTTCCCCAATTCATCGCTTAGTCTTCTATTTATTTGAGAAAAAAGATTTTTTTGGCTTTGAAAGGAAACGGCAAGCAGGCAAAAATGGTTTGTTGGGAAAATCGCTGCTTTTTGTTTATCATTTAAATGAATGTCATAGCCTGTCATTAATTTTTCTAAAAGTTGTTCAGTCGTTATTTGCTCATGATTGTTGGTGTCTGGCAGGGGAATGCCGGCTTTATCAGCTGCTTTCCGTAAAACTTTTAGCAGTTCTGCACTTTCCATTTTTGGTTTAAGAATATAATCAATGGCGCCGCTTTGAAAAGAGGACCGGACATAATCAAAATCTCCATAACTGCTTAAAACGATGACTTCGATATTTGGGTAGTCCCGCTTCAGCACCTTCGTTAATTCTTCTCCATCCATCACCGGCATGACAATGTCTGTAATAACAATATGCGGATGCAGCTTATCGATCATTTCCAGTGCTTCTATCCCATTGGCCGCCTCCCCGACAATCTGAAATCCCTCATTTTCCCAATTGATATAGTGTTTAATCCCCTGTCTAATAAGAATTTCATCGTCCACAATTAAAATTTTACAAAAACCAAGTGAAGACATCGTTATTCCTCCCGGTTCAAAAAGTTACCAATCTTATTTGTTGACCTTTTAACCCGACCGTTCATATTTTATTATATCATAGATGTATCCGTTTACATGAAAAGTTCCAGATGGACTGTTTTGAAAAGTTACCGATATTTCAAAATTCAAGATAAAAAAGCTGTGAACATCTTTGATGATGATTCACAGCTTAACGAATGGAACAATCAATGATAATTACGGTTTTCAGTTCGAACTGAACCTCTCATGACTAAAGTCACGAGTGTTCTCGGCTATCTTATAAAAGGATATTTGCGTATATAGCGTTCGTCGGTAATTTGGCTGACCAGAAAATCCGCGATGTCCGCGTTGGTCATCTTCATTCCCGGCATGTCATTCAGATTTACTTTAATTTCACCTTTTGCCGGCTCCTCCGTAATAAATGGCAGCCGTACAAGTGTCCAGTCGGCCTCACTTTTTAACAGGATTTGCAGCTCTTTTTTCTTATCATTTATCATATCGGCGTACAGCCATTGAAAAATCAATGCTCCGATTTTATTGACCAGTGATTTCTTATCACCGGGAGCATTTAATGATCCCCCCGTAACGGTTATGTACCGGTTGATTTCCATTTCTTTCATGACAGTAAGAATGTTGCCGGTTACGCGGCTATAAACAGGTTTTTCTTTATTAGGCTGGCCCAACGTATTAATGACAGCGTCGCAATTTTTTAGTAAAGTTTGAATCGCAGAAATGTCTTGTGCATCACCTTTCACTATTTCAACTCGTTCGCCTGCTATCTCTACTTTCTGCGGATTCCTTACAAGCATTCGGACATGATATCCTTTTTCAAGCGCTTTTTCTGCGACAAATCGGCCAGCCTTGCCAGTCCCGCCAATTAATGCAATTCTCATGTAGTAAAAAAACTCCTTCTGGTATAAAACTCCGCATCATTATTAGAGAGTTGATCTACAATGTTTACTATCCAGTATTGATCCCAGACTCTTATAAAATTTATGCAAAATTTCGCAAATAACCTTGACTGAGAATGGAATGAAGGAACCCTGCTTCCTTCATTAAAATTCCTCGTATATTGCCGGATCCTGATTAAAGGTCCTGCCATTTGCATGACTCAGCTTGCCGATTGTCTGCATCTCTTCATCCGTTAGTGAAAAATCAAACAGAGATAAGTTCTCGAGCTGACGTCCGGGTGATGAAGATTTAGGCAGCGGGATCGCTCCAAGCTGAAAATGCCAACACAGAATAATTTGCGGAATCGATTTTTGATGTGCAGCCGCAATGTTTTGAATGACCTCATCCTGCAATAGTTGGTTTGCCCGGCCAAGCGGACTCCATGATTCTGTGACAATGCCATGTTCCTTATCCCAGGCTCTTTGTTCTTCCTGTGAAAAATAAGGATGCAGTTCAACCTGGTTTATACTTGGAGTAACACCTGTTTCCTTAATTAACCGTTCCAAGTGTTCCGGCAGAAAATTGCACACACCAATGGAGCGGATCAGTCCCCATTTTTTCGCATCAATTAACGCATTCCATGCTTCAACATAGAGATCCTTGCTTGGGTTCGGCCAATGAATTAAGTACAAATCATAATAATCCAATCCCGCGCGTAAAAGCGATTCCTGAATCGTCACGATTGCTTCCTCATAGGAATGATGCCTTCCAGGCAATTTAGATGTAATAAACAACTGTTCCCGCGGAACCGAGCTGCGCCGGACTGCTTCTCCAACTGCCCCCTCATTCTCATAGTTAAAGGCAGAATCAAGTAAACGATAACCAACGTCAATGGCACTAACCATTGTGTTAACGCCGGCAGCACCGTTCAATTTGTACGTACCAAATCCTACTGCTGGAATTTTAAGCCCGTCATTAAGTGTAATTTCCGGAATTGCATTCACCAAGATCATCTCTCCTTTCAAGATACATTCAGTGTAGCATCGTGTCATCGTGAAGTCTAATGAACTGCAATGGAATGATTTAATGCTATTTAATACGATTTTTGATGGACAATTAATGAAAAGGTGTATTCATTTAAGCGTAACGAAATGGAGTATAAAATTCCTTAGAGATATTGAATTATTTTGAAGATGTATGATCAATGAGAATGATATAATTACAAAAGAAGTTTTAACTGATAAGAAACAGAACAGCGAATATAATCGTTTGCAAAAAAAATAAATTTTATCAGCGTATCAATGCCCCTACCATGAACAAGATGAGCGAGCGTCTTATTCTTAAAATGGTATTGATACACTTTTCAGTTTGAAAAAGCTAGCAATGCATTCAGTTTATTTCAAAATTTTTTCATAATAGCACAGGGAACCATTTTTCTCATTTACCTCTCTTGTCCCAATAAAATGAAATCCCATTCGTTTAAATAATTTTTGTGCAGCTTCATTTTTTTCAAAAGTATCTGTTTTTAAATAAAAGATTCCTTGCTCTTTAGCAATTTTTTCGGCATATTGAAAAAGTGCGTTTGCAATTCCCGCTTTTCTGGCATGGGGGCTTACGACGACCCGTTTTATCACTAACGCGGGATCAGGCAGGGTCCAAGAAACGGATGGGTATTCCTCATGCCCAGTTTTACTAATCGTAGCGGCACCGGCAACTTGCCCGTCTAATCCATAAACATAAAGTTCCTGTTTATCCAAATCCCCCTGATAATCTGATATTGCAGGGTAGTCTTCATGCCATTGATAATTTCCTTGTTCATTCATTATTTTCACTGCATCCTTTACAATCTGGATGACCGTTTGCAGATCTTCTTGAACAGCTTGACGAATCATTATCTTTCTCCTTTACCTTTTTAGCGAATTTCATTTATTATTTCCCAATTTGACCTCCCCGTGTTAGCAGAGTGGGTATTCTAAAGATACACGGTTGTTATAAAAAGTGCAAAGATTAAATTCAAAAAGACTTGCTTCAGATATAATTATCATTAGCGTTTTTGGTAAATACTATTTTGAATTAATAGAAAAAGAATAAAATGGAAATAGGCTAGCAACTTTACATTGAGATAAAAAATTAGAAACGGCATTGAAAAATATTGATTCCATGCTTGAAAGGTTAAGACCTCCAACTCCAAACGTCGCGTAGGTAGGAAATTTTACTCACACCTAATTTTCCAAGTTTTTAGCTTGCTGAAACGAGTTCACTTTTTCTGCAAGGACCAGTTGTCCTGAATTTGTGCACTTAAAGGCAATTTATTTTCAAAAAATAATATTGAAATATTCAGTCAGCTACTATATACTTATCTTAACAAGCCGCTGATAGTAATAACCTTACTGCCTGAACGGCTTTCGCCAGCAATTTTACAACATTTTCAATTGGACTTTTTTTCACTTGATCTTCTTTAGCCGGAAGACGAGCTATGATAGGGAGTCGGAAAAACTGCAATGTAAAAAGCATTGTTTGTTTTGCCGGCTCTTTTTGTCTGATATGCACTTTCAGAAAGTTACGTAATACAGTTTCAGCAGGGGAAATTTTTGTGATGCAGATTGACTTTGTAAGGAGAATATGGCGCGGAATTTATTTGTTTGTGTAACTTTTTGAAAAATAACATGAAAACGAGGTGAGAAAAATCGGTGCACTTGATGGAATTCGCGTGATTGACGTTTCAAGAGTGTTGGCCGGCCCTTTTTGTACGATGATCCTTGGCGATCTCGGGGCGGAAGTGATTAAAATTGAACATTATGAAAACGGCGATGAGACACGAAGCTGGGGGCCACCTTTTATCGAAAGTGAAAGCGCTTACTATTTGTGTGCTAATCGTAATAAGAAAAGTATGACTTTAAATTTGAAAACAGACGAAGGAAGAAATATTTTTAAACAGCTTGTTTCGACGGCAGATATTGTCGTGCATAATTTCAAGACAGGGGCAATGGAGCGATTAGGAATTGGCTATGATCAGCTTAAGAAAATCAACGGTAAAATTATTTTTGCTTCGATTACAGGCTTCGGTATGAGCGGACCTTATCGTGATTTACCTGGCTATGATTTTGTAATACAAGCGATGAGCGGGCTGATGAGTATTACCGGTGAAGATAGGGGAAGGCCGGTAAAGACTGGGGTTGCGATTTCCGATGTATTAACCGGCTTATACACTTGTATCGGCATTTTGTCTGCTCTTCATTATCGGGAAAAAACAGGCGAGGGCCAGCAAATTGATATTTCCTTGATGGACTGCCAAGTATCGGCATTGATAAATGTTGCAAGCAATTATTTATGCAGCGGTGAAAGTCCAAAGCGGCTCGGTAACCGGCATCCCAATATTGCTCCTTATCAAGTTTTTTCAGCACAGGATGGTGAACTTGTGATAGCTGTAGGGAATGACAAGCAATTCAAGAAATTCTCAGAGGTGCTTGGGAGAGCAGATTTAGCGGAAAGAGAAGAATTTATCCATAATCGTGACCGCTTGAAAAATTTAAAAAAATTGCAAGAAATATGTGGAGAAATTTTAGTAACGAAACGAAGGCAAGAATGGAAAAGGCTTTTTGATGAAGCCGGTATTCCCAATGGTCCGATTTATTCTGTTGCGGAAATGTTTCGTGATCCGCAGATCAAGGCAAGAGAAATGATCGTGGAAATGGAGCATCCAGTGATTGAAGGGCTTAAAGTAACCGGCTCTCCGTTGAAAATGTCAAAGACACCGGCAGAAATGAGACTTCATCCGCCGCTATTAGGGGAGCATACAGCAATGATTCTTACAAAGCTTGGATATAGTGAGACAGACATGAAAAAATTCAAAGCAAATAAAATTATTTAAGTTAGAGACGATTATTTTCAGAGTGAGGAAACCTTTACAAGATCGAAAAAAATAAAATGATTTTAGTAGGATCGGGGAGGCAATGAGATGATGAATTTCGAATTAACAGAGGAACAAAAAAGTGTAAAACGCTTGGTAAGAAAGTTTGTTGATAAGGAAATTATCCCGCATATACAAGAATGGGATCGCAAAGGGCAGTTTCAACCAACTATATTAAAGAAACTTGCGGAGCTGCAATTAATGGGAACCTGTATCCCGGAAGAATACGGCGGAGCGGGGATGGATTATAATACGCTGGCGCTTGTCTGCGCGGAACTTGAACGCGGCGATACGGCTTACCGCACGGCAGTTTCTGTTCATACCGGCTTAAATAGTATGACATTACTGCAGTGGGGAACGGAGGAACAAAAACAAAAGTACTTAATCCCGCAGGCAAAAGGGGAAAAGATCGGTGCCTTTGGTTTAACAGAGCCAAATGCCGGTTCTGATGTTGCAGCGATGAATTCGACAGCGGTGCGGGATAGCGATTATTATGTGTTAAACGGGTCAAAAACGTGGATCTCTCTATGTGATGTAGCGGATCATTTTCTAATTTTTGCTAAGACTGAAAAAGATCTTGCCCATAAAGGGATCACTGCATTTATCGTAGAAAGAAGCTTTGATGGAGTGGAAACGAAGGCAATAAAAGGAAAACTCGGGATTCGTGCCGGAAATACCGGGGAAGTATTTTTAACAGATGTGAAGGTACCTGTCGAAAATCGTTTGGGGGAGGAAGGCGAAGGTTTTAAAATCGCAATGTCCGCTTTGGATAACGGACGTTTTACGGTTGCAGCGGGAGCGGTTGGACTAATAGAAGCATGCCTTGAGAGCAGTCTTAAATATTGTCATGAACGGAAAGCATTCGGAAAAGAAATCGGCAAATATCAGCTTGTCCAGCAAATGATTGCAAAAATGAGTGCAAACTTAGAGATTTCCCAATTACTTGTTTTTAAAGCAGGTTGGATGAAAAATGCCGGCAACCGCAATACGAAAGAAACTTCCCTGGCAAAATGGATTGCTTGCAATGCAGCATTTGAGGCGGCAAATGATGCAGTTCAAATTCATGGTGCATACGGCTATTCCGATGAATATCCGGTGGAAAGGTTTTTAAGAAATGCCAAGGCACCAGTCATCTATGAAGGAACGAGAGAAATTCATACAATCATGCAGGGAGAATATGCGCTGGGGTACAGGCAAGACAAACCGCTGCGAAAGCAGTTGCCCTCATGGCCATTTGAACAGGTGTCTGTTCCGTAAGCTTGTTACGTTTACAATGTTAGATACGAGCTTTGATCAGGTACCAGTTCTGCAAGCTTGATTAAGCAAAGCAAGAATCAGGTGGCGGCGCTTCCTTACATTATTATCTTAACCTTTAGTAAACTCGCTTCAGCAGGAAAATTAGGCGGGGACTCTGCGCTGCCTCTTAAGACTCTCTACCTTACACTTTTATAAACGATTTGTGGGCAAAATCTGTCTGTTTAACAATTTTTTTAAAGGAGTTTCTGAAAATGAACACGTATATGATAGCCGGGCATGCGAAGCTTCCGCAAGGGATGGCGGCAAGAAATCTCTATGAATCGATTACAATTACGTTAGAACTTGATCTGAAATACGGCGTTATTGTTGACTCGTCTTGTACACTTGCAACGGAACACGGACGCGAATATATCCGGCAAATTCTAAAAGGCTGCTCTTTAAAAGACGGCCAAGATCAACTGTTGGAAAAAGTACAACAACATTATCGCGGAAAAGCACTCCATGCAATACAAGCTGCCTTGAAGGATGTCTACAGTCAGTATGAATCAGCCTTTCCAAAGTCCGCGGTATAAAAAAAATTTTGCCGGCAGCCGGCCGGCAGATTTTTTTCATCTTTTGTTATTCTTAATAGGATTATAAAAGGCTATAATTACATTTCGACCATCATACAGATGATAAAGCAAAGTATGGAACACGATATATTGTAGTTTGTGCAACCCTGGAATCATTTCTGTTTATTAGTCTAGATTTCGAAGAAATAGAATTTAAGTCCATTTTACCATAAATGCTTAACACTAAATTTTAACGTATGATACTTTAATACCAGAGTTTTTTGAAGAAGTAATCAAATTGCAGTTTTTTTCTTCTAATAGATTTAGGAAAAAAGTTTGGTGAAAATCCATAATACGGCCATAAAAAAGTGATATAATATGACAAAAGTAGTGTTTTTTCAGTAATGCATGAGTTACTTTTGGATCATAAAAATTATTTTTCGATAAGAGCCGCAACAGCTTTTATTACCATTCGAATTACATCTTGTATCAATGGGAAAGGAGTAGAAAATGAAACGTAAATGGATTTATACCGGCATTTTAGCAGCTATTACAGTATCGCTTCTAACCGGTTTTATTGTACATAACCAGATCGAGCAGGCAGAAAAAGAAAAGCAGGAACAAATAGCAATCGAAAGAGAAAGGCAACAATTAGCTTTAGAAAAAGAAAAAGAGCAACGGCAACAAAACATCGCACAGGGAGCGGTACAGTCGCTTTTTTCTGATAAGCTCCACACGCTGTTAGCAGCAGATTACTCGGAAGAAAAAAGACAAAGCGCAATGGATGAGGTCAATAAAGTGAAAACAGAAAATGTAAAAAAAACGCTAGGCGAGCTTGTGCTTATTGCAGTGGATCTATCCAATCAAGTGAAAAACACAGAAAATTCTGTTCTCTCCTTATTTCTGGATGATAAAAAAGTGTCTTTGGCTGAAGGGATTAATGAAGAAAAAATTATGATGGTGAAAAAACAAGTAGAAGAAGCAACGCCTCAACAAGAAAAAAAGATTTCTTTAATAGCAGATGTTGAAAATGCCATGAATATTCTTAAGGCGAAACAGGCTGAAGAGGAGCGTTTGGCAAGGGAACAAGCGGAAAAAGAAAGAATTGCAAAAGAACAAGCAGAAAAAGAAATGCTTGCCAAAGCAGAAACGGAAAAAGCGGCAAAAGAACAGGCGGAAAAACATGCTGCCGCAAATAATGCGAGTAATGCAACAAATCCGGCACCTTCCACTCCGGCAAAATTAGTTGTCGAAAACTTTCATACATTAGGAAATGCACAACAAGTTATTCTTGTAACTGCAAGTAAATACAATTCCCGACAGGCTGCAATTCGTACATTTGAAAAAACGGACGGAACATGGAAACAAGTGCATTCTTTTTCCGGTGTGATCGGCAAAAAAGGTTTTACGGATCATAAAACAGAAGGAGATACGGAATCACCTACGGGAAAATACAGCATTGGCATCGCGTTTGGAAGCGGGGGAAATCCTGGCACCAAACTTCCTTACCGGCAAATTACCAATGATGATGTCTGGGTTGACGACAGCAACAGTCCGCTTTATAACACATGGCAATCTCGTGCGCAGACACAAGGTCAATGGAATAGTGCCGAAAATATGAATATTCCGTTATACGAACTTGGCTTTGTCATTAATTATAATACCGAAAGAATACCGGGAAGAGGAAGTGCAATTTTCTTTCACATTGCCGGAAGCTCAGGTTATACTGCCGGCTGCACGGCAACATCGCGGCAAAATGTGCTTAGCATCTTGCAATGGCTGGATCCGGCAAAATCACCGGTCATTATTCAATCGCCGGAATCAGAGCTAGGAAAATATTGAACGGATTTTTGTGTATTCGGAGGATTAAAAAACTACCTTTTAAAAAGATATGAAAAATTAGTTAAAATAGTTCAAGATGAATCAAAATTTTCAATGGAAAAGTTTAGCTTATTTTACAAGCTGTATAGACGTTACCCTTACTTTATTCAATATATGGGTCCCACCAACAAAACGCGTAAAACATACGCTAAGCAAATTTCGACATGAAAAAAGTCGATTTTTCCTACGCTAAAGAGAATCAATTTTTAATATTATTGGATTGGTGAGCGCAGCGAAAGTAAACTGTTATATCAAAGGTGTATTTTCCCCAAGAAGATTAATATATTCCCATCGCAACAGGCTTCATGTTTATGTACGAAGCTAACTAATGAAGGCAATACACCGGCACCCCTTCTAGGAACCCTATTTTTTCCACTTTTTTTAAATCCCTTATTATGATAGACAGAGTCAAAAATCCATATTCAGAGTGACCATCGAATTGATTGATTAATGATTTAAGTAATGCGAGTGTTGTTTGGATAGCCGAAGGTGCTTGGAAGGTTAAAAAAATGAAATGTTCCAAGAAATAGGTAAAACTCCCATGACATATGGGATGAACGATTACAGATTTGACAATAAAAAAGTTATCTGCTATCTTAATTGTACCAACTGGTAGGTAAATGAAAGAGGAGTTTTCGATGTCGAAAAAAAACAAAATTGTTCAAACCGCTAAAGAACTAATCCATTTAAAAGGCTATCAAGCTACAACAATCAATGATGTTCTTAAAGGAGCTGAAATAGGTAAGGGTCAGTTTTATTATTATTTTTCTTCAAAGCGCGATCTTGGTTTAGCTGTTGTACATGATTTAGTTGATGAATGGAATCATCAATCGGTAATAAATATATTGCAATCATCAAAAAAACCGAAAGAAAAGCTATATGAAATGTTGGACTGGTCTTTATATTTCCATAATCAAACGAATAGTGGGTGTCCAATTGGAAATCTTGCTCTTGAAATGAGTGAGCATGATGAGGAATTTCGAATTAAAATCGATGAAGTTTTTCATCATTGGATTTACGCACTAAAAAACGTCTTGGATGAAATGTTGGAAAAAGGAGAACTAAAACAAGAAATAGACACTGAAAAATATGCACAATCCATTGTTGCTACGATTGAAGGAGCTGTTTTATTGAAAAAAAGCAAACAAGATATACAAATTCTAAAAAATATTATGCAAGTTATAAAACTTAATCTCAACAATCTCATTAGGAGACCAGAACTCCCGTAAAATTAATTTTTATATGTAGAAATGAAAAGGCCCAAAATATTAGCTTCCAAATGAGCATAGATGAGAATTTAAAAATTCATGAAAAATTTTGATGTCCTTTTTTTAGACCTCGACCAACAAATTTAAAAGCGGTTAAAAGGGTACTTTTCATTTTAAGAAAAACTGTTGGTAATTTATTTAACAGAACAGGGATAAGTCTTTTTGTAATTCTGGATATACCATAACCAATGAGGAGGTGGGACTTTTTCTGGAATGTTTGACGCTTGGATTTAAGACAGTAAAACTTCGTTAGATTACATCTGGAGCTTCTAGTAAGGATATTAACAGCGATAAATGAATATGACTCTATCGGGGGCAGGGACAACAGTAATAGTTAAAAATAAAACATGAAAAAATGGAGTCAACCTCGAAATTTTGTACCAAATGGTCGGTACAAAATTTACTTGAAACATAAATCTAAAGAGAGGTCTATGAAATACCTAGAATTATAGATTTGCAAAGCAACAACAATTTTCAAAAATCATTCAAGGATTTGAGATTGGACTTACTGTACGTTAGCTTCTTGAAACGAATGAATCTTGTAAGATATGGTCCACTCCGAAATATCACGAACTTGTCTCTTCATTAAAGAAATGGACTGACAGCTCTTATGATTTTTGATTTTAAAATCTAAACTTTAGAAAAAAATTATGTGAAAAGGAGAAAGATGAATTATGTCAAACCGAAAACTCATCGTCTATTCTGATTTTATCTGTCCGTTTTGTTACATTGGTAAAGTAAATGCTGAGCGTTTATCACACAAATATCCCGATTTAGAAATTGAATGGCGAGAATTTGAACTTCATCCAGAAGGGCAACCCGATCCAAACAGTTTCTATATGAAGCAAGCTCAAGAAAGTTTAAACCATTTGGCCCAAAAATATGATATTCAAATGAAAACGGATGTTCTTACCACTGTAACAAGTGAATCACGAAAAGCATTGATGGGATTGGAATTTGCAAAAGAATATGGAAAAGCGAACGAATATCATGAAGCAGTCTTTAAGGCATATTGGGTTGATGGTCAAGACATTGGTGACTTGGACGTACTTGTTAATATCGTATCATCAATAGGACTAAATGGAGAACAGTTCAGTTCGGCAATTAGACAGGAAGTATATTTGCCACAAGTGCTTCGTTCTATTGAAGATGCAAGACAATTAGGTGTTACTGGGGTCCCGACTTTCATATATGGTGAGTATATGTCAGTAGGCGCACAACCGGTGACGATGTTGGAACGTTTGATTGATACGGTTGATAACGAAGAAAATCAACGGAACAAGAAGGATAAGGTATCAGAAGTGTATGCTTGTGGGCCTGAAGGCTGCAATTTTCCGTCATAAGTCTATACTTTACGAAAAAAATACCTAATGGTTGGTACAATATTGAGATTAAAATACAGCTAATTCACCCTGTATTTTAATCTTTTGAATCGTAAGTTGGAATGAGACCATACAATCAGAGCTTATCTAAAAGGAGAATGAAAATGATACGTGCCGGTATACTGGGATTGGGTGTCTATGTCCCTGAAAAGACACTTACCAATTTTGATTTAGAAAAAATGATGGATACCTCTGATGAATGGATTCGAATGAGGACGGGAATCGAGAAAAGACATCTTGCATCAGAGTTTGAAAACACATCTGATATGGCTACAATTGCAGCCAAAAAAGCGATCAAGGATGCAGGGGTATTAGTAAAAAATATTGATTTGATTTTAGTCGCAACGGCAACTCCGGATTTTTCGTTTCCTTCTACGGCTTGTTTAGTTCAGGAGAAGTTAGGAGCAAAAAATATAGGAGCTATGGATATTAGTGCTGCCTGTTCTGGTTTAATCTATGGGATGGTCACGGCGAAACAATTTATCGAAACAGGTGCTTACCGATACGTTTTAGCTATTGGTGCAGAAAAACTTTCTAGTATTGTCGATTGGAGTGATCGTAATACCGCTGTTCTGTTCGGTGATGGGGCAGGTGCAGTTGTCATGGGGCCAGTTAGTGATGACAAAGGAATACTATCTTTTGAACTTGGCGCTGATGGGAGTGGTGGAAAGTACCTTTTCAAGGATGAAAATATAGAGATGAACGGAAGGGAAGTGTTTAAGTTTTCCGTTCGTCAGATGCCTGATGCTGTCCTGAATGTAATGGAACAAGCCGATCTTTCAACAGAAGATATAAATATGATTATTCCTCATCATGCCAATATTCGTATTATTGAAGCAGCTCAAGAAAGATTGGGAATGAGTAAGGATAAGTTCTCTGTTACTGTCAATCAATATGGAAATACGTCATCCGCTTCCATTCCATTAAGTCTTGCTCATGAATTGAACAAAGGAAAGATTAAAGATGGAGATACATTGGTTTTAGTAGGATTTGGCGGGGGCTTAACTTGGGCGAGTCTAGCGATGAAATGGGGGAAATAAACGATGAAAAAACAACGTGTTGTTATTACCGGTATGGGAATGATTACACCTTTGGGCAATAACGTTGGAACTTCCTGGGAAGGGGTGGTAGAAGGTCGTTCTGGTATTGGGTCGTTGTTGCGCCGAGATGCATCTAACTTTCCTACGAAAGTAGCGGGGGAAGTGAAAAATTTTAATCCTGTCGATTATCTAGATACAAAAGAAGCGAGAAAAATGGACCGTTTCACACAATTTGCAGTTGTGGCCACATTAGAGGCTCTAAAAGACGCAGGTATTATAATCGGCGAAAATATCGATCCGGAACGTGTCGGCGTTTGGATTGGGACAGGTATCGGAGGAATGGAAACCTACGAGGAACAATTTAGGAAGTTTTATGAAAAAGGGTATAAACGAGTAAGTCCGTTTTTTGTTCCTATGATTATTCCAGACATGGCTTCCGGACAAGTATCGATTATGGTTGGAGCAAAAGGAATCAACACGTGTACAGTAACGGCTTGTGCATCCGGAGCAAACTCGATCGGAGACGCTTATAGAGTAATTGAACGAGGGGGAGCCGATGTAATGATTGCTGGAGGAGCGGAAGCACCGATTACAGATATGGCTTTGGCAGGTTTTTCAAGTATGAAGGCACTTAGCACCAATCCTGATCCACGAACGGCGAGTCGACCATTCGATAAAAATCGCGATGGTTTTGTCATGGGAGAAGGTGCAGGCATCTTGATTTTGGAAAGTCTGGAATCGGCTTTATCTCGCAATGCAAACATTTACGCAGAAATCGTAGGATATGGTGCTACAGGTGATGCTCATCATATCACCACACCGGCACCTGGCGGAGAGGGAGGAGCGAGAGCGATGACAATTGCTCTTCAAGACGCCGGGTTGCATCTGAAAGATGTTGATTATATTAACGCTCACGGAACAAGCACGTATTACAATGATTTATATGAAACACAAGCCATCAAGTTTGTCTTTGGAGAACACGCTTATCAATTGGCGGTTAGTTCTACAAAGTCCATGACGGGACATACTCTGGGAGCTGCCGGTGCAATTGAAGCGATTTTTTCAATTCTTGCTGTAAAAAAAGGGGTTTTACCTCCTACCATCAATTACGAAACACCTGACAAAGAATTGGACTTAGATTATATCCCTAATCAGGCAAGACAAGCAAATATTCAGATAGTTTTGAGTAATTCATTAGGGTTTGGCGGTCACAATGTTACATTAATATTTAAAAAATATGAATAGAGATTTGCAAGACACATTACAGATGGACGATGCAAAATATTATATATTATAGAAATATTATCAATAATTTAGGACAAGGAGGAGAAAAAATGCCTATAAAGATACCAGGTCAATTGCCCGCAAAGGAAATATTAGAACAAGAGAATATTTTTGTTATGGATGAAGAACGTGCGATTAATCAAAATATACGACCTTTGAATATATTAATTTTAAATTTAATGCCGGAAAAAGAAAAAGCTGAAGTTCAATTACTTCGTTTATTAGGTAATACACCTATTCAAGTAAATATCACATTTCTTCGCCTAACAACACATAATTCAAAGAACACTAGTAAGTTTCATTTAGAGCGATTTTATAAACCTTTTTCCGAAATACAATATAAGAAGTATGATGGATTGATTATATCAGGTGCTCCTGTTGAAAAGCTTCCATTTGAAGAAGTGAATTATTGGGAAGAATTGAAGCAAATAATGAATTGGTCTAAAGAACATGTCACATCCACTTTGCATATTTGTTGGGGAGCTCAAGCTGCATTATATCACCATTACGGAATAAACAAATATGAATTACCAGAAAAATGTTTTGGTATTTATGAACATAGATTATTGAACTCCAACGAAAAGCTAGTTCGTGGCTTTGATGATTCTTTCTTAGCACCTCATTCACGATATACTGATATTGACTTTAACAAATTAAAAAATCATCCAGAATTGTTCGTATTAGCAGAATCCGATCAAGCAGGTATACTACTTGTCGCTTCAAAGAATGGTAAAAACATTATGGTTACTGGGCATTTAGAATACGATGCCACAACACTTGGTAATGAATATACTCGTGATCATGAACGAGGAATTGAAACACAGATTCCAGAGAACTATTTCCCTAATAACGATCCAAATAAGGCGCCTCTTCACAGATGGAAAAGTCACAGTAACTTGTTATTTTCTAATTGGTTAAACTATTATGTATACCAATTAACTCCATTTGAATGGAATTGAAAGAGGTAGAACTAGGCTTGGTCACACTGGCAGGACAACTAGAATTATGTAATTACTGAACTTTCGCAAATGTAAAAAGTTTTATGTAATTGGTTATGATTTCCAATTAAGGAGCTGATCATTTATGCAAAACAAAAGAAATCCATTAGTTGAAGAACTAGCGAAAGATTGTAGCACTGTCGAAGATATTCAAGAAAAGGGGAAACTCGTCGGAGGGCAGAAGAAAAGATCTTTAATTCTTTAACTGCCACTCTATCACAGTGGCAGAAACATAAATTGGATAAACTTATTGATCCTTTTATGGAGAATAGAAAAACTCCATTAGCATGGTTGAGAGAACTTCCCGGCCAGTCATCACCTGATGCCTTTCTAAAGGAAATAGAGTGTTTGGAATATATACGGGAGTTGAAGCTTCCGACAAATGATGATTTTACAATTGAAAGGTCGTAAAACACTAGAAGAAATTCAAAAACAAAACGGGAAAACCGTGAATGAAAAAGTAGTTCATTTTGCTGATATTGGGGCTGCACTCATTCAAGCACGGGATAAAGGGCTTGATCCGTTTAGCACCATAGAAAAGATAATGCCATGGGATCAAGTTGTTGCTTCCATTGAAGAAGCGAAAAAATTAGCACGCCCGATAGATTATGACTATCTCGACCTATTGGATAGTCGTTTTTCTTATTTGAGAAAGTATTCAAACCCTTCTTTTAACTCCTCACTTCCCGGCGTATAAAAATCGTTCCTGTTTTGTTCCAGTTCATCACCGATGATTTGAATAGCTGTTACCGTATTGTTCTGATGTTTGTCAAAAAATATCGTTACATAACTATTGTCTAAGTGAAAAACTTCATAATCGCGATCTTTTTCGAATTGGTAATAGGTAAAACCTTTTTGGATTTGTGTCAAAGGCTCACCTAGTTCGTTGAGAACAAAATCCTTGGTACTCCCTTGTTTTATTCCTTTTGCAGAGGAAATTAAACTTTGATTCGTGTATAATGCGCTAACTTTATTTTGTTCATTATAGCCAACCATGACAAAGTTTTGGTAATTATCATGATATACATCCCAATGGATTCCATATTCATTATAGGTTGAACGTTTTGCTGGTCCAATTCGACTTTCGACTTCTTCTTTTGTATCACCGAGTTCTATATTATAGACAGAAAATATTTGTTCTGCCGGGGCTTCTAATACCGGCTTTTCCACTTGATCTGGTGCAGATGGCTCTTCTTTTGGAGGCAGATCTTGTGAATCATCCAACTGGAAATATCGGTTGATTTCACCGGAAAAACGGTCCATTGCATCTGAAAGATCAATGCTATCGGTGAAGTCTTCTATTTTTGCTTTCCAATCCTCAACGGTCACTTGCGGATTCATATGTTTAAATTTGTTGCCAAGAAAAATCCACAAAGCACCCAATAATAGTAAAAAATTAAGTAATCTTTTCAATTTTTTAACACCTCCAACCGTATTATCATTTTAAGCAGTCTTTCTTCTGTATCGGGAACTGCTTTTAATTGATTTACCTTAATTTGTTCCTCAGTTTTATTCATGTCCCCAGTTAAGGATGTTTTTCGCAAAGCCTTTAAATTTTGCTTCCAGAGCAAAAACGTGTGGATAGGTTACACTTAATTGGACAGATAAATTAAGGTCATGTACACTTGGTTCAAATAAACCAAGGGAGATAGGGAACATGAAACGGGAAAGGAGAACCTTCTCAAAAGAATTTAAGGAACAGATTGTTAGTCTACACGCTTCCGGAAAACCAAGGCATGAAATTATTAAAGAATATGACCTCACG
>JAGKQJ010000054.1 GCA_017898095.1 Bacillaceae bacterium Marseille-Q3522 | reverse complement strand
CGTGAGGTCATATTCTTTAATAATTTCATGCCTTGGTTTTCCGGAAGCGTGTAGACTAACAATCTGTTCCTTAAATTCTTTTGAGAAGGTTCTCCTTTCCCGTTTCATGTTCCCTATCTCCCTTGGTTTATTTGAACCAAGTGTACATGACCTTAATTTATCTGTCCAATTAAGTGTAACCTATCCACAGGTTTATGTTTGTGTTTTGCAACGATCATTATATTAGTTTAAAAATCAAATATTTACTTAAAATGTAAAATTTAATCAAGTGAAACGTCTTTTTCAGGCAGTTTTCTTCCCGGATTATCTAAATCAATATCGGAGGTTATTCCTGTTGACGGCCCGCGAAACATTTCTCCCGTAGCTAAAATCTTATGATCGGGAGCGTTAAAAATCGGGGTTTCTTCTTTTTTTAAATTTTTTTCAATTAACAGAGTTTCTATTTCTTTGTTGTTCATAATTTTCACTCCTCTTCATCTTCGCTGTAATCATTTGTGCCTCCGAGAGGTACGTCACCGAAAGGTGCTTCTATTCCCTCCTGATCGAGCAAATCTTCATATTGTTCGTGCTTTTTTGAGCGGTATATTTCATGACTGTTCCCGCTAATATCGCTTGCGACAAAGGTTTCATACTCCTCTGCAAAACCTTCCGTTTCATCATCCTGATTATACAAGCTGCCGTAATCTTTATAATCTCCTTTAAAATCGGAAGGAGTTTCTGATGTACCGTAGCGGGCAACTTCCTGAAAACTGTCCTCTTCATCTTCTAATTCTGTAAATTGCAGATGCTTAAATTGATTTCCGTACGCCATTCTTAAAACTTCTTCCTCCACTGGCCGGTCACCCGCTAAATCTTGTTCGGGGCTATGCTCCTTACAATAAAGTGTTGTTGGAAGAACTAATAAACGTTCATAGGGTATTGCTTTTTTACATACTTTACATATTCCATAAGTTCCGTCGTTGATCGCTTTTAGTGAAAGGTTAATTTTGTTTAGTTCGGAATAAAAGTGTCCCTCTAAAGCAAAATCTTTTTCCCGTTCATATAACTCTGTTGCCATATCTGCAGGATGATTGTCATATATGGAAAGTTCTCCGACACTTTCTCTTGAATTCGTTGTGTTTAAATCATTTTCACCTTTTCCAAGGCCATCTAATTCATGCTTCATTATTAATAATTCACTTTTTAATTGATTTAGCTGCTTTGTTGTAAGCAATACAAACACATCCTCACCATTCATTGTTATTAGTATGAACAGGGAAATGAAAATGTTGTCTGCTAATTTATGTATAATTGTTAAAATGATATCAGTCAATGAACTTATTTCATCATGCGAAAAAAAGGTCTTTTGCTTCAATGAAATAGAAAATCCAGCACGCTTTCTACTTTAAAATACAAGATAAGATAAAGTGAAACTCCCATCAGTGGGGGTTTTTCGACGTACAGGACGTACTAGTGCCGACGAAGACAAGAGGCCGTGGCATACTTAGTCGGCCTTCATCCCCCACTGATGGTTAGTCGCGCAGAGCCCGATTGATTGGTTTTACCTCCAATTTTGAGGCGGGAGTATTACTGCCCCTTAATCTGCGATAAAAAAAGCAATGCAGAATGCATTGCTTTACATGAAAAGATAACTAATGACGATTCCAATTGCCAATAATAAACCAAAAAATGTGTTTGTTTGTGAAGTTGCTTTCATGGCGGGCATCATCTGTATCGGTTTTGTTTTTCCTATAAAACCTTTAACAGCCTGCAAAGCCTTCGGTATGCTTAAAAGCACCAATAACATCCATGGTGATAGCTGCGAAAACAACATCAATGCTACGGTCCAACAGTAGGAAAAAATAAACATGCTGCCTAATAAATAAATCGCTTTTTTTCTGCCAATCAATATTGCCAGTGTTTTTCGCCCATTTTCCTTATCACCATCTAAATCTCTCATATTATTCGCTAAATTAATACTGCCGACAAGCACCATAACCGGGATAGAAATCAACACGCTGTAAACTGATACATTGCCTGTTTGGATATAATAAGAAATTAAAATAATAAACATTCCCATAAAAAGCCCGGAAATGAGTTCGCCAAATGGTGTGTAGGCAATCGGAAAAGGACCGCCGGTATATAAATAGCCTGCAGCCATACAAACGAGTCCGATCAGACCAAGCCACCAGCTTGTTGATATACAAATATAAACACCAATGACAATTGAAAGTATATACAAACTTAAAGCTAAATTCATAATTGTTTTAGGGCGGATTCCTTCCCGTACGATTCCGCCGCCGATTCCGACAGATCCTGCATGATCCAGTCCTCTTTTGTAATCATAGTATTCGTTGAATAAATTTGTTGCAATCTGAATAAATAAACTGGCAGTCAGCATTGCGATAAATAAGAGAAAATGGAGTGAAGCATGAACTTCTAATGCAAGTACTGTTCCAATAATTACAGGAATAATAGCGGTTGTTAACGTGTGCGGCTTTGTCAGCTGCCCCCACACCCGCCATGATTTTGATTTAATTATGGGTGGTGAACTAGTGTCCACTTGTGGTTGCATGGAGATACCATCCCTTCATTCGTAATACACTGGTTGAATCGAGTCAATAAAGTCAATCTTCCATCAGTAGGGGACTTTCCATCTATGAAATTAAACTTTTCATCATTTTTGGTGAATTTTTACTTTATGGATGGCTGCCCCTCAAAAAATCTGTGACAAAAAAATTGCTGAGTCGAGATCAATTTTACCACTGTTTTAAACTTTTTTATTATAATAAATATAATTGAATATGTAAATGTTGAAAACTGCGTTTACAAATTTAGTGTAGGAAAGAAACCAATTGATGTCAATGATTTTTCATACGTTTTCTTCTGCTTCATAAGGAGAGAGTGGAGTAAAGGAAAAACAGAGTTGCGATAATAGATTGATATTGACATAATATGAAATAGACAGCTATGCTTTATGGAGGGATCATTTTTGATTACGTTAGAAGATGTAGAGCTTAAAGAAGGCATTATTGCTGCTAAGAAAAAAGCAGCGGTATTGGCAAAGCCGATATTAGTTAGTCATGTTCGAAAGATAGATTGGATAGATCCCGGTTTCTTTTTTTGTGCCGGAATGAAAAAATTTAAAGGAGAGCGCTTTTTTTGGAAAGATGCAGCAGGAGACATGACATTGGCCGGTTTAGGAATATGTCAGAAAATCGTATCTGAAGAAACAAAGAATCGTTTTATTCAAATTGAAAAAGAGTGGAAGCGTTTTACAAAAGACGCTGTTTTGCTGAGTTCCACAAAGATGACAGCAACGGGTCCTGTCCTGTTTGGCGGCTTTTCTTTTGATCCGTTAAAGAGGAGCACCCCATTATGGAGAAACTTTCCTTCTGCTCTTTTTCATGTCCCGACTTATATGGTAACTTCCGCAGGGGGAGAATCTTACTTTACGACAAATATCATTTGTGAGGAAAATACGGACTTAACCTTTGTTAATAAGCTGATGGAAGAAAGGCAGGCTATTTTTTACCAGAAACTGCCGAAATCGCAGACTAGGCTGACAATAGAATGCAAAGCCGAGATCAATCCGCTTGCATGGAAAGGTGCCGTCAAAGAGATTGTAAAGCAATTACATACAAGTACTTCCTTAAAAAAAGTTGTATTAGCGCGAGAACTCCGCGTGCAGTTAGGTCAAGCAGTACAAACAGAAGCGGTTCTTTCTCAATTGCTTAAACAACAGAGTGAAAGCTTTATTTTTGCTTTTGAGGAGGAAGGAGATTGTTTTATAGGAGCTTCTCCGGAACGGCTTGTAAAAAAAACAGGAGAACTTGTCTATTCTGACTCCTTAGCCGGTTCCATTGGCAGAAGTAAGGATAAAGAAGAAGATACGCGATTAAGTGAGATCCTGCGAAGAGATGAAAAAAATCTTATTGAACATCAATATGTTGCCGAGGCAATTATCTCTGCCCTTAAAGAAGTATGTTCAGAAGTTAACGTTTCCCGGCTACAATTAAAGAAAATGCGTGATATTACACATCTCCATACCCCGATTACTGGAAGGATGGAAAGGACACATCCGCTTCTCTCACTTGTCGAACGTTTACATCCGACACCGGCATTAGGAGGATACCCTAAAAATAAAGCGATGGAAAAAATAAGGGAGCTTGAGCAGATGGACCGCGGCTTTTACGCCTCTCCTATCGGGTGGCTTGATGCCGCAAATAATGGAGAGTTTGCTGTTGCAATCCGCTCTTCTCTGATTCAGGGAAAAGAAGCATCGCTCTTTGCGGGTTGCGGGATTGTACGCGATTCTGATGCAGATAGAGAATATGAAGAGACAAAATTAAAATTTTTGCCGATACTTTCGGCTTTTGGAGGAGAAGAGTAAATGAAACATCAAGAAGTATTAACCTCCTATATTGCCTCCTTTGTTGCAGAACTTACAAATATAGGAATTAAAGATATTGTCGTGAGTCCCGGTTCCAGATCGACACCAATCGCTATGCTAATGGCAGAGCATCCCCAACTGCGTTTACATATTCATGTAGATGAACGGTCTGCAGGATTCTTTGCCTTGGGCATCGCAAAGGCGTCCAGACGTGCAGCAGTATTGCTCTGCACTTCCGGTACAGCAGCAGCTAATTATTTTCCGGCAATTGTCGAAGCATATTATGCGAGAGTTCCATTGATCGTCTTAACAGCTGACCGTCCGCATGAGCTTCGAGATAACGGGGCTCCACAGGCGATTAATCAAATAGAGTTGTACGGGAAGCATGTAAAATGGTTTACAGAAATGGCTCCTCCGGAAAATCATGATGAAATGCTTCGCTATGTGCGGACTACTTGTGGACGGGCCTTTTTCGCTGCAATGAATGCACCCGCAGGACCGGTACATTTAAATTTTCCTTTACGGGAACCGTTGATCCCTAATTTAGAAAAAGAAGTATTATTTGCCCCTTCCTTTTTTCGTGAAAACAGATACGTAGCGTTTACTGCCGGGGAAAGGACATTAACGCAAGAACAAGTTGTGCAAATTTCACAACTTATTAGCAATGCTGAAAAAGGAATCATTGTTTGCGGTGCAATCGAAGAGGAGCAGTTTGCGGAAGTTGTGCTTTCTTTAGCTAAGAAATTACAGTATCCGATTTTGGCCGATCCTCTATCACAGCTGCGCAGCTCTGGACGAAATGATTTTCTTATCGACACATATGATTCAATTTTACGATCCCAACATGCAAAACATCTCTTAAAACCGGACCTTATTATTCGTTTTGGGGCAATGCCGGTATCAAAGGCTCTTACCAGTTTTATCAAAGCAAACGATGAGGCACATCAGCTTGTTATTGACGGCGGTGATGGCTGGCGCGATCCTACTTTGCGGGCAACGGAGATGATTTATTGCCAGGAAACAGCTTTTTGCAGAGCAATCGTTGCATTTGCTGCGGGGGAAGACCGCAGTGCATATCTCGAGTTGTGGAGAGATATGCAAAAGATTTCAGAAAAACAGCTTTCTGCCATTGAAAATGTCAAAACCTTATCAGAAGTGAAATTTTATCAACTATTAAATAGCCTGCTTCCAGATGAATCGATTTTGTTTGTTGGAAATAGTATGCCAATCCGTGATGTTGATACATTCTTTCGCACCACTAGTAAAAAAATCAGAATGATGGCGAATCGGGGAACGAATGGGATTGACGGGGTGATTTCAACAGCTTTAGGTGCTGCAGTTATTTCTAAGCCGCTTTATCTAGTAATAGGTGATTTATCGTTTTATCATGATTTGAACGGACTGCTTATGGCCAAGCTCTCGCAAATAGATATAACAATAATTCTCATAAATAACAATGGTGGAGGTATTTTTTCCTTTCTTCCGCAAGCAGCCCATCGCAAGCACTTTGAGCAGTTATTTGGGACACCGCTTGATCTAGATTTTTCTCATATTGTACGAATGTATCACGGTTCCTATATAAAAATTAGCGATTGGGATGAGCTTACTTCCTCTTTTCAGCAAAATATCGCGAATAAAGGATTGCGGGTAATCGAAATTACGACAAATCGCGAGCGCAATGTCGAAGAGCATCGAAAATTGTGGGATAATGTTTCCCGGGAAATATGTCGATATGTGGGTGCTGAACAATGAATCTTGTCATCGATGGCATTCGTTTTTATTTGAATGTTTCTCAAGGGGATAATCCGCCTTTATTGTTACTGCACGGGTTTACCGGTGATCATACGACTTGGCTGCCATTTTACGACAGCTGGGGGAAGCAAGCGAAAATATATGGAATTGATATTATTGGGCACGGGAAAAGCGATAAACCAGATAAAACGGAATTTTATGGTATAACGTTGGCTGCCTCACATCTGAAAAAAATCCTTGACAGGTTAGAAATTGAAAAAACAGACCTTCTCGGATATTCCATGGGGGGGAGACTCGCGATGACGTTTGCTGTTCTATATCCTGAAATGGTAAACCGCCTTATTCTCGAAAGTACATCACCAGGGCTCAAAACGGAAGAGGAACGGATAAGCCGGAAAATGCAAGATGAGAAGCTTGCACATTTTATCAGACAAAAAGGGATTGCAGCATTTGTTGATTATTGGAGTGATATACGATTATTTCAATCACAAAAGCAACTTCCCGTTTCAAAACAGGAGGCGTTAAGAAGGCAGCGTTTGCAAAATAATTCTCTGGGGTTAATGAACAGTCTGCTTGCAATGGGCACGGGATCCCAGCCTTCATGGTGGGATGCACTGGGAAAAATAACAGCGAGGACATTACTCATTACGGGATCACTGGACAATAAATTTTGCCTTATTGCAGAAGAAATGAGCAAAGAA
Source organism: Bacillaceae bacterium Marseille-Q3522 (assembly GCA_017898095.1). Taxonomy (GTDB): domain Bacteria; phylum Bacillota; class Bacilli; order Bacillales; family Cytobacillaceae; genus JAGKQJ01. The sequence continues at coordinate 12,925 of JAGKQJ010000054.1, read as the reverse complement.
ATAAATAATGTCGAATGGAGGGTTGTTGAAAATTGCGGTCATGCAATTCATATGGAGGAAAGTGAAAAATTTGCTACAATAGTAAGTGACTTTTTGTCAAAATACGAAAGAGGAGGAGACAATTTATGAATGTGAAATGGGAAGAAGGACGTCAATACGAGGACATTATCTATGAAACATATAAAGGAATCGCTAAAATTACGATAAACCGTCCCGAAGTGCGTAATGCTTTTCGCCCAAAAACGGTTATGGAATTAATCGATGCTTTCGCTTATGCGCGTGATGATGCAAAGATAGGGGTCATCATTCTGACCGGTGCAGGAGATAAAGCGTTTTGCTCAGGCGGTGATCAAAAAGTCCGCGGACATGGGGGCTATGTTGGAGAAGACCATATTCCGCGCTTAAATGTCCTGGATTTACAGCGCCTCATTCGTGTCATTCCAAAGCCTGTTATTGCAATGGTGAAAGGCTATGCTATAGGCGGAGGTCATGTTTTACATATTGTCTGTGATTTAACAATTGCTGCTGACAATGCGATTTTTGGCCAAACAGGTCCGAAAGTCGGTAGTTTTGACGGCGGCTATGGCTCCGGTTATTTAGCGAGAATTGTCGGACATAAAAAAGCACGAGAAATCTGGTATTTATGCCGCCAGTATAATGCACAGGATGCGCTTGACATGGGGCTTGTAAATACAGTAGTTCCTCTTGCACAAGTAGAAGAAGAAACGATTCAATGGTGTGAAGAAATTTTGGCAAAAAGCCCGACTGCGATTCGGTTTCTCAAAGCTGCTTTCAATGCTGATACAGACGGTCTTGCCGGCATCCAGCAATTTGCCGGTGACGCAACTTTACTGTATTATACAACAGATGAAGCAAAGGAAGGCAGAGATGCCTTTAAAGAAAAACGCAACCCAGACTTTGATCAATTTCCAAGGTTCCCTTAAGCACGTATGATCGTGTAATTCAGGCAGTTTTAAAATTTATGTTAAAAATTGTCGGAAATGGGTCAAGGAAACTTAACGTAAAAATCATGTCGTATGAAAGAAAAGGTGATCAGACATGAGCGGACAGACGATGACAAATTTTTTATTAAAAAGGGTATCTTTAACTCCTGAACGCACGGCGATCGTTTTTCAAGGACAAGCTATTACATTTAAAGAACTATATGAGAAAGCTTATACCGCTGCCGGAAAATGTACTGCTGCAGGGATGAAGCAGGGAGATTTTACAGCGGTTTTATTAAGCAATCATCTTGATACGGTGGTACTGTTATTTGCCTGCCAACTACTTGGGGTAAAAACGGTTCTTCTTAACAGCCGACTACAGGCAAAAGAACTTATTTGGCAAATAAAAGATTCACGCGTTGAATATCTGTTAACGGATCATTCCTATTGCGATACTGCCGCTGAAATGGCGCAGAATGGAGAAGATGTCCGTATCCTTATAAAAGAGCAGCTGAATGATGTTCCATTTACTCAACCATTGATCGCAAAACAAGTGGAATTGGATGATCTTTGTTCCGTTATGTATACTTCCGGAACAAGCGGATATCCGAAAGGAGTATTGCAAACATATGGAAATCATTGGTGGAGCGCTGTAGGATCTGCCTTGAATCTGGGATTATCAAAAGATGATTGCTGGCTTTGTGCTGTGCCGCTGTTTCATATCAGCGGCTTTTCCATATTGATGAGAAGCGTCATTTATGGCATTCCACTACTCCTTCATGAGCGTTTTTCAGAAGAGGATGCAATTTGTGCAATATTAAAAGAGAATGTAACGATTATCTCTGTTGTCAGTACGATGTTGATGCGCATTGTCGATACATTAGGAGATAAAAAACTGCCGGCTTCTTTTCGTTGTATGCTGTTAGGCGGGGGCCCGGCACCTGTACCGCTTTTACAAGAATGCGTAAAGAAAAATATACCGGTTTTTCAAACATACGGGATGACAGAAACAGCGTCGCAGTTTGCGACATTAACGCCGGAATATGCACTGACGAAGCTCGGTTCTGCAGGGAAACCGTTTTTTGCTTCTTCCTTAAAAATTGTTGATGATAACGGGGAAGAAGGAATGCCGGGACAAATTGGGGAAATCATGTTAAAAGGTCCAAATGTGACAAAAGGATATTTGTACAGACCTGAGGAAACAGCGAAGGCCATACATAACGGCTGGCTGGCAACAGGAGATATCGGGTACGTAGATAAGGATGGTTTTTTGTATGTCCTCGACAGACGTACAGATTTAATTATTTCTGGAGGTGAAAATATTTATCCGGCGGAAATTGAGGGAATTCTAACTGCTCATCATGCCGTTTGCGATGCTGGTGTTATTGGTGTAGAAGATGAAAAATGGGGACAAAAACCTGTTGCCTTTATTGTGAAAAAGCAGGAAGTTTCTGAAGAAGAACTGATGCACCACTGTATGAACCATTTAGCAAAATTTAAAGTACCTAAGCAATTTTTCTTCTTAGCAAAATTACCGCGGAACGGTGCGAAAAAATTAGTGAGAAGAAAGCTTCGTAATTTGATACGCTGAGGAGGTTTTTGTGCTTGAAGATTAAATCGATTTCGCTGTATCATCTATCAATGCCCTTAAAAGCTCCTTTTACAACGCATTTGGGAACGGTGACGGAGCGGGAAACGCTTTTAGTCGAAGTAACAGACAAGGATGGGAGATGCGGCTACGGTGAAGCAGTGCCATTTTCAACACCATGGTACACAGAAGAAACAATCGGGACTGCCTACCACATCATCCGAGATTGTTTAATTCCGTTATTACAGAAAAATAATATCGCACACCCAGATGAGATCTTTTCTTTGTTTACAAAAGTGCGCAGAAATTTTATGGCAAAGGCGGGATTAGAAACTGCTATTTGGGATCTGTACGCGAAACAGTGCGTTATGCCGTTGGCAAAACTGTTAGGTGGAACAAGACAGGAAGTATTTGCCGGTGCTGTCGTGGCGACGAATGATATCGAAACCGCACTTTTGCAAATCGGCGATTTTCTCAGTCAGGGCTATAAGCGTGTGAAGTTGAAAATAAATCCGGTAAATGATTATGCCTTTATCCGGGCGATCCGCTCCGCTTATCCGAACCTTCCGTTAATGGCAGATGCTAATTCTGCATATACATTAAAAGATGGCGAAAAACTAAAAGCGTTAGACATGTTTCGATTAATGATGATCGAACAGCCGCTCTCAAGCGATGATATTGCAGATCACCACAAATTACAAAAGCAGCTGCAAACACCGATTTGCCTGGACGAAAGTATTGTAACGTTTCAAGATGTCCGCCAGGCGGTTGAGCTTGGCAGCTGTCAAATAGTAAATATAAAAGTTGCCCGGGTGGGCGGACATGTTGCAGCAAAAAAAATCCATGATTATTGTATTCAACATAATATTCCCGTTTGGTGCGGGGGAATGATTGAATTTGGTGTTGCAAAAGCTCATAGTATTGCAATAGCAAGCCTGCCCGGTTTCACGATCCCTGGTGATCTGTCATCTTCAAAGCGTTATTGGGATGAAGATATCATTATACCGGAAATAGAAATCGAGCAGGGAAAAATAATCGTTTCCGGCCAACCGGGAATCGGCTATCAAATCAATAAGCATAGAGTGAAGGAAGTAACGGCAGTTAAGGAGCAATTCTTCTTTTGAATTTTTCACAGTAAGTTTCACCTTATGTACATTTCAATCAGGTGGAGTTTCTGCTCCACCTGATTTGATTAACGCTGCTGCAAAAGTTCACTATATAGGGATATATTTTCTAGCTTAAATGTTCGGGTTCAAATGTTTTGCAGTCTGTTTCTGTACTTGAATGAGCTTTTTCCCCTTGGTTACTGACCACATAAATTTTTTCAGCACCACATAAATTCCCTGTTTCCCAAAATACACAATTATTCACTTCGCATAAAACATCTTTTGCCATATAGATACACACTCCTTTTCGTTTTTTCCAAAATATTACGAAGTTGCGATAATGGAGTCTTCAGATATGCCGATTATCCCATTTGCACCAGACTCACTAAATGATACATTCATTAGTATCAGAAGCAAGATGTATTTCTATACGGCGTGATTTTCGCTATAATTGTCTCTATACAATTATTTTAAAGGGGTAATTTATACATGAAACTGCTAGAGCAAATTTTACAATATAATCAACAATTTGTAGCCGGCCGCAGCTATGAACCATTTGCAACTTCGAAATTTCCTGATAAAAAAATGGTTGTTCTAAGTTGTATGGACACAAGATTATTGGAGCTTTTACCTAATGCGATCAATGTGAAAAACGGCGATATAAAGATGATAAAAAATGCCGGTGCTCTCGTTTCCCATCCTTTTGGAAGTATCATGAGAAGTATCCTTGTTGCCGTATATCAGCTTCAAGCAGAAGAAGTTTTTGTAATAGGACATCATGATTGCGGCATGAGCGGCATGGTTCCGGAAAAAATGCTGCAGGCGATGCTCGAAAGAGGGGTGAAGGAAGAAACATTGCAAACATTACAATATTCAGGAGTTGACTTAATGACATGGCTAAAAGGCTTTGATAATGTGAAAGAAAGTGTTACTCAAAGTGTTACGATCATAAAAAACCATCCATTAATGCCTCAGGATGTTCCGGTACATGGTCTTGCGATCGATCCTGCTACAGGGAAACTCGATCTGCTAATTGACGGTTATTCGAAATGATGATGCCGGCAATTTTTTTTCGAAGGCAGCTTTTCCGGAACCGGGTCGATTCCTCCGGGATGAAATGGGTGACATTTCATAATACGTTTTACTGCCAGCCATGTCCCTTTTAATGCCCCAAATCGTTTGATTGCTTCTAAACTGTAAGTAGAGCAGGTTGGATAAAATCGGCAAGTTGGTGGTGTTAACGGGGAAATGACTTTTTGATAAATACGGATCAAGCCGATCAGAATTAGTTTAATCATTTAGAATCACCTTTTTTTCTTGTTCTATGATAGTAACATATCACAAGACTATAAATTCGTCCAAGATGTTTGATAAACCGAAAGGCAAGTTTTTGAAAAATAATTAACTATACAGATGAAAATAGTCGGAATTTAAGGTATAATAAAATAAAAAGCGGAGGGCGCTTGATCAAACCGATAGGATGTTGGAGGCATTTGAACCGAAGGCGCTTTTTACCTTCGATTCAAATGGTGAAACAGCCGTACGGTTTAGCGCCCGGAGCTGGATTAAACAAAAAGCGGAGGGCACTTGACCATCGGCGAAGGAATAAAGGCCCACACGATGTGGGTCATGCAGACGTTGCCACAGGACGTGGCGCATTTAGTCTGCGTTCCTAAATAACAGAGACAAGATTTTTCTTAGAGCTTCAGCTCTTAGAAAAACCAGTCGGGCTCCGCGCGATAAAGGAGAGTCGAAAAAGTGTAGTTCTTTTTCGTTCTCGACTTATCGTAGACACAGAGATGGCTTATTCACAAGCCGATAGCGCCCGGAGCTGGATTAAACAAAAAAAGGAGTGTTAATTTATGCCTTCAGTAGAAAGTTTTGAACTGGATCATACCGCTGTAAAAGCTCCATATGTACGTCATTGCGGAGTGCATAAGGTTGGGAGTGACGGAGTTGTTAATAAATTTGATATTCGATTTTGCCAGCCAAACAAACAGGCGATGAAGCCGGATGTGATTCATACGCTTGAACATCTGCTTGCTTTTAATATTCGCCATCATGCAGAAAAATACGATCATTTTGATATTATTGATATTTCACCCATGGGCTGCCAAACAGGCTACTATTTAGTAGTGAGCGGGGAACCGACAGTTTCGGAAATTATCGATCTTCTCGAAGATACGATGAAGGATGCGCTAGCAACTACAGACATTCCCGCAGCCAATGAAAAGCAATGCGGGCAGGCAAAGCTTCATGATTTAGAAGGGGCAAAGCGCCTGATGAGATTTTGGTTAACACAAAGTAAAGAAGATTTAAAGCAAGTATTTGCTTAAAGTGAATGTTCAAAAAACACTATAGGGTAAGCAGTGAACTCATGCTGCCCGCTTCTTTCTCAATTCATTTCCTATTTGAACACGCATTTAAACAAAAAAGACGTCTGAAAAGGCGTCTTTTTTGTTAAGAAAAAAAATTTGAACATGCTGATTACTCTGTATGTAATTATCATTTCCATAGTTTTTGATGTCACCATTTTGAACCTCTCATGGCTAAAGCCACGAGATTCCTAAGTACGGAAAACCTATCGGTTTCTAATTGATTAGGCTATCCCCACATTTCCTGCGGTTAATCGCAACGCTTTATTGCGAAGATTGATACTTACGTTCAAATCTCTTTGGTGATGAACTTTACAGTTCGGACAAGTCCATTCACGCAAAGCAAGATTTTTAATGTCTTTGTTTCTATGACCACAATTTGAACAAATCACGAGATGAATCGGCTATTTTATAAAATAGGCGAGAGCAACCGTGAAATGGATTCTTTAAAGCGAATCCATAAAGAACGTTGTGTATATTGTTCGCTTGTTAGTTCCCGTGATGTACTCATATCCTCATAATAAGTGGTTGTCAATTGCTGTGCAATGGCAGCATCATACATAAACGCATTTACTTCAAAATTTAAGCGAAAGCTGCGAACATCAATATTAGCAGTTCCAACAGAACAAATCTTTCCGTCTACGATAATCATTTTTGCATGAATAAATCCATTCTCATATATGTAAACTTTTATGCCTGCTTTTAACAATTCACCGATATAAGAATACGTTGCCCAATACACAAAAGGATGGTCAGGCTTATTAGGTATCATAATACGAATATCAATTCCGGATAAAGAGGCAATTCTTAATGCATCCAGTACGCTGGTATCGGGAATAAAATAAGGTGTTTGAATAAAAACAGTTTTTTTTGCTGATGAAATTAATTTAATATAGCCGTATTTAATTTGTTCCCATTCAGAATCTGGTCCGCTTGTCACAATTTGCATAAATGTTTGACCGGAAAGTTCCGGCGACAAAGGAGGAAAATAGCTTTCATGATAGTGAATATCATGGTGTTCCGATGCCTGATTCCAATCTAAAATAAATCTTGTCTGAATGGAATAAACTGCTTCACCGGTAATCCGTAAATGAGTATCACGCCAGTGACCGAATTTCTTTTTTAAACCAAGGTATTCGTCGCCGACATTAAATCCGCCGACATAACCAATTTTCCCATCAATAATTGCCAATTTTCGATGATTGCGATAATTAAGATGAACATTAATAAGATGCAGTTTTGATGGGAAAAAAACCTCGACTTCCCCGCCTGCCGCACGCAATTCTTTAAACATTTTTTTCCGCAAGCCTCGGGAACCGAGTTCATCATAGAGAATACGAACTTTTACCCCTTGTTTTGCTTTTTCTGTAACCGCTTGAAGCAATTTCTTTCCGATCCCGTCTACTTTAAAAATATAATATTGCAAATGTATATGATTTTTTGCTTTGGAAATGTCTTGAAGCAATGCAGCAAATTTATCCTTTCCGCTAGTAAATATGTTTACGGAATTATCATTTGTCAAAATGGCATCGTTATTGATGAGAAACATATAAATCAATTCATGGCTATCCTCTATTTCCGAAAAACGGTGATCGAAAGCACCGGTTTGAAATGTTCTTTTTTGTTCTGCAAGCCGTTTTTCAATGCCGAGTTTTTTTCGGTCTTCCCATTGAAACATGCGATTTTTGCTTAGATTCTGACCGAAAATTAAATAAAGTAAAAATCCTAATAATGGGATAAATAAGAGCACCATTAACCAGGCCCATGTGCCGCTTGCATCTTTACGTTCCAAAAAAATGACAACCATTGCTAAACATATATTAAGGAACAGCAATAAACTTATCAAAATGGTGTAAACGTCCATATATATCTTCCCCGTCTATTTATGATATAGCCGAGCACACTCGTGATTGATTTTAATCGTGAGATGAATCGGCTTCGGATAAGGTGTGCCTTTGGGCACGTTAATTATCCGACAACGTCTATGAACCACTTGTGTAATATGGTAAAATATCCATGTACACATGTTCTTTGAAAACTGAAGATAGAGGGTTGTGACAGGAAAAAACGGCTGTCAAGTAAAATCTTCAACGTTCAAACTGGTCTTGAATCAGGCCAACAGGGCGCTAATCTTTGCCCATGAAAGTCTAAGGGAAACCAAATAAGTGGTTGGTGTCAGCTTTTCGCTTACGAAAAGTCATCCAAACGAAGTGTGGACAGTACCTTAAAACCTCGTGACTTTAGTCATGAGAGGTTCAGTTGAGCAATTAGCATATACGCGAAGAAGCCTCCCCATATTAATCATTTTAGCAGTTTTTTTTGTTAAATGCTTCTTTTTAATGTTTTAAGATTTTTTTTTCGGGTAAAATACAATGAGACAAAGTTATCAGCAATTTCTAAGGAAAACTAGGAGGAAGAAACTATGTCAACTGAAGTAGTGTCAAAAGCAACGGAAATTGTAAATGCGCTTAATCAACAAGTGGCAAATTGGACTGTATTGTACATGAAGCTGCATCATTATCATTGGTTTGTAAAAGGAAAGCATTTCTTTAACCTGCACGAAAAATTCGAAGAATTTTATAACGAAGCGGATAAGAATATAGATGAATTAGCTGAAAGAATTTTGGCGCTGGAAGGACAACCGGTATCAACATTAAAAGATTGCCTGAAAGTTTCCACGATTGAAGAAGCAAAGGGATACGGCTCTGCGGCGCAAATGGTGGAAGAAGTGAGCAAAGATTTTAAAAAGATCACCGGAGAATTGCAAAAAGCTATTGATTTGGCTGAAGGAATTGAGGATCAGGCTACGGGAGATATGTTTATTGGCATGAAGAAAAGTTTGGAAAAACACATTTGGATGTTGAAAGCATATTTAGGATAATAAAAATTCAAAAAAGCCGGGATGTAACCATCAATCATCCCGGCATTTTGCTTGCTTATAATCGATATTAGCAGAAGGAGGTTTGAAAACTTCCGCAGGATGTGGTGGCATCACACGCCGAAGCCCGGGAGGTGCACGCCCTTTTGCAGAAGATCCTTTGTCCACTGTGAGTAGCGGAAAAGCGAGCTCCTAAGGTTGCTGCTTATCATTTGATGACTTTTTGAACATCCCCTTTAATGTAGTTTCCGCCGATCCATTTGCGGATGGAAGGGACGCGAGTCGGAGAATTTTTCTTTTAATGTTTCAATTATATAAAGACCAATTAAGTCATATAGCTCTTGGTTATCTAAATTTTCAATAATATGTAATAAGTCATCTCTGCTCATTTCTTCTAAAAAGGCAAAAGTTAGCATATTGATATCTTCTTCATCACCAACAAGCTTATCGCGGTACATTTCAAAAAGTTCATCAATTATTTTCATTTTCTTCACTTCTTTCAATAGCTTTTAAACGTAATGTCATATTTTGATTATACCCTTACTGGAAGAGAATATGTCTCTTCACATAATCTTAGCAAAAAATTTATAAACTTCGGATGAAGTATAATTTTCCTGTTCATGTGGAGAAAATAAGGATCATGACAAAAAAGGCGGGACAGGGAATGAAACGAACTTACTATATTAGTCTGGCAAGCGGTGAAATTTCAACAAGCGGGACTGATTCGGACTGGAATATGAAGATTGAAGCTACTGATGAAGAAATAAAGCAATTGCGTCAATTGTTTGAAGATAATCTGCAAGCAGAAATGGGCAGCTTTGTGAGAGCACATGTCCCGTATATTCAATATCACTACGACCGCGAAAATGATGCATACGATAAAGGCATGAAAAACATATACCGGTTATTATATGAGCTTGGGGACGAGGAGACAAAGCGTCATATTGAAAGTATCGGAATTCTTTCATAAGATAAAAAGTCACGTAACCTCATCGCTATTCTTTCACAAAGAAAAATCGCCCGACTTCGTGAGAAGGGTCGAAACAGAGGCTGGAGACCGGAGTTCAGAATTCAGACAGAGGTGCAGGAGTTCAGAAGTCAGATTGATTTTCCGACCTCCGACCTCTGACTTCCGTTTTAAAGCATCAAAAAATCCGTGATGATACAGTTTTTCTCTCTAGCAGTTCGACAAGCTGGTACATCATCGTTGCAAAGATGGCGATGATAAAAAGTGATAAAAACACGAGCGTAAAATTAAATACTTGAAATCCGTAAATGATCATGTAACCAAGCCCTTTTGAGGAAACAAGAAATTCTCCAAAAATAGCGCCTACCCATGATAACCCCACATTTACTTTTAATGTAGAAATGATAACAGGGAAAGAAGAGGGAAGGATTGCTTGTTTAAAACATTGAAAACGGGTTGCACCAAAACTTTTTAAAACTTTAAGATAATTCGGATCCATTTCTTGAAATGCAGTATGAATGACGATGGTTGTAATAATCACACATACTATCGCACTCATTGCAATGATAGATGTCATATTTGGACCAATTGCTACGATAAAAACCGGTCCGAGGGCGACTTTAGGCATTGCATTAAGGACAACCAGAAATGGATCGAATATTTTTGCTAAGATCCGTGACCACCAAAGAATTGCTGCCAAAAAAACGCCTGCTGCAGTCCCTAATACAAAACCAAGGATCGTTTCTGTTAACGTAACACCGACATCAAGAAAAAGCGAACCATCTGCAATTTTTTCAATAAAAAGAGACCAAACCTTTGATGGGGCACTAAAGATCAATGGGTCAATCCATGCTCTGCTGCTTGCTACTTCCCAACAAGTAAAAAAAATCAGTAATAGGAACAGTTGCAAGCAACGTATCCATCTTTTTTCTATTTTTAATTGGTGAATGTAACGATCATGAAGATACTTGATTTTGTCGTTGATTGAGGGCAATGTCCTCCATCTCCTTCCAAATTTTTTGGAAGACGGCTGAAAAGTCCGGGTGGTTCCTTGTTGCAAAAGGTGTAAGCTGACGCAGCTTTTCCGGAATAATAAATGTTTTATAAATCTGACCGGGTCTTGCGGTAAATAAAAATATCCGGTCACTCATTGCAATAGCTTCTTCTATATCATGAGTCACAAGAATAGCGGTTTTTCCAAACGATCTTAGTGTATTTTCGACCAAGTCTTCCAATTTTAATTTTGTTTGATAGTCGAGAGCGGAAAATGGCTCGTCTAACAACAGTAATGCCGGATCTGTTGCCAAAGTACGCACAAGTGCGGTGCGCTGTCTCATTCCGCCTGAAAGCTGGCTTGGATATTGCTGTTCAAAACCGGCTAAATTCATTTCCGTCAGCAATGACATTGCGTATGATTTTGTTTCTGTTGTTAACTTATTGCATAGTTTAAGACCAAGCATAATGTTTTCTTCTATTGTTTTCCAGGGGAATAAATAATCATGTTGCAGCATATAACCCGTATGCAAAGGGGAAGTACCAATTGGCTGTCCATTTAGCGTAACGGCACCTTCTGTCGGTTTTAACAGACCGGCAATAATGGACAATAAGGTTGATTTTCCGCAGCCGCTTGGTCCCAACAGCGTAACAAATTCACCTTGTTCCACTTGAAGTGAAACCCGGTAAAGCGCTATTGTTGCTATTTTTTCAGTAAAAAAAATATGTTGTATCTCTTCCAATTTTAAAAAACTCATTCTATTATCTGGTTACTAAAATAAATTGCCGTTTTTTCGGAGCAACGCGAATCTTAGGGGTAAAGCCTCAACCTCTAAGCGAAGCATTGCGAGATTTTCCAAGCAAGCGGAGCAGTGTCTCCACCTGCTTTTCGAAAGTTTGCCCGCTTTTATTCTTTCACTAAAGGCGCGGGCGATAGAGTTGACAAATGCAGGAACCTGCTACCATCGGTTTCTATTTCCGAAAGCAATTTTAGCACCCGGATGACACCTCCTTAGTTTCAATAATTACTCTTCCATAATCTTGTTCGCTATTTCCGTATTTACTAATGTATGATAATCAATGCGCTCGTTTAATTCACCGGCTTCCTCCATGATATCCTGTAAATTTCCCCAGGCTTCTTCGCTTAATAATGGTGAAACAGCGTATGCCTGTTGTGTTTTGTAGTTATCGACTGCAGATTCAATAATGTCTAAATCCGTATCTTCAAAATAAGGCTTGATCGCTTCGGCAACTTCTAATGCACTATGCTCCTGTACCCATTGCTGTGCCTTATAAATGGCACGAGTAAATTTTTCAACTGTTTCCTTGTTATTGTTTATATAGCTATCTTTTGCCATGTATGTTGTATAGGGAACGCTGCCTGATTCCGTACCAAAGGATGCGATAATATAACCTCTTCCCTCTTTTTCAAAAATACTTGCTGTTGGTTCGAATAATTGTACATATTCTCCGGTTCCCGACAAGAATGCGTTCGAAATATTAGCAAAATCGATGTTTTGAATTAAATCCAAGTCTTTTTGCGGGTCAATATCATGTTTTTTTAAAACATATTCCCCAACCATTTGCGGCATTCCACCTTTACGCTGGCCGAGAAAAGTCGTTCCTTTCAATTGCTCCCATGAAAAATCAGAGATTTTTTCCCTTGAGACAAGAAAGGTACCGTCACGCTGTGTAAGTCCGGCGAAATTGATCACCGGGTCACTGGAACCCTGCGTATATACATAAATGGTGGTCTCTGAACCGACTAAGGCAATATCAATGCTGTCCGACAAAAGTGCAGTCATCGTTTTATCTCCTCCTGCCGTTGTCGCAAGTTGCACATCCAAGTCTTCTTCAGTAAAGAAACCTTTCTCCAGCGCCACGTATTGCGGTGCATAAAATATGGAGCGTGTTACTTCTCCAAGCTTCACCGGTTGTAATTCTTCATTCCCGCAAGCAGCCAATGAAAATGTGAACAAGATAACAATGACGCTGTATAAAGCTTTTTTTATCATTAAATAAACCTCCTGATGATGAAACGTTTCTTTTTAATTTTTTTACTATCTTATGTAGG
>JAGKQJ010000053.1 GCA_017898095.1 Bacillaceae bacterium Marseille-Q3522 | reverse complement strand
CCTATTATAGAGATAATTAGGAGATTTTGTATTACTCTTCCCGGATTATGAATGAGACTGCTGACAAAACCAATTATGGCGAATACGGTAAAACCGAATACGATGTATAGCGATTTCCGATTTTTCATGAAAGTCACCTCCCTATTAACATGATAAACATTTTCTCCTTTTTTTAAACAATGGAAAAGTAATTTAATAAAAAAATTTTCATGATAAACTTCTTTTTTTAAACGGATAAATGGTTGCTTCAGATTCTTTTTCCATTTGCAAAAGCTTTTCGAACGATGCAATTGCCACTTCTACTTGATCATCTTTCGGATCTTTTGTTGTAAGCAATTGAAGCCAAAGTCCGGGAAGCCCTAAATATTTTAACACCGGGATATTTCGCAGCTTGTTGGTAAACTGCAAAAATTCAAAAGAGATGCCAAGCACTACAGGTATTAAGACAATCCGATTGACAACTCTCAACCATAGCGGGTCTGTCGGTACAAGCAAATAAACAAAAAAACCAACGATAACCGTAAAAAGAATAAAGCTGCTTCCGCACCGGTAATGGAGGCGGGATTGGCTTTGTACATTTTCTACCGTCAATGCAAGCCCGTTCTCATAAGTGTTGATCACCTTATGCTCCGCACCGTGATATTGAAATACCCGTTTAATGATCGGAGTAAGCGAAACAAAATAAATGTAACAAAGCAATAATATTAATTTGAAAATACTTTCTATCAGTACCTGGGCAAAATCAGACGGAAAAATGGGTCTGACAAAATGTGCCATAAAAGCAGGAACTAATGTAAAAATAACCTTAGCTGCGATAAAGGATAGAATGCCGACGACTGCGACGCCAAGCCATAATGTTAATTTCGATGATTCCTGTTGTTGAAGCTTGCCGTCGTCTTCCGGATCGACATCAAAACGATCTGTCGAGAAATTCAAATGTTTAGATCCATTCGCACTTGCCTCCAATATGGCAATAATCCCCCGTAAAAAAGGAATTTTTTTCAGTATAGCCATTGACGGATTGACTTTGCGCGGTAAATGGAAATAATCAATCGTTCGATCTTTACGCCGTATCGCTGTCACGTAATGATGTCTGCCTCCAAACATGACTCCTTCAACTACTGCCTGCCCGCCATATGCAGGCTTTTGATTCCGGGACATATATTCTACACCAACCTATGTTGTTTACTCGGACGCGACAGCAAAAAGTAGTGCTGCGAGTGTGCCTATCTTTATTTTACTAAAAAAGTGAAAAAACCTCTAGAAAGATTATTTGAAAACAAGGATGGGACATACTAAAAATGGAGGCGGAGCCGAAAAACAGCAGGAATATCCGAAATTAGGGATAAAAAAATAATTTGCTATAAAAACAGAAGATCGGTCTATCTCAATCAAAAACGAGGACATAAGGGAATAAAGTTCTAAAAACCGAAAGGAATGAATATCATCATGAATCAAAATCAGCATGAAAGAAGGCGGGAGCAACGTCCGCAAAGACCAATGTCGTTTTCTGCGATGGTAACTTTGACAGGCTTTATTGCCGGAATTATTTGGGGGGCAGTTGCTGTTTTAGCCTCCATTTTTAGTTTTACAGAAATAAGCCCGACAGTCATACTTGATCCCTGGACAGTCGGAGAATGGAAAAAAGGCTGGCTTGGGATACTCCTGTCTCTGTTTATACTTGGATTGCTTTCTATTGGAGTTGCCTTTCTCTATTTCTTTTTGCTAAGAAGGTTTAAAAGTATGTGGGTCGGGGTTTGCTATGGAATCGTACTTTTTTGTATCGTCTTTTTGGTGATTTGTCCGCTTTTATTTCAAACACCGTCGCTTACTGAATTAAGCCGTGACACAATCTACACCTTATTATGTCTTTCTGTTTTGTATGGTGTCTTTATCGGATTCTCGATATCGTATGAACAAACGGAATTGACAAATCAGTATCAGCAAAAAAAGGATTCGCAGCAAAATCAATGAAATACGCCGTTCTGTTTAATTTGTGATAGAATTATTTTAAATCGTGTTATTAAAGGAGAGAGAGAAAAATGGAGAAGATCGAAAAATTACGTGCAACTTTTAAAGAATCCGGCATAGACGGAATGCTGATTACGAGTCCATACAACCGCCGCTATATGGCTAATTTTACCGGTACTGCCGGAAATGTGTTAATCAGTGAAGAGGATGCTTTGTTTATCACAGATTTCCGTTATGTGGAACAGGCAGGCAAGCAATGTGAAGGATACAAAATCGTTCAGCATTTTCAGTCCCTTACAGAAGAAATTGCCAAGCAGGTAAAAGCATTGGGAATTAAAAAGCTCGGTTTTGAAGCGGATCATATCACTTTTTCTCAATATCAGGCGTATGCAACTGCAATAGATGCTGAAATGGTTGCTATTTCAGGTGTGCTTGAAAAATTACGCTTGATAAAGACAAGCGAAGAGATTAAGATATTAAAGGAAGCTGCAGTCATCGCCGATACTGCATTTGAACATATTCTTACTTTCATTCATCCGGGAGTAACCGAATTGGAAGTTTCCAATGAATTAGAGTTTTTCATGCGCAAACAAGGTGCAACTTCCTCTTCCTTCGATACGATTGTTGCTTCAGGTGTCCGCTCTGCCCTGCCTCACGGAGTCGCCTCAGAGAAAGTCATTGAAAAAGGTAATTTTGTGACAATGGATTATGGTGCCTACTATAAAGGTTATGTGTCCGATATTACACGGACAATTGCAGTAGGAGAACCGGAGGAAAAATTAAAAGAAATATATGATATTGTATTGGAAGCACAGTTACGGGGACTGGCAGGTATTAAAGCGGGAATAACCGGTAAAGAAGCAGATGCATTAACGCGTGACTATATAACGGAAAAAGGCTATGGCGAATATTACGGCCATTCTACCGGACATGGAATCGGTTTAGAGATTCATGAAGGACCTGCTCTCTCCAAACGTTCCGGCCTTGTACTCCAACCTGGAATGGCTGTAACGTGTGAACCTGGGATATACATACCTGGTCTTGGTGGTGTACGTATTGAAGATGATACGATCGTAACGGATGAAAAAAATGAAGTACTTACGCATTCACCAAAAGAGTTAATTATTTTATAGCAGGAAATGACATAGGAGGAGTTAGATGATTTCAGTAAATGATTTTCGTACGGGATTAACTATTGAAGTAGACGGAGGAATTTGGCGCGTTATCGATTTCCAGCACGTAAAACCGGGAAAAGGGGCAGCCTTTGTCCGTTCCAAGCTTCGTAACCTGCGCACGGGAGCGATTCAGGAAAAAACCTTCCGGGCCGGAGAAAAAGTCGAAAGAGCACAAATCAATAACCGCAGAATGCAATATTTATATGCCAGCGGAGACCAACATGTTTTTATGGACACAGAAAACTATGAACAAATTGAACTTAGCGCTGCGGCAATTGAGTATGAATTAAAATTTTTAAAAGAAAACATGGAAGTACAAATCGTCATGTATGAAGGCGAGACACTGGGTATTGAACTGCCGAATACTGTTGAACTGGAAGTAGTTGAAACAGAACCGGGTATTAAAGGTGATACAGCGTCCGGCGGCACTAAGCCTGCAAAATTAGAAACAGGTTTAATTGTCCAAGTTCCGTTCTTTGTGAACGAAGGTGACAAATTGGTGGTTAATACCGCTGAAGGTACGTATATCTCAAGAGCATAAACGAGTAATTAACTTCGACAAGACCTTACAAAGCACATTAGAGATAATCTAATGTGTTTTTTGTTCTTTATGGGGTAAAGACCACGCTTCTAAGCAAATCGGAGGCGGAATTTTAATTTTGACCATCCCGCAAGTGGAACTACAATGAAAATATTCACAGGCACAATAACGGGGATAGGTGGAGCAGAAACTCTACCTGATTCCTCCTTTTCGATAACAAACTATTTTTCTACGGTAACAAGCATTCACAGGAGCAAAAATTTAATCGTAACCGTAAACAGGAGCTTGAAATTTCAGGCTCTTTTTTTGCAGTTTGAACAGCACTATAGCCACTTTGAATGAAATTTCATTCCATTCAGTAAGGAATAATTTAGCATTTACAAAAAAACAACCATTTTTGCTGTGAATCTTCTTTTTTCACAAATAACATTATCGGCATAAACTTTTGCAGAAGGCATACATTTAAATAGGGGACAAGTTATCCATGGCGGATATTCGTATCTAAGCTTGCGAACACAGGTGCCAACCTTGCCTTTAGCTGTAACAAACAGCTGTTACATGTTCTTAATAAAGCGTGAATCGTAATAAATCTATGGGAGGCATGAATCATGAAATCCATTCTATCCTTTCTGCCAACAACGGTCGCAGATATTGTAAGAAAGCTCCCGACTGAGCAATTCATAAATACGGAGGAAATCCGAATAAGGATAAATCGCCCGGTAGAAATAAGTTTTAAAGGAAAATCGCAATTACTTCCATATACCGCTACAAATGAGGATGCGATCCAGCTCTTAAATAAGCTCAGCAACCATTCAATTTATACGTTGGAGGAGGAGTTGAAACAAGGGTATATCACGATTGAAGGCGGACATCGGGTTGGCCTCGCCGGAAAAGTCATTTTAGAAGGCGGAAGGGTAAAAGCGTTAAGAAATATTACATCTTTTAACATCCGGATTGCAAAAGAACAAATTGGGATCGCTATCCCGCTAATGCCTTATCTTTTTGATAAAGGTTGGATGCATACGATGATCATCGGGCCTCCTCAGACTGGTAAAACGACACTTTTGCGGGATATTGCAAGGATTCTTTCCGGTGATGAAAAGACAGGCGGCTGCCGCCGCTCTTATAAGGTTGGAATTGTAGACGAACGTTCGGAAATTACCGGCAGTGTCAACGGTATCCCGCAAATGACATTCGGAGCGCGTATTGATGTGCTGGATGCATGCCCGAAGGCGGAGGGAATGATGATGATGATCCGTTCCATGAGTCCGGAGATTTTAATCGTTGATGAAATAGGCAGCTTTGCAGACGGGGAAGCCATTATGGAAGCCGTCCATGCCGGAATTAAGCTGATCATGACAACACACGGAACGTCCCTGGCAGAGATCAGGCAACGTCCTTCACTGAGGTCAATCATGAGCGATAAAATATTTCAAAGGTACATTGAATTAGGACGTCTAAAAGGGCCGGGAACGATTGTAAGTATTAAAAACCGCGACGGCATAGAATTGCTGCACAAAGCAAGTGATGTCCGGTGTTAAAAATACTCGGGGCGATCCTTGTTTTAGCTGCGGCTACCTTTGCCGGTTTCGAGCGGGCGAGGCATTACAGCGAACGGCCAAGACAAGTAAGGCTGTTAAAATCGGCGCTGCAATCACTGGAAGCTGAAATTATGTTTGGCCATACCCCGCTTCATGAGGCGGCAAGGCGGCTGGCAGATCAATTACCGCAGCCTTTGTCAGATTTTTTTTCAAAATTTGCAGAAAAATTAACACGGACAGAGACATCAGTAAAGGAAGCCTGGAATACATCATTAACGATGATTTGGCGACAAACAAGTATGAAGCAGGGCGAGTTGGAGATCATGAAGCAATTTGGAGAAACATTAGGAAGATATGACCGTATTTCCCAGCAAAAACAAATTAAGTTGACGATCACACATTTAGAAAGAGAAGAGGCCGAAGCATTGGACAAGCAGCAAAAATATGAAAAAATGCTGAAAAGTTTAGGATTTTTAATCGGTTTGCTTATTATTATCCTGTTAATGTAAATGGCTATTGGGGGGAAAAGCGATGGGTCTTGATGTAGATATTATTTTTCGGATTGCAGGAGTCGGCATTGTCGTCGCTTTTTTGCATACGATTTTAGACCAGGTAGGAAAAAAGGAATACGCGCAATGGGTCACGCTATTCGGATTTATCTATATTTTGTTTATGGTTGCATCGATAGTTGATAATTTATTTCAGAAAATAAAGTCTGTGTTCCTATTCAACGGTTAGAGGAGGAGGATATCCTATTGAAATACTGCAAATTGTTGGCATTGCTTTCGTCGCCACCTTCCTCGCTTTAATTGTCAAGGAACAAAAGCCAAACTTTGCCTTTCTCCTTGTTGTATTTGTAGGATGCGCTATTTTTCTTTTTTTAATTGATCAAATTTATGCGATTATTCAAATGCTTTTGTCGCTTGCAACAAAAGCAAATATCAACATGATCTATTTAGAAACAGTCTTAAAAATAATCGGCATCGCCTATATTGCCGAATTTGCCTCACAAATCACGAAAGATGCCGGACAAGGCTCACTGGCTGCAAAAATTGAAATGGGGGGAAAAATTTTAATCCTGGCAATGGCAATCCCGATCTTAACCGTGCTTATCGAAACGATATTGCAACTGATTCCAAATTAAGCAACTGATCCAGTAGAGGTGAAAATATGAAGCAGCGAATTCAAATAACGGGAATACTGGTTATCTTGGCACTTTTTATATTTAGCAGTCCTGCAAAAGCCGCACCTCAGGAAGAATCAGAAGAGTCAGAAGGACAGCAATTTGTTGAGATCCAGGCGGACAGCCTGAATCTAGAAGAAATAAAACAATTTTGGGAGGATGTACGGAGGGATTATGGGGGATACTTGCCAGAGAGCCAAAAAGGCAGCTTAACAGATTTTATTAAAGGGAAAAAAACATTTTCTCTGAAAGAATGGTTTTCCGGTGCTGTAAAATTTGCCTTCCATGAGTTTATCTCCAATGGAAAATTACTAGGCTCTCTGTTAATTTTAACAATTTTTAGTATGTTTTTGCAATCTATGCAAAATGCTTTTGAAAAAAGTACCGTAAGTAAAGCAGCTTATGCTGTCGTTTATATGGTGTTAATGATATTAGCATTAAATAGCTTTCACTTGGCGATCACCTATGCTAATGAAGCAATCAGCACGATGATCTCGTTCATTTTGGCGCTGATCCCTCTCTTGCTTGCTTTGATGGCATCATCGGGAGGAATTGTCTCTGCTGCTTTTTTTCACCCGATTATTTTATTTTTGATGAATATTAGCGGCGTCTTCATTCAAAGTATTGTTTTGCCGCTGCTTTTTCTCTCGACATTACTAAGTCTTGTCAGTACGTTAAGCGATCAATATAAAGTGACGCAATTAGCAGGAATGCTAAAGAATTGGAGCATAGGCTTATTAGGTGTATTTTTAACCATTTTCCTTGGTGTCATGTCCGTACAAGGTGCATCTGCAGCAATTACAGACGGGGTCGCAATCAAAACAGCAAAATACCTTGCCGGCAATTTTATCCCGGTAATTGGGAGAATGTTTACCGATACGACAGATACCGTAATCAGTGCCTCTATATTGCTGAAAAATACAGTTGGCATTGCGGGGGTGGCGATCCTATTTTTCATCGTGGCTTTCCCTGCTATCAAAATCTTGCTGATCTCGTTCACCTTCAAATTTTCAGCTGCAATTCTCCAGCCGTTGGGCGGAGGTCCGGTGATTCAATGTTTAGATATTATTAGCAAAAGTATTATCTATGTATTTGCGGCACTTGCGATCGTTTCGCTGATGTTTTTTTTGAGTCTAACGGTGATCATTGCTGCCGGGAATTTAACGCTGATGGTGCGATAACCAGGATTTTCGCTGATTCCTTTCTTAATTTTGAACACCCCGCTAATCGTTTGATAGGAGTGAAAGGAAATGACGTTTATTACAGAATGGATTACCAATATTATTTTATTTGTGTTCATTGCCATTTTAATAGATATGCTCCTGCCAAGCTCTGCTTTTCAAAGATACACAAAAATGGTAATGGGACTCTTGCTTATTGCTGTTATCTTATCCCCGATTATCAAACTGGTTCATGCTGATTTTGAACAATTGCTTGGGGATATGCCGCTAACGGACAGTTCACAACAAAAAAATCTCGAAAATTCAATAGAAATGAAGAAAAAAGAAATACAAGCCTCACAAGATGCATATATTTTAGAACAAATGACAAATGAATTAATGGACAATGCAGAAGAGGAGTTGATGAAAGAAGGCCTGATTCTCACAGATATTACGCTTTCTATGGATGAAAGTAAAACGGAACAGCTTCCTTCCCTTGAAAATTTACAAAAAATCACCATTTACGTCGCCTATCAAGATACTAAAAATTCTGAAGCAATTGAAGCTGTAAAAAATGTAGAGATAAATCAACAAGAGCCTCTTCCGACTAACAGTATGGAAATGAAAGATCAAAAATATATTGCCTCACTTCTGTCTCAGAAATGGAATGTCGCTGAAGATATGATAGAAGTAATGTTCGAAGGGAGAAAACAAAATTCACATGGATAAAGATAAAGGACCTATCTCTTGGTTAAAAAAGCAGCTTCAGAAAAAGGATGGCGATAAAAAACCGGCGAAATATCAATATTTACTGCTTGTTCTCCTATTTGGTGCAGCGATTATGTTGATTAGCAACCTTTTTTCGCAGCAAGAAGCGTCCACCGTTACAAAGCAAACGAATCAACAACAGGATGAAGATGTAGCGGCATTCGGTTCTTCATCAGAAGGTGACCGGAATGATATCATCGCAGCTTACGAGCGGGCATATGAAACACAATTAAAAGAGGCGCTGATCAATATTACCGGTGTCGAAGATGTGACCGTTGTCGTTAATGTTGCTGCAACTGAGAAAAAAGTATTGGAAAAAAATTTAAAATCGCAAATACAAACAACGACGGAAGAAGACCAGGAGGGCGGAAAAAGAAAAATTGAAGATCAGTCGATCGATGAACAGCTCGTGATTATTCGCGAAGGTGACAAAGAAGTGCCAATTGTTGTGGAAACGCAAAAACCGGATATTGACGGGGTTTTGATTGTTGCTGAAGGTGCCGACAATATTCAAGTGAAAAAATGGATTATTGAGGCCGTGACAAGAGCATTGGATGTTCCGAGTCACCGGGTGGCCGTAATGCCGAAAAAACCGAAGGGGGATTCTTAAATGTTATTGAAAAAACAAACAGTTTGGTTGTTAACGATGCTAAGTCTTGTCGTTGTCTTATCTGTATATTACATTCAGCAAGGCGCAAATACACCGAGCAATAATTTGGCTGCGCTTGGCGAAAATCAGGAAAATTCCAATCAGGAGCAGACAGAAGCCGGAGCTGGCGGCGAGGAAGATGTTGCGATTAACTCAGCAGGAAATAAAGACTTTGAAACACTGCGGCTTGATTTAGAAGATAAACGCAGCAAAATGCAGGAAGAATTAACGAATGTAATTGCCACAACCAGTCTTCCGGCTGAAGAGCGGAACGAAGCGAAGGAAAAGATCAATGAATTAAATGAAATAGCACAAAAAGAAAGTGTTTTGGAAACGTTGATTAAAGCAATGGATTATGACGACGTTTTAGTTCGTGCAGAAGAAGATAGTATCCGTGTAATTGTAAAAGGAAAAGAGCATTCTCCGGCAGCTGCCAATGAAATTATTCAGCTTGTCAGCAGCGAATTGGAGAAAACACATAAAATTACCGTTGATTTTATAAAGTAAAACTTCCTTCAGTGGCGTTTTTTCGACGTACAGGACGTACTAGTGCCGACGAAGACATGAGGATGTGTGGAGTACTTAGTCAGTGTTCACCCCCCACTGAAGATTAATCTGCGATAAATGAACAGCTTGAAAATAAAAAAAAATGAAAATCCCAGGGAAAGAATCAGGCAATTAGTTGAGGTGCCTGATTCTTTTTTCACTTTTCGAAAAAGCATTCTCAGGCAGGATGGAAAAATCGGAACTATGGTAAAATAGAGAAGGTAAATCTTTTTACTGATTGAATATTGAACTTTGACCAGGTCTTATCGTATGATATTAGTATCTAGTCATAATTAAAGAATAACAGGGGTGCAAATAAAATGTTAAAAGTTGAAGAAATTCGTGAACTAATAAAATTAGTTGATCAATCTAATATAACTGAATTTGATTATGAATATGAAGGTTTTAAAATAAAAATGAAAAAAGAAACGGTCCTGCAGCAGCATGGAGCGCCAGTTATCGCAGAGGAACCTGCTGTGGTACCTCCCCGGGAAACGGTTCAAGAAAAGCAGCCGGTCAAAAAGGAAGAAAGGGCAGATCCGTCTTTATATAAAATCGTATCTCCGATGGTTGGCACCTTCTATCAATCTTCTTCACCGGAGGCGGATGCATATGTGGAGGTTGGTTCGCGTGTTGAAAAGGAAACAGTGGTTTGTATTATTGAAGCAATGAAGCTGTTTAACGAAATTGAAGCGGAAGTAAATGGAGAAATCGTGGAAATTCTCGTAAAAGACGGACAGCTTGTTGAATACGGACAGCCATTATTCCTTGTGAAGGAAAAGTAAGGAGTTGCAAAATGATAAATAAATTGTTAATTGCCAATAGAGGAGAAATTGCTGTCCGGATTATCCGGGCATGCATGGAATTAAATATTGAAACGGTTGCCGTTTACTCGGAAGCAGATAAGGATGCACTGCATGTCCAATTGGCGGACGAGGCTTATTGCATCGGTCCGAAAGCTTCAAAAGACAGCTATTTAAATATTACGAATATCATCAGTGCCGCAACGTTAACCGGTTGCGATGCGATTCATCCGGGCTATGGTTTTTTAGCGGAAAATGCTGATTTTGCCGAGCTTTGCCGTGATTGCCATATCACCTTCGTCGGCCCGAGTCCGGAAGCAATTGCGAAGATGGGAACAAAAGATGTTGCCAGAAAAACAATGCGCCAAGCAGATGTGCCGATTGTCCCCGGGTCGCAAGGAATTATTAAAGATGCAGAAGAGGGAGTAAAGTTGGCACAGGAAATCGGTTATCCTGTTATCATTAAAGCAACAGCAGGTGGCGGGGGCAAAGGGATTCGTATCGCCCGTAACGAACAGGAATTAGTCAAAGGAATCTCGATTACGCAGCAGGAGGCGCTCACGGCTTTCGGGAACCCTGGGGTTTATATTGAAAAATATGTAGAAGATTTTCGTCATGTTGAAATACAAGTACTTGCTGATAATTTTGGGAATGTGATTCATCTTGGTGAGAGGGACTGTTCCATCCAGCGGAGACTGCAAAAATTACTCGAAGAAACACCTTCACCTGCAATTGATGATAAAATGCGTGAAAAAATGGGGGACGCGGCAATAAAAGCTGCAAAAGCAGTTGATTATACCGGTGCAGGAACGGTAGAATTTATTTATGATTATCAGCATCGCAATTTTTACTTTATGGAAATGAACACGAGAATCCAGGTTGAGCATCCGGTAACGGAGATGGTAACAGGTGTTGATTTAATTAAAGAGCAGATAAAGGTTGCTTCAGGGGAACGACTTTCCCTTACACAGAAGGATGTAAACTTTTCAGGATGGGCAATAGAGTGTAGAATTAATGCTGAAAACCCGGCAAAAAATTTCATGCCTTCTCCCGGGACAATCCAGATGTATTTACCACCCGGCGGTCTCGGTGTCCGTGTTGATTCTGCTGCATATTCCGGTTATCAAATTCCTCCCTACTATGATTCAATGATTGCCAAACTGATAACCTATGGAAGCAGCAGGGAGGAAGCAATTTTACGTATGAGACGGGCTTTAAGTGAATTCATTATTGACGGAGTCCATACCACCATCCCGTTCCATTTGCGGCTGCTGCATCACGATAAGTTTGTGTCAGGAGAGTTTAATACGA
Organism: Bacillaceae bacterium Marseille-Q3522; assembly: GCA_017898095.1. Taxonomy (GTDB): domain Bacteria; phylum Bacillota; class Bacilli; order Bacillales; family Cytobacillaceae; genus JAGKQJ01. The sequence continues at coordinate 8,122 of JAGKQJ010000053.1, read as the reverse complement.
AGTTTTTAGAACAGCATGATATTATGAATAATTCGGAGGTGTCAAAATGAGTGAAAATAATGTTTTAGAAATGAATCAGGAACACAATAGTCTCGGTAAAGTAGAAATTGCACCGGAAGTAATTGAAGTAATTGCTGGTATTGCCGCAACAGAAGTGGATGGAGTATCGCAAATGCGCGGAAATTTTGCTTCAGGAGTAGTAGAAATATTAGGAAAGAAAAGTCATAGTAAAGGGGTAAAAGTCGAGCTGACTGATGAAGGCATCATCGTCGATGTTTACTGCTTTATGAAATTTGGTGTTTCGATTCCTAACGTTGCCCAAAAAATCCAGGACAATATCCGCCAGGCGCTCTTTAATATGACTGCTCTGGAAACAACGGAAGTGAATATTCACATTGTCGGAATTCAATTTGAAACCTTAAAGGCGGAATCAGCAACAGACCACGAAATCTGATGTCCACCGCTATTATGTGCAATCAACAGAATGCAACAAACTGCAAAACAGGATTCCCGGATCGGAAAAATCGGCCGCGGATCCTGTTTTTTTATCGCAGATTAAGATGCAATAAGACCACCGCATCAAAAATAGAAGTTTCACTTTATTGTTTTAACAAGTTATCTTGATGTTACTCTTCTTTTCAAGTATGATTCTTATTGTATGTGAAAATCCGTTGTGAAACATGAAAAGACAAAGGAGAAAGAAACGTGAAAAGAAGAATAGCAAGGGAAAAAGCAATGCAAGCTTTATTTCAAATAGATATAAGCGGTACCGAACCAAATGCGGCAATCCGCCATGTATTAGAAGATGAGCCTGAAAATGAGTACATGAATCAGCTTGTTTTAGGAACGATTGAGCATAAAAAACAAGTAGATGCACTCATCGTCGATCATTTGGAAAACTGGAAGCTGGACCGGGTTTCTAATGTTGAACGCAATATTATCCGGATTGCTACTTATGAGTTGCTTTTCTGCAGCGCAGATGTACCAAAAAATGTCGTCATCAATGAAGCAATTGAAATTGCCAAAAAATACGGAGACGTTCAATCCGGCAAATTTGTAAATGCAATTCTTGCAAAAATAAGCAGAGATCAGTGAACTCGTTTCAGCAAGTTGAAACATCGGGAAATCAGCTGGGGACTCTATCCCACCTACGCTAAGCTTAGAGGGGGAGGTCTTAACCTTTCAAGCATAGAAAGATAAATTTAGCGGCCGGAATCCAGAGACCGGAGGTCAGATTAGAAGAAACGCATATATCCGTTGTTCGACTTCTGACCTGAAGCCGCTTCATCGGAGGAGAAAGCATTTGACTGCATTACTGATAAACGGAAAAGAAATAGCAAGAAACAAACGTCAATACATTGCGGAGGAGGTAAAAAAATTAAGGATACAGGAGGATATTACCCCGGGGTTAGCGGTTATTTTAGCCGGAAATGATCCTGCATCTAAAACATATGTGAATCACAAACGAAAAGCGTGCCAAGAGGTTGGCATTCGCTCCGTGTTAATCGAATATCCGCCCTCAATAGCCGAAGAAGTATTAATTGCGAAAGTGAAGGAATTGAATCAAGATCCGCAAATCCATGGCATTTTAGTTCAGCTGCCGTTGCCGGAGCAGATTAAAGAAGAGAAAGTTATTGCAGCTATTTCACCGGATAAAGATGTTGACGGCTTTCATCCTGTTAATGTCGGGCGCATGATGATCGGTGTCGATGCTTTTTTCCCATGTACGCCTTATGGCATTATGGAGATGCTCAAAGAAATGCAGATAAGTTTAGAAGGAAAGGAAGTTGTCATTATCGGCAGGAGCAATATCGTCGGGAAGCCGGCAGGACAGCTTTTTTTAAGAGAAAACGCGACTGTTACATATTGCCATTCAAAAACAAAAAATTTGACAGCACATACGAGAAACGCTGATATCGTTGTTGCTGCAGTCGGAAAAGCTGAATTTATCCACGCGGATGATATTAAGAAAGATGCGATCGTCATTGATGTCGGGATGAATCGCAATAAGGAAGGGAAGCTGTGCGGTGATGTCTGCTTTGCAGATGTAAAGGAAAAAGCAAAAATGATTACTCCTGTCCCCGGCGGTGTCGGTCCGATGACCATTGCCATGCTTTTACAGAACACATTAAAGGCTGCGAAAACATTTGCATCGAGGAAGTGAGAAAACAGAGTCCTGCGGCCGGAAGTTGGAAAACAAAAGTCAGAACTCGCGTGGGCGAGTTTCAACAATTTCTGCCCTCTGATTTCATCCTGCCTCTATTTTTGAACTTCTTCTTAAAAAGCCTGACAAATATGGTATAGTAAGAAAGAGAGAGGAAGATGGCAATGCAAGCGCAACGTTTTTTAACAGTATCTGCGTTAACAAAATACATAAAAAGAAAATTTGATGCAGACCCATATTTACAAAATGTCTATGTAAAAGGGGAGATATCTAATTTCAAACAGCATTCCAGCGGTCATATGTATTTTACATTGAAAGACGAGAAAGCCCGGCTTTCCTCAATCATGTTTTCAAGCCAAAACAGGCTCTTAAAATTTATCCCGGAAAATGGAATGAAAGTTGTTGTATGCGGCGATGTTACCGTCTATGAAGCAAACGGCAGTTATCAAATGTATGTAAATGAGATGCAGCCTGACGGGATGGGACAGCTTTATTTGGCATATGAACAACTAAAAGAAAAATTAGAAAAAGAAGGCTTCTTTTTATCTGAACATAAAAAAACGCTGCCGAAGCTTCCACAAATTATTGCCATTATAACTTCACCGACCGGAGCGGCAATCCGCGATATTATTACAACGCTGAAAAGAAGATATCCGATTGCCAAATTGCTTGTTTTTCCTGCTCTTGTTCAAGGAGAGCAGGCAGGTAGCTCGATCGTTAAAGCAATTGAACAAGCAAATAATAGCAACGAAAAAATAGACCTATTAATTATTGGCCGCGGCGGCGGTTCGATTGAAGAACTGTGGGCATTTAATGAAGAGCAAGTTGCCAGAGCGATTTTTGCTTCAAATATTCCAATTATTTCAGCAGTTGGTCATGAGACAGATTTTACAATTGCTGATTTTGTTGCCGATGTTAGAGCACCAACGCCAACCGGAGCTGCTGAAATGGCAGCCCCGCATATAGACGAATTAATGGAAAAAGTATTGACAAGACGGACCAGGCTTATGCGCGCAATCAAGGAAAAATATCAATTTCTGTCTGCGCGGCTGGAGAGGATTGAAAAGTCTTATGCATTCCGATATCCTTACCGGCTTTATACGCAAAAGCTCGAGCAAGTAGACCGGATGACGGAGCGGTTTAGCCGACTGACAACTTTACTGATCAGTAAAAAACAGCAGGAGCTTCAAGACTTGCAGCGGCATTTACGCAAGTACCGGCTTCAGGAAAAGATAGAGACGATGCAAAAAATGCAAATGCAGGAAAGCAAAAAGCTTACCCGTGCAATGCAGACTATTTTGACAAAAAAACAGCAGGAATTTGTCCGCCTGTTGACTGTCCTCGAAGCATTAAGTCCGCTAAAAATAATGGAAAGAGGCTTTAGTCTGACTTTTACAGAAGAAGGCCGTTTAATTAAGTCAATTACAGAAGTAAATAAAAATGATAAGGTAGAAGTAAAGCTTATCAACGGTTCAATCGCCTGCCGGGTTATTGAAACACGAGAGGAGGAAAATTCATATGGATCATGAGAAAAAAATGTCCTTCGAAGAAGCAATGGACCAGCTTGAAACAATCGTTGAAAAATTGGAAGATGGGGATGTTCCCCTTGAAGAAGCAATAGCAATTTATAAAAAGGGGATGCAGCTTTCTAAATTTTGTCATGATAAATTAAAAAATATTGAGGAACAGCTAACGGAAATTGTCACGGAGGATGGAAATCAACCATTTTCTATTCAGGGGGAAGAATAGTGCTATTATCTGCTTTCGCTGATACCCATAAACAAATTCTGGAAAAAGAATTACAAAAAAGAGTTGCTGATTTGCAGACACCCTCCCTTTTAAAAGAAGCGATGCTCTACTCACTTTCGGCAGGGGGAAAAAGAATTCGGCCGCTATTGCTATTTGCTACTTTATCCGCTTTTGGTGACCAAACTGAAAAAGGAGTTTTACCTGCGGCGGCAATTGAAATGGTTCACACCTATTCATTAATCCATGATGATTTGCCATGTATGGACAATGATGATTTGCGCAGAGGAAAGCCGACAAATCATAAAAAGTTCGGAGAAGCAACAGCCCTTTTAGCGGGTGATGCTTTGTTAACTTATAGTTTTCAACTGATTGCGGAAACACCGGAAAAGTATGCAACTGCAGAAACAAAGCTAACATTAATTTCCAACTTGGCGCGGGCCGCCGGTGCAGCCGGAATGGTCGGCGGGCAAATGGCAGACATGGAGGGGGAAGAAAAATCACTCTCCTTGAAAGAACTGGAATATATCCACGTTCATAAAACAGGGAAGCTTTTGCAATGCAGTATTTTATCGGGAGCGGTTCTTGCACAGGCGCCAAAAGAAATAATCCGTTTGTTGACGGATTTTTCCTATCATCTTGGACTTGCCTTTCAAATCCGTGATGATATTCTCGATATCGAAGGCGATGAAGCTGTAATCGGCAAACCGGTTGGCAGTGACGTACAAAATCAGAAAACGACCTATCCGGTTTTACTGACATTGGCTGGCGCGAAACAAGCGCTTCAAAAGCATATCGGACTTGCAAAGCAATATTTAAAAAAAACAGAGGCGGACACAGTTTTACTGGAAGAAATAACAGACTTAATTGCGAATAGAAAGAAATGAGAGCAGAGGCAGGAAGTCGGAGCTTGCGTGCAAGGAAATTTACAATTTCTTTCGAAGAATCAATTTCCCATACCAGAAGCAGTTCTGATTTCAAAACGGAGGTCAGTATAAAAGTAACTCGCATCCGCGAGTTTCATCAACCTCTGACCTCCGGATTCTGTTAGGCATCTGTTTGCTGTTTCTTTGAGCGCTTTCATCAATTGTGATATACTTCAAACAAAACGTATAGCAGGCTTTTTGTATTGTAGAAATAGAATTTAGACAGGAAAGTGAGCGTGATCCGTAAAATGGATCTTTTCTCGATTAAGGACCCTTCCTTTTTAAAGCAACTATCAACAGAAGAATTAACAGCGCTTAGTGAAGATATCCGGCAATTTTTAATAGAAAAGTTATCAAGAACGGGCGGCCATATCGGTCCTAACCTTGGAGTCGTCGAATTAACAATTGCCCTACACAAATGCTTTGACAGTCCTAAGGATAAAATTATTTGGGATGTCGGTCACCAGTCCTATGTGCATAAAATATTAACAGGACGGGCAAAGGATTTTGATACGTTGAGACAATATAAAGGAATGTCCGGATTCCCAAAACGCAGTGAAAGTAAGCACGATGTATGGGAAACAGGACACAGCTCCACTTCCTTATCAGCGGCGATGGGCATGGTGATTGCCCGCGACCTGAAAAAGGAAAAATCATATGTCATTCCTGTGATTGGGGACGGTGCCTTAACTGGCGGCATGGCTTTGGAAGCATTAAATCACATCGGTCATGAACAAAAAAATATGATCGTTATTTTAAATGATAATGAGATGTCGATTGCTCCTAATGTCGGGGCGATTCACAGCGTATTAGGGCGACTCCGTACAGCCGGGAAATACAATTGGGCAAAAGATGAATTAGAAGTACTATTGAAAAAGATACCTGCAGTCGGTGGCAAGGTTGCTTCAACTGCAGAACGAATTAAAGACAGCTTAAAGTATTTACTTGTACCCGGAATGTTTTTTGAAGAAATGGGCTTTACGTATTTAGGGCCAATTGACGGACACAGTTTTGACGATTTGCTTGATAATTTGAAATATGCGAAGAAAACAGAAGGGCCGGTATTGCTGCATGTAATCACAAAAAAAGGAAAAGGTTATTACCCGGCAGAAAGCGATAAAACCGGAACATGGCATGGAACGGGACCTTATAAAATTGAAACGGGTGCTTTTATTAAACCTGTTGACGCACCGCCTGCATGGAGTAAGCTTGTCAGTGAAACAGTCCGCAGGCTGGCACGTAAGGATGAACGGATTGTCGCAATTACACCGGCAATGCCGGTTGGATCCAAGCTGGAAGGATTTGCGAGTGAATTTCCGCAGCGAATGTATGATGTCGGAATCGCAGAACAGCATGCGGCGACAATGGCCGCGGGACTTGCGACACAAAACATGAAACCATATTTAGCAATTTATTCAACCTTTTTGCAACGTGCTTACGATCAGCTTGTCCATGATATTTGCCGGCAAAATTTAAATGTTTTTATCGGAATTGACCGTGCCGGTCTTGTCGGAGCTGATGGAGAAACACACCAGGGCGTTTTTGATATTGCCTTTTTAAGGCACTTGCCAAATATAGTTCTTATGATGCCGAAAGATGAGAATGAAGGGCAGCATATGGTTTATACAGCATTGCAATATGATGACGGGCCGATTGCCATGCGTTTCCCCCGAGGAAATGGTCTGGGAGTAAAACTTGATAAACAATTAAAGAAAATCCCAATTGGAACATGGGAAACGTTAAAAGAAGGAATTGACGGAGCAATTCTGACGTTTGGTACGACAATTCCAATGGCAATGGAGGCAGCATTATTATTAGAGAAGCAAGGTATTTCCATAAAAGTAATTAACGCGCGTTTTATGAAACCTTTAGATGAGACGATACTTTACGACCTGCTTTCCATGCATATACCGGTCTTAACGATAGAAGAAGCAGTTTTACAAGGCGGTTTTGGCAGTGCAGTGCTTGAATTCGCTCATGAGCAAAAATTTCATCATGCTGATATTACACGGATGGGGATTCCAGACCGCTTTATTGAGCATGGAAGTGTAAAAGAATTGTTAAAGGAAATTGGTTTAACAACGGAAGCAGTTGTACAGAAAATGAGCTCGCTTGTAAATAAAAAACAAAAAAGAGCGTAGTGATTTTCCTTTCTCAGCTCTGCAACGAAAAAGAAGAACAGAAGGATCCTGTATAATGAAAGGAGAGAGGGCGATCCACCCCGGCAGTACGTTTGTAAGTAGTCGGGGCTTTTCGCCGGATGTCTGTAGAATGAAAATAAAAAAGGAAAGAGCAGATGTATTACTTGTAGAAAAAGGCTTGTTTACGACACGTGAAAAGGCAAAGCGTGCTATTATGGCTGGCCAGGTATATTGTAATAATACCCGTCTTGATAAACCGGGAGAAAAAATAGACAGAGAAGCCACTTTGACTATAAAAGGAAAAACAATGCCTTATGTAAGCAGAGGCGGATTGAAATTAGAAAAGGCTTTACGCGTTTTTGATGTAGTGATACAAGATAAAATATTGCTTGATATAGGCGCTTCAACAGGGGGATTCACCGATTGCGCCCTGCAGCATGGAGCAAAAATGTCTTATGCACTGGATGTAGGATATAACCAGCTCGCCTGGAAACTGAGACAGGATAATCGCGTAATCGTTATGGAAAGAACAAACTTCCGCTATGTTACTCCCCGGGATCTCAGCGGTGAAAAACCCGATTTTGCCTCTATTGATGTTTCATTCATCTCGTTAAAACTGATTCTTCCAGTGTTAAAAACCCTGCTTGTAAACGGCAGTGATATTATCGCTCTTGTGAAGCCGCAATTTGAAGCGGGAAGAGAACAAGTTGGCAAAAAGGGGATTGTCCGGGAACGTAGTGTACATCAGCAAGTTCTGCACACGATTTGTCAGTTTGCTTTACGAGAAGGCTTTGATCTGATAAATATTTCCTTTTCGCCTATTACCGGAGGAGACGGAAATATTGAATTTCTTCTTCATTTGCGCTGGAACGGCAACAGGGATAACGGAGAGAATAATTCGCCGGTAACCGTTGCTGATATAATAGCAGAAGCCCATGAACATTTGGGAGGGAAAAAGCAGCAAGAGACCGACTAATAATTAGGTACGACAGGATGAGTGGGCTTTCTCTCTCTTTTTGTAAAATTAATCAAAAATCTCTATTGGACAGAGCAAAGATTGCTCTCTTTATACCTTTATACATAACGATTATTTATTGTACATTTTGTAAGTATAAGTTAACATAAAAGTAAGCAAGTTTATACAT
>JAGKQJ010000052.1 GCA_017898095.1 Bacillaceae bacterium Marseille-Q3522 | reverse complement strand
GTTTAAACTGCGATTAGAACCACCTTATGCGTTTACAAGTACTTTCTTGAATTCTTCCGTCAGCATCGGGACGACTTCGAAAAGATCACCGACAATACCGTAGTCGGCAACTTGAAAAATGTTTGCTTCCGGATCTTTATTGATCGCAACAATCACTTTTGAATTGGACATTCCGGCTAAATGCTGAATCGCTCCGGAAATTCCGCAGGCAATATACAGATCGGGAGTTACGACTTTCCCCGTTTGCCCGATTTGCAGCGAATAATCGCAGTATTCGGCGTCACATGCCCCTCTCGAAGCTCCGACCGCACCGTTTAAAACTGCCGCAAGTTCCTTTAATGGTTCGAATCCTTCTGCACTTTTGACTCCGCGGCCTCCGGCAACAACAACTTTTGCTTCCGAGAGATCGACTCCTTCACTTGCTTTTCTTACAACCTCTTTTATTACAGTACGCAAATCCTTCAATTCGACGGAATGAGTGGAAAGTTCACCCTGTCTATTTGCATCCTTCTCAAGCGGTTCTATATTATTGGGGCGAATCGTCGCAAAGATTATTCCGTTTGTTACGATTCTTTTCTCAAAAGCTTTGCCTGAATAGATTGGCCGTGTAAATACAATATTTCCCCCGGCCGCTTCTACTGCGGTTGCATCCGATATAAGTCCGATTCCTAATTTTGCTGCAATTTTTGGCGAAAGGTCTTTGCCGAGAGCAGTATGGCCAAAAATAATGCCGTCCGGCTGTTCCTCCTCCGCCAATTTTAAAAATGCCTGCCCATATCCATCTGACGAATATTGAGCCAATTTTTCATCTTCAACAGCAATGACCCGATCCGCCCCATAAGCAATCAGCTCCTGTCCTAAACCGCTTACATTATTACCTAACAAAACTGCTATTACTTCTCCGCCTTCTGAAATTGTCTTGGCAGCGGCCAATACTTCAAAGGAAATATTACGAAGCAAGTGATCACGTTCTTCACATAAAACTAATAATTTTCTGGACATTTTCTTTCCCCTCCCTGTTCTTTTTAGTGCGAGTTCAAAAGTTAATAAATGAGAAGCATATTCGCGGCTTATCATTTGCTGATATTATGGAAATCCTCTATTAAACAATTTTTGCTTCTGTATGGAGCAAATGAACAAGTTCTTTCACTTGATCCTGCAGTTCTCCTGATAAAATTTTTCCCGCTTCTTTTTTTGGCGGAAGAAATATTTCAATTGCTTTTGTTTTTGCTTCCACCTCGTCTTCTTCCAGATCAAGGTCATCAAGTTCTACTTCTGCCAAAGGCTTTTTCTTGGCTTTCATAATCCCCGGAAGGGAAGGGTAACGCGGTTCATTTAAACCTTGCTGGGCTGTGACTAATAACGGCAGTGCCGTTTCGATTACTTCCGAGTCTCCTTCAACATCGCGTACAGCCGTAACATTTACGCCATTAATATCAAGCTTTGTGATCGTTGTGACGTAAGGAATATTTAATAATTCTGCCACACGGGGGCCGACTTGTCCGGATCCGCCATCGATAGCAACATTGCCGGCAATAATAAGATCTGCCTCCTGTTTCTTTAAATATGCCGCCAATATTTTTGCCGTCGTAAACTGATCGCCGTATTCGACATCTTCTTCGATATTGATTAAAACGCCACTATCTGCTCCCATCGCCAATGCGGTACGGATTTGCTTCTCAGCTTCTTCCGTTCCGACGGAAACAACTGTTACTTCCCCGCCCTGCGCTTCACGGAGGCGAATTCCTTCCTCAACAGCATATTCATCGTATGGATTAATAATAAATTCGGCTCCGTCCTCTTGAATATGTCCCCCTGAAATCACAATTTTTTCCTCCGTATCGAAGGTGCGCTTCATCAGTACAAATATGTTCATTTCTACCCCTCCCAAAATAGTAAGTGATTCATCAGGCCCTTCCAAAATAGAAAGACCTGCCTTCTGTGAACAAACCAAACAGCATTGTTTAAAAATGCAGCCGGAATCAAGTTAAATGTATATAAAGAACAAAAAATGTTCATTTATACCCCTTTTTTAAGCGCTGTGGCTGCTGCAGCCATTAATTAGCAGCCGGTGAACGGCAGGAGCCAATTCGACGAGATCGTATTTGTGATCATTCATCACCCAGGTAGTTGCAGTTTCATCCATTGTCCCAAAAATCATTTGTCTAGCAAGGCGAACATCTAATGAAGAAGAAAATTCTCCATTTTCGATCCCAAAACGGATAATTTTATCAACCAATTTTAAATATTCTTTCAAAACTTCATTAATTTTTATCCGCAACGCCAGATTTGATTGTCTTAGTTCAAGTTGCGTTACAATTGCTAAATGATAATCTTTTGCCAATACTTTAAAATGTGCCGTGATCATTCCCAACAGTTTATCCGTTGCTTTGTCCTTTTCAGCAATTGTTTTTTCAATTTCATCAATAAAAGCTCCCATTTTTTCTTTGAAGAGAGAAATTAAAATATCCTCTTTATTTTTAAAATACAAGTAAATGGTTCCATCTGCGACACCGGCTTTCTTGGCAATCTTTGATACTTGTGACTGATGAAAGCCATTTTCAGCAATGACCACTACTGCTGCATTAATAATTTGCATGTATTTTGGGCGATTTTTTTTCAAATCTGTTTCCATCCTTCCACTACCTCTTTTTCTACTCATTCGGGAAAAAACATAGACCGTACTTCCCCATTTAACCCGTATTCATCGTATCAAAAAAGCTAGTGATCTTCCATATTGAGAGCCTTTTCGACTATGCTGAAATATGAATGAATAATCATTCATATTTCTATTTTATTGCTCCGCATTTCATCTGTCAACAGAAGTTGTCTATTTTCTTTTTTCTGAACTAAAAACTACGTTACCCTCGTTTTGGAGAAGGCGAATATTTTTGTTGAATAAATGTGCTGTTATCGTTTGCTTCGAGAGCAACGTGAGGTGATCAACTGCTGTACGAAATTTTATTTCTTAACCTTTTTTTCAATGTACATCTGCATGCAAGTTATTTTTCACATGAGAAAAAATTCCCATGAGTTTTCCACTTACTTACGCCCGCTTCTGATTGTTTTCTATTTTTTGCCTTTCTTCATCGATTAAGACTCTTCGTAATATTTTTCCAACTGCTGTTTTCGGAAGTTCTTCTCTAAATTCATAAATACGGGGCACTTTATATGCTGCTAAATATTTTCTAGTGAATGCATTCAGTGCTTCTTCAGTGACCGTTTCACCATCTTTTACAACAATAAAAGCTTTTACAGTTTCGCCGCGGTATGGATCAGGAACTCCGGCTACCACTGCTTCCTGCACAGCCGGATGTTCATAAAGTACTTCTTCAATTTCCCGCGGATAGATATTAAAACCGCCGGCAATAATCATATCTTTTTTACGGTCAATGATAAAAAAATACCCTTCCTCATTCATGTAACCTAAGTCACCTGTAAAGAGCCAGCCGTCTTTTAGAATCTCCGCCGTTTCCTCTGGTCGGTTCCAGTAGCCTTTCATAACCTGCGGTCCTTTTACGGCAAGCTCGCCAATTTCACCCGGTGGCAATGGTTCGCCGCTTTCCAAAGAGAAAATTGCCGCATCTGTATCCGGCCATGGTATGCCGATGCTGCCTTTCACGCGCGGGTGACCGGGACGTTCCCACATATAATTGGCATGCGTTACGGGAGAAGCTTCTGTAAGCCCGTATCCTTCAACAAGCTTTCCGCCGGTTACTTCTTCAAATTTAGCCTGTACTTCGACAGGTAAGGGAGCCGAACCGCTAATACAAGTGTCGATTGATGATAAGTCATACTTCTTAATATCAGGATGATTTAGCAGCCCGATGTACATCGTCGGTGCTCCGGGAAACACGGTCGGGCGTTGCTTTTGAATGGTCTTCAGCGCTGTTTTTACATCGAATTTTGGCAATAGCACCAGTTTATAACCTTCTATAACGGATAAAACACTTAATGTCGTCAACCCGTACACGTGAAAAAAAGGCAATATGCCAAGAATGACTTCCTTCCCGCGTTTACATTTATATAACCACGCATTGCACATAAACGCATTTGCAATTAAATTTTTATGGGTGAGCATCACCCCTTTTGGAAAACCGGTTGTTCCTCCGGTATATTGCAATAAGGCAATTTCCTCTTCAATATTAATTTCATATTTAGGAGATGGTTTGATACTGTATTTCATTATTTCTGTGAAAAGATGGTTGTTTCCTTCATGCTTCACATTGACAACAAGATTGTATTGCTTTTTTTGCATATAAGGGTAAATTAAGTTTTTCGGAAACGGGAGATAGTTTTTGATAGCGGTTACAATTATGTGTTCCAACGAAGTTTTCGCTTTTACTTTGGACACCCGCGGAAATAAAATATCTAACGTGATGATGATCTTCGCTCCGGAATCCTTCATTTGATATTCTAATTCCCGTTCTACATACAATGGATTTGTTTGTACGACAATTCCCCCGGCATGCAAGACAGCATAAAAACTGATAACAGCCTGCGGGGTGTTTGGCAGCATTATCGCTACACGATCCCCTTTTTCCATCCCGATTTCCCGTAAATAGCCGGCGAGTTTTTTCACACTTTCCGTTAATTCTGCATAGGACAGCTCTTTTCCCATAAAGTGAATCGCTGTCTTTTCAGGAAATTCTTCGCCCGCTGCAAGTAAATATGTGTGAAGAGGGTCCTCACCATACGCTAATGTTGCGGGGATTTCTTCAGGATAATGCAGCAGCCACGGCTTCTCCGTCATTATTTTCCCTCCTTTTTTTATCCGGCTCCGATACATTTTATCGCACAAATAGATCATTGTTGGAATGCCGGTTTCTTTGCGTCTTACATCTTACATCTTACATCACACCTCTGACCCCCTGAATTGCTTGAAGCACTTCAGGTTTATTTACAGCGTTTCAATTCCAATTATAATATATTGAAAGTTTTGTGACAATTAGGTGTTTGAAAGATTTTTTAGTCACTTTTTTATAAAGGAACCATCGCTTTATTTGGCTTATAAAAAGAAACTGCCCATCCGCATTAAATGAATGGAGCAGTTTCTTCCCGACAATATCAGTTAAAGAAAAAAAAGTAAATAAATAATTCCTGCGAAAATAAAGATACCGGCACAAATAAATAAGATTTTTGCAAGCTTTTCCATTACCATCTTCTCGTTCTCCCCTTAGGAAATACCGGCCGCAATAACATAAGACAAGCCGATGGAAATAACCATCGAAATAAAGCCGACCGCGCGGTTGTCGTTTTTAATTTCATCATCAATATTGAAGGTTGGTGTTAAAAATTCATAAATAAAATAGCTGATTATTAGTAAAATGAAGCCAAATACACCCCAGCCGATCATCGTGAGAAAAGAATCCTTATGCAGAATCGAGTGACGGAATATATTGGCGATGCCAAAGATTTTTCCGCCGGTTGTCATCGCTACCGCTAAATTTCCTTTTTTAATTTCTTCCCAGTTTTTATATTTTGTCACAAGCTCGAATAATGCTAAAAAAACGAGTGTGCAAAGAATGACGACACTATAGTTGGCAGCTGTTTTAATAAATTCATTTTCCCAAAAGGGGCTCATTGTTGTTTTCTCCTCCAGATTTATTTCATAATTATTCCTTCTATTTAAATTCTACAATTGTTACGCCGGTTCCACCTTCGCCGGGTTCCCCAAAGCGAATTTTTTTAACGGATGAATGGTTCCGTAAATATTCCTGAACACCTTGCCGCAGTGCACCGGTTCCTTTTCCGTGAATAATCGATACCCGCGGATAATTGGCTAATAGTGCATCGTCAATATATTTTTCCACTTTCATCAAGGCATTTTCATATCTTTCCCCGCGTAAATCGAGTTCCAGACTCACATGAAAATTTTTCCCTTTTACGGTTGCGACCGGCTTTGTTTCCACAACAGGAGCCTGATTCAAAAATTGCAAATCCGCTTCATTTACTTTCATTTTTAAAATACCGATTTGCACCTGCCATTCGTGATCTGCTACTTGCTCGGTTAAAAAACCTTTTTGATTCAGACTTAATACTTTTACTTCATCACCCGGCTGAAAAACATGCTTTTGCAAAGACCGCTGTAATTTTTTTTGCTTTTCCCCCGATTTTGGTACCGCTTCTTGCAATCTTTTTTTTGCCTCAATTAGTTCATGTTCTTTTACATCCGCCTGTTTCTCCAGCCGGAGCCTGCGAAGCTCTTCAATAATCGTTTCTGCCTCGTGTCTTGCTTTGGCAATTATTTGTTCCGCATCCTGTTTTGCTTTCTGTTTTAATGCTTCTTTCTTCTCATGAAAGGCAAGCGTTTCTTTCTCAAGGTCTCTATGAAGCTTTTCCGCACTGCGCAGCATTTCATCCGCTTCTGCTAATTCCTTTTCAGCCAGACGTCTGTTCTTTTCTAATGAAGCAATCATATTTTCCACTTGCTGGCTGTCTGCGCCAATATAGGATCGTGCTGTCGCAATAATATGATTTTGCAGGCCGAGGCGTTTGGAAATTTCAAACGCATTACTGCGGCCCGGGATGCCAATTAGAAGCTTATACGTCGGACTTAGCGTTTCTACATCAAATTCGACGCTTGCATTAACAACTCCTTCTCGATTATAGCCGTATGCTTTTAATTCAGGATAGTGAGTAGTCGCAATCACACGCGCACCGCGGTGATAAACCTCGTCCAAGATCGAGATGGCCAGAGCGGCACCTTCTTGCGGATCAGTACCGGCGCCCAACTCGTCAAAAAGAACAAGGCTGTTTCCGTCTGCTTTTTCTAAAATGGATACGATATTGACCATGTGGGAGGAAAAGGTACTTAAGCTTTGCTCAATCGACTGTTCATCACCGATATCTGCATATACGGCATCAAATACTGCAAGTTCGGAGCCGTCTAATGCCGGAACCTGCAAACCTGCCTGTGCCATCAGCGTGCATAATCCGACTGTTTTTAATGTTACAGTTTTTCCGCCGGTATTAGGTCCGGTAATGACGATGGTTGAAAAATCTTTTCCCAGATAAATATCATTTGCTACTACTTCTTCTTTCGGAATTAGCGGATGACGGGCTTTTATTAAAGAAATCCGCCCTTCATTGTTCATGATTGGCATCGAAGCTTTAATTCTGCGGCTATAGCGGGCTTTGGCAAACATGAAATCAATTTTGCTGAGCACTGCGACAATCGTTTCCAATTCTTGCGAAAATGCAGCGACTTTCGCGGAGAGTGCTGTCAATATCCGCTGGATTTCCTGTTGTTCTTTTACTCGAATGGTTTGTACTTCATTGTTTAATTGAACGATAGATTGCGGCTCGATAAACAATGTTTGCCCGGATGCGCTTTGATCATGAATGATTCCCCCATAGTGTCCGCGGTATTCCTGTTTTACCGGTATTACATACCGGTCATTGCGAATCGTCACAATGGCATCAGAGAGCATTTTTTGCGCACTGGATGAACGAATCATACTTTCCAGGCGCTCACGGACACGCGATTCTTTTGCACGGAGCTGATTTCGTAAATGACGTAAAGTATCACTAGCACTGTCGAGTACAGAACCATTGTCGTCGATTGCTTCCTTTATATCCTCTTCTAAAGATGCAAGAACGATAATTTCATTTCCGAGTGCTTCTAAGCTGGGAATATTCACTTCTTCTTCGGCAAATTCTTTGATAAAACGTTTTATTTGTCTGCTGCCATGAATGGTGCTGGCTGTTTCCATTAATTCTTGCGGACTTAAAACACCACCTATGGCGGCTCTTTTTACGTGGGGGATAATTTGGAATAATCCCCCTAAAGGAACATTTCCTTTTATTCGTAAAATAGTGGCAGCTTCATCTGTTTCTGTTTGCCAGCGGACAACCTCTTCATAGTTTGTAGATGGAAGGAGCTTTTCCGCGATTCCTCTCCCTAAAGAAGAAGAAACATGTTCGAGAAGCTGCTCCCTCACTTTATTAAATTCTAATATCTTCAGCATTTTTTCATGCATGGAGAAATGCCTCCTCTAAAAATAGATGTGAGAGATGGGACGTGAGAGGTGAGAAATGATAAAAACCTTTTTTGAATTCTCACCTCTCACCTCTCACCTCTCACCTCTCACCTCTAGTATAGTGGCTAGCCGCTCGAGGTCTTAAGCTTGTCGCGGCTGACCAAGCCGCCTCCGCTTTTCTTTTAAAAGGTTGATTAGGTTTTCTTTTTTTATTGTGTTTAGGATTGTTGTGGATTTGATCCAGCCTTTTTTTGCTGTTGCGACACCGATTGACATATTGGAAAGCTCCTTGATATGATGTGCGTCGGTGTTGACAACGAGTTTGACGCCTGCTTCTTGTGCTTTCCGTAAATAAACGGAAGATAAATCAAGTCTGTTTGGATTTGCATTTAACTCTAAAATAGTGTTTGTTTCCTTAGCAAGACTTATCAACTGATCTATATCCACTTCGTATCCCGACCTTCTGCCAATGATCCTTCCCGTCGGATGAGCAATAATATCGACGTAGGGATTTTTCATTGCATTTACCAGCCTTTCCATTATTTTATCTTTAGGCTGGGAAAAAGCGGAATGAATCGAGGCAATGACAATGTCTAATTCAGCAAGAACCTCATTTTCAAAATCAAGACTGCCATCGGGAAGAATGTCCATCTCGATTCCTGACAGAATAAGGATATCATCATATTTAGCATTTAAACGGTTAATTTCTTTTTGTTGCTCGCGTAGCCTCTCCGGAGTTAATCCGCGTGCTACTTTTAGGAATTGGGAATGATCGGTGATCGCGATATATTGATAGCCCCTCTTCCGGCATGCCTCTGCCATTTCCTCTATTGAATGGCTGCCGTCACTCCATGTTGTATGCATGTGAAGATCGCCATTGATTTGATCGGGAACGATCAGATCCACGGTTTGACGGAATACGTCTACTTCGCTTCCATCTTCTCTTATTTCCGGTGGAATAAACGGCAAATCAAAATGGGCATATAGCTCCGCTTCATCGTTAAAAACCAGTCTTTCACCGGTTTCACTCACTTCAACCCCATATTCACTGATTTTTTCTCCCCTTTGTTTCGCCATTTGCCGCATGCGTACATTATGGTTTTTCGATCCGGTAAAATGATGCAAAGCCGAAGCAAATTCGCACGGTTTGACAAGACGGAAGTCAACCGCAATATCATAGTTGCCTGCAAGAAGCAGTGACACCTTTGTATCCCCTGCTGCAATCACTTCTTTTATAGAGGGAAGCGCAAGCAGTTGAGCTTTTACAATTGCAGGTTGTTCTGTAGCGATGATAAAATCCAAGTCTTTCATTGTTTCTTGCATTCGGCGTAAACTTCCTGCTCTTGCAAATTGTTGGATTCCCTCCATCTGCTGCAGTACATCTTCCAATTCACCGGCAACAGGCAGCATAAAGCTAAGCGGCAGCCGCTCAGGTCGTTGTCCTGCTTCTGCGATTGCAGCTATGATTTTTTCCTCTGTTTTTTTCCCAAACCCGGCTAATGCCTGTACTTTCCCTTCACTGCATACCCTTTCTAAATCCTCAATATCCTTCACTTGCAGTTCTTTATAAAGCCTGGCAATCTTTTTCCCGCCAAGTCCCGGAAGCTGCAGAAGCGGGACTAACCCTTTCGGTACTTCTTCTTTTAGCTTGTCCAAAACAGAAGAAGTGCCTTTCTGTAAAAATTCTTCGATTACCGTAGAGGTGCCTTTCCCAATTCCAGGCAATTTGGTAAAATCATTTATTTCCGTTATTGCTTTATTGCTTCGCTCCAAAGCAGCGGCTGCCTTACGGAAGGCTGATATTTTAAAAGGATTTTCGCCTTTTAATTCCAGATATATTGAAATCATTTCCAATAAACGAATGACATCCTTTTTCGCAAATTTCATATCACTCACCCCTCTTACTTTACATCCGCTGTTTGAATCTGGTTTTTCATATTGAAAAATGTGTATAAAATCAAAAAGGTTCCAAGCTTTCCTCCAACCATTTCCGTTACAGCAGTATTATTTTATCCTACATACTCAAGCCATAAATTTTTAATTTGTTCAGATAGAACAGGAGTATGTTCGATCATCATTTTTGCCATCCCTGAATTATTTATTCCATTTTGAATTGCTTCCAAAGGAATTAACGCTGCAATATATAAGACAATAAAGAGCAACAGGTATATTTCCAAGAATCCGAGAATTCCTCCTGCCCAAACATTTAATTGCTTAAGGATTGGTAAGTTTGCCACAAAATCAAGCATACTTCCAATAATATGTAAGACTATTTTTACCGCAACAAAAATAATCACAAAGGCAATTGCCCGGTAATAGGCATCTTCTAAATTACCATTTTGAAAAAATGTTTTCACTGTTTCATCGCCAATATTCGGATAAGGAATCCACAATGTTAATTTAGAAGCAAGTTCTGCATAATACACTTTTGCAACGATAAAAGCTATAATAAAGCCAGTTAGATGAATAATCTGGAGGATCATCCCTCTTTTTAAACCTACTAAAAATCCAAATATTAATAGAATCCAAATTGCAATGTCAAGCATGAGGCGTTTCAGTCCTTTA
Source organism: Bacillaceae bacterium Marseille-Q3522 (assembly GCA_017898095.1). GTDB lineage: Bacteria > Bacillota > Bacilli > Bacillales > Cytobacillaceae > JAGKQJ01. The sequence continues at coordinate 9,862 of JAGKQJ010000052.1, read as the reverse complement.
CTCTTTTTAATTCAATTTCAAGCCGCTCAAGACGATCTTTCATTTTTAAATAATCATTTACGGCGTTAACAGCAGTTAATACGGCCAGTTTATTAATATCGAGTGAAGGATTCTTGGAGCTGATTTCGCGCATTTTATCGTCAACCAAAGAAGCTACCAAGCGAATATGGCTGGAGCTTTCGGTGCCTAATATGGTATATTGAGTACCGTATATTTCAACACTTGTGCGATTTTTTTGTCCGTCTGACAATTTTAACTTCCTCCAATCTAAAGAATCCTAAACAATATCATAACACGAACACCATCGGGTGGAAAGTTACAGCTTAATAAATAAGGACAAATTTTTTCCAAAAAGGAGCATATTCATGAGTCAAGTCGTCTTACAAAAATCTAAAATGGAGATAGCAGATCTTAAAAATTATTACGAGCCTTTTTTAAAAGGGAAAGCGCCGGCGGGCAGTATTTTTAGCGCAAAAACGGAAAATTGTACGATCACTGCCTATCAATCAGGGAAAGTTTTATTTCAGGGGAAAGGCTGTGAAAAAGAAGCAGAAAAATGGGGCAAAGCTGTAATAACTTCAACACCGGGTGCTGCGAAACAAACACATCACCTTCCAGCAAAAATCTCTTCTCTATCCGTTGCCGGCTCGGATGAAGTAGGAACCGGTGATTATTTTGGGCCGATCACAGTTGTTGCCGCTTATGTAAAAAAGGAAAAAATCGCTTTGCTGCGAGAACTTGGAGTCAGGGACTCTAAAGATTTGCGGGATGAGAAAATTATAGAGATAGCCAAACAATTAACGCAAATAATTCCATACAGTTTACTGACCCTTGCTAATGAAAAATATAATCAGCTGCAGCAGTCAGGTATGTCTCAGGCAAAGATGAAGGCGATCTTGCATAATCAGGCGATCGGACATGTCTTGCAAAAAATCGCCCCGGAAAAACCTGAAGCGATTTTAATTGATCAATTTGCCGCAAAAGACACATATTATCGTTACTTATATGGCCAGCCTTCCATTCAGCGCGAACATGTCTATTTCAGTACAAAAGCGGAGAGCGTGCATCTTGCTGTTGCCGCAGCTTCGATGATTGCCCGCTACGCTTTTATCCGCCACATGGAAAAATTAAGTGAAGAGGCTGGCTTTACGATTCCAAAAGGCGCCGGGGCACAAGTAGATCTTGCCTGTGCTGATTTAATCCGTAAAAAAGGCTCCGGCTGCCTGGCGCATTTTGTGAAGCTGCATTTTGCCAATACGGAAAAGGCGATGCAGCTTTTAAGGGAAAAGTAAAAGACCGTTCATGATAGAAGTTTCTTTTTTTTGCATAAAATGGTCTTCCTGAAGTCATTAATCATACTTTGAAAACCTTAACGGGAATCAGGCGGAGTCGCTACTCTGCCTGATTGGAAAAACAGCACTATAAAATCTTTTCTAATTGTAATTTCATTTATGTACCCGTTTTGATGTATTTTGTCCTCGTATTTTGATACTTATGTCCCGTTTTCCTGTTTTTGTCCTCGTTCGTGATGCTTATGTCCTCGTTTTATTGATTTATGTCCTCATTCGTAATGTTTTTGTCCCCGTTTTAATGAGTTTTGTCCTCGTTACTGATACTTATGTCCCGTTTTCCTGTTTTTGTCCTCGTTTTTTTGATTTATGTCCTTGACTATAAGAAAACTGATATTTTTTCTTTTTTTATTTTAAATAGAATTATCTTACAAATAATGAATCAAATTACCTGCTATTTTCTTACCAACAATCAAAAAAAGATGCCGCAACATCATTACGGCATCCATTAAAAACGTTAGCTTCGCAGAATTGCCCCCGCTTTTTCGGAGACTGCTTTTAATACTTTTTCATGTGCTTTTGTGACTTCTTCATCGGTTAATGTACGATCAGGAGCAAAATAAGTTAATGAAAACGCCAGTGATTTCTTGCCTTTTTCCATATGCTCTCCTTCGTAAAGGTCGAATAATTGAACGTCTTTTAACAGCTTGCCTCCGGCTTCTGCAATCACTTGCTGCAGTGTTGCCGCAGCTAATTCTTTGTTGACGACTAATGCAACATCCCGTGTCACAGACGGAAAACGGGGAATCTCTTCATACTTCAATTCCGGTACTTCTGCCGCAAACAGCTTGTCAAGCGAAAGTTCAAATACATAGGTTGCTTTTAAATCTAACGCTTTTTCTACGTTTGGATGAACCTGGCCGAGGTAACCGAGCTTTTCTCCATTTAAATAAACCGCTGCTGTTCGTCCGGGATGGAGCCCGTCGATGACTTCCGCCTGATAAGTAATTTGTTCCGAAACAGCCAATGTTGCAAACAGCCCTTCCAGCAATCCTTTCGCCACATAAAAATCGGTCAGCTTTTTCTCTCCCTGCCAGGAATGCTCCTGCCAAATGCCTGTCAAAGCACCGGCTAAATGTTCTCTTTCCTCCGGCAGCTTAGCTTCACCGTTTTCGAGAAAAACAGTACCAATTTCAAATATCGCAACATTATCAATCTGCCGTGCGCCGTTATATTTTAATACTTCAAGAAGCTGCGGGACAATGCTTACACGCAAATGGCTGTGCTCTTCACTCATCGGCATCGCCAATTTAATCGGATTGCGCTTTTCCAAAGCATATTCCAAAGCTTTCTCTGCTGACGTTAATGAATAGGTTACTGTCTGATTGAGACCGGCTCCTTCTAAAAAGTGGCGCACGATTCGGCGCTTTTTCTGATAATTTGTTAACTGCCCCGGGTTTGCCGGTCCTGTCGGCAAGGTGGACGGAATATGATCATAACCGTATAACCTAGCGACCTCTTCAAATAAATCTTCTTCTATCGTGATATCGCCGCGGCGCGTCGGTACGGATACGGTAATTTGCCCTTCATCTGTTTTTATATCAAATTGCAGACACCGGAAAATTTGTTCCACCTCTTTCAAGGTTAGCGCTGTTCCGAGCACGCGGTTTATTTTTGATAATGTTGTTGTGACAACGGTAGGTTCGAAAGTCGAGATACGTGCTTCTACGTTACCTTTAAGAACTTCCCCGCCGGCATATTTTTCAATTAACTGTGCCGCCCTTTCCGCTGCCGCATGAATCCGATTCGGGTCAACGCCTTTTTCATAACGCGAACTTGCTTCACTGCGCAAGCTGTGATCTCTTGATGCCTTGCGAATCACTGCGCCGGTAAAATAAGCCGATTCAAGCAATACTGTAGTGGTATCGTCCCCGACTTCCGACTCGGCTCCCCCCATGACACCTGCTAGTGCGACCGAATTTGTTCCATTCGTGATCACTAAATGAGCCGGTGTCAATTTTCTTTTTGTATTGTCAAGCGTTACCAGCTCTTCGCCGTCATAGGCGCGCCTTACAACGATTTCCTTCGATCCGAACCGGTCGTAATCAAAAGCATGGAGCGGCTGCCCGTATTCAAGCAATACATAATTTGTAATATCGACAACATTGTTGTGCGGGCGGATGCCGGCAGCCATTAATCTTCCTTGCATCCATAACGGCGACGGGCCGATTTTTACATTTTTAATGACCTTTGCAATGTATAGCGGATTATCTTCCTTTGCTTCCACTGTAACAGAAATATAGTCGGAAGCCGCTTCAGAAGACGGTGTATACTCCGGCTGAGGCAACCGTACTTCTCTGTCTAAAATTGCCGCCACTTCATAGGCTGTTCCGATCATACTTAAGGCATCGGCACGATTAGGTGTAATACTTAACTCTAAAACCGCATCATCCCTCTCTAATAAAGCAAGTGCATCTTCGCCGACCGGAACATCATTTGGAAAAACAAAAATGCCTTCGGCAAATTCTTTGGCAACTAGTTTCGGTTCAACTCCCAGTTCTTTCAGGGAGCAGATCATCCCGTTTGATTCTTCTCCGCGCAGCTTTGCTTTTTTTATTTTTACATGTCCCGGTAAAACAGCGCCAGGTTTGGCTACCGCGACTTTTTGCCCTTTGCCGACATTCGGCGCACCGCAAATAATTTGCACCGGATCGCCTTCTCCGATATCAACAAGGCATTTATGCAGCTTTTCGGCATTGGGATGCTGCCCGCATTCCAGTACGTGGCCAATGACAACATTTTTAATGCCATTATTTAAAACGACGACACCTTCCACCTCAATGCCGCTTTTTGTAATTTTATCGGCTAATTGTTCCGGAGTTATGTCCGTTACATCCACATATTCCTTTAGCCAATTATATGAAATAAACATGGTATTTTCCTCCACTCATTTGAAAAATTTTATAATCAAATTGCTACAATGTTTTACTCCTGTTTGGCAAATTGCTTCAGGAAACGGATGTCATTCGTATAGTAATGGCGGATATCGTCTACGCCGTATTTTAACATTGCAATCCGCTCGACACCGATACCGAAGGCAAAGCCGGTATATGTTTTTGAATCAAAGCCGGCCATTTCCAATACATTCGGATGTACCATTCCGGCGCCAAGCACTTCGATCCAGCCTGTGCCTTTGCACACCCTGCAGCCTTTGCCGCCACATATTTTACAAGATATATCCACTTCGACAGACGGTTCCGTGAAAGGGAAGAAACTTGGACGGAGGCGGATTTCCCGGTCTTCACCGAACATCTTTTTCGCAAAAACCTCCAAAGTTCCCTTTAAATCGCTCATGCGGATATTTTCATCAACTACAAGCCCTTCAATTTGCATAAATTGATGAGAGTGTGTCGCATCATCATTATCGCGGCGGTACACTTTCCCGGGGCAAATAATTTTAACGGGGCCCTTTCCTTTATGCTTCTCCATCGTTCTTGCTTGCACCGGGGATGTCTGCGTGCGCAGCAATATTTCATTCGTAATGTAAAATGTATCCTGCATATCACGTGCCGGGTGGTCTTTCGGTAAATTTAGTGCCTCGAAATTATAATAATCTTGTTCTACTTCCGGACCTTCCGCAACGTTATATCCCATGCCGATAAATAAGTCTTCGGCTTCTTCAATCACTTTTGTCAGCGGATGATGATTTCCGCTTCTGACCGGACGCCCCGGCAAAGTGACATCAATCGTCTCAGCAGCCAATTTCGCTTGAATGGCCGCTTCTTCCAGCTCTGCATGCTTTTTTTCAATAGCAGTCGTGATTGCATCACGGACTTCATTTGCCAGCGCACCAATTTTCGGGCGTTCTTCTTTAGATAATTTCCCCATGCCTTTGAGCACTTCTGTGATCGGCCCTTTTTTCCCAAGATAGGCAATGCGGACATCTTGTAAGCCTTTCAGCACATCTGCCTGTTTAATTTTTGTAATGGCCTCTTCCTGCAGTTCCAGCAATCGTTCTTTTATCATTTCTGATCCTCCTTTTGGATATCTTAAATTTGGTAATTGTGAAAAATAGAAAGTGAAGCACTTCTATCAACCGCAAAACTTTTGCGAAAGATCCCGGAAATGATAATCGGGATAACGGCGCCAATGCCCTGAAAAAAGGACAAATAAAAAAACCCCATCCTGAAAGGGACGAGGTTTTGGATTTCGCGGTACCACCCTAATTAATCTGCTTTAAGCAGATTCACTTTCCTGCGATAACGGACGCTTTGCCGCTGCACCTTTACATTTGAAAAATGGTCCCGGTGCCAACTCGGGAGGTGAACTTCGCTTAAGCTTCTCATAAAAGCACTTGCAATCGGTGATGCTTTCTCCCTGAAAAGATCCGCATAAACTACTTTTCTCCGTCATCGTTTTTGTTATCATTGAGTTCGTCGCTAATTATAATATAAGATCGCTGTTTTTTCAAATGGTTTTTCGTATTTTATCTTTTCATACTTGAAAGATAAGGAACTTCACCTCTAAGCATAGCGCAGATGAGATTTTTTAACCAGGCGAGGCAGAGTCCCACGTGATTTTCTGTATTCCTGAACTTGCTGAAAGGCGTTCACTTTTCCAACGTCACTTGTAATCCAATTTTCTCTAACTCCGTGAAGTATGTTGGGCATGTTTTCGAGACGCAGCCCGGGTCTAAAATCCGTACACCGGGAACTTTAGCTCCGATCAAGGAGAGGGACATGGCAACACGATGGTCATCGTAGGAGGACAGCTCTGTTCCGACCGGCGTTCCCGGGTATACCGTTAAGCCGTCTTCACGCTCTTCAACCTTTATTTGCATTTTCTGAAGAGATTCACAAATTGCATGAATCCGGTCAGACTCGTGTTTACGAATATGGGCGACACCGGAAATAGCAACCGGCCCATCTGCAAATGGAGCGATTGCTGCCAATGTCAACGTTTGATCGGACATTTCTTTCATTGAAGTCGTAAAACCTCCCTTTAATCGCGGGCATCCTTTTACTTCGATAAAATCTTCTCCCTTAATAACTGTACAACCCATTTTTTCAAGCACATCAACAAACTGAATATCAGGCTGATATGTATTGTAAGTAAGATTTGTCACGCGCACCTTTCCATTTGTAAGGGCTGCGAGCGCGAAAAAATAACAGGCGGTCGAAGCGTCCGCTTCTAATTGCATTTCTTTGGCACTGTAGTGCTGCGGTGTCACGGAAATTGTTTTTAATTGTTCATCATGTTCAACCGTTACACCGAATTTCCGCATTAAATCAATCGTAATTTTTACATACGCATGCTGGACGATATGATCGATAATATGAATCGTAACCGGACTGTCCGCATAAGCAGCAGCAATCAATAAGCCGCTGATAAATTGGCTTGATGTATTGCCGGAAATCTCGACTTGCCCGCCTTTTATACCGTCTGCCGTCACCTTGATCGGCAAATATCCGTCTTTCTCTAATGACTCAATATTTGCCCCCAGTTCTTTTAATGCTGTAAGCAAAGGTCCCATCGGACGCTCATTCATGCGTTTGCTGCCTTCTATTACCCAATGACCATTTTTTGAAGCTGCGAGAATTCCCGGCAGAAAACGGGCTGTCGTTCCGGCAGCGCCAAGGTATAAATTTGCATTTTTAATAGGGAAGTTTCCGTCTGTACCTTCGATTTCAACCGTATCCCCTTCGACACGTACCTTTACACCAAGATGCCGGAGTATCTCCATGCACCAATAAGAATCGTCGCTGCGCAGAACACCGGAAAACCGCGATGTTCCTTTTGCGGCTGCGCCTATTATCAACGCACGATTCGTAAAACTTTTACTGCCCGGTACTCTGATTTCTGCTTCCATTGCTTTGTCTGCCGGTGCAACTTCTGCCACTTTTACCCCTTCAAGTACCGCCCATGGCGATCTCGCTTTTAAGTCCGGTGTGAAATTTTCCATTATCCTTGCACTCCATTTCATGTCAAAATTGTTTCAATGCATATAATAAAATCCCTGTCGCAACCGCGACATTTAAGGATTCGCTTTTCCCGAATAGAGGTATATATAAATTTGCTGTTGTTTCCGCTAATAATTCCTCATTGACTCCGTTTCCTTCATTTCCAACTAATAAAGCAAAACGTTTGCTGCATGGAATTTCCGTGTAATTTTTCCCATTTTGTAAAGAAGTCCCATAAACGGGTGTATTGATTTTTTTAAAATGTTGAATCCATTGCAAAAGATCGTTATGAATAATCGGCAAATGAAAATGACTTCCTTGTGCGGAACGCAGTACTTTTGCATTGTAAACATCAACACTTCCGGAGCCGACGATGACAACATCGATTCCAGCGGCATCTGCAGTACGGATGATTGTCCCTAAATTGCCCGGATCCTGGACAGCATCAATCAAGAGGAATTGCGATCCTTTTATTGCTGTTTTCTTCATCGGAAGTTGTTTACATACAGCGATAATTCCCTGTGAGTTTTCCGTTTCACTCAAGGTTTGAAATGCATCTGCGGTTACGATTGTATACGAAATGTTTCGACTTTTCCATTTTTTAGGCAGTTCGATCGTTTCTTTTAAAATAATCGTCTCGACCGCTTCCGCTTTTAATGCCTCCTCCACAAGATGGAAGCCCTCGACGAGAAAAGTTCCGGTTTTTTCACGTTCTTTCCTTGTTAACAGCTTCTTCCATTGCTTTATTTGCGGATTTTTCTCCGATTGAATATACTTCAAAAAAGGTCTCTCCTTTATGAACAATAAGCTTTTTCCATTATAGCTTAATTTTCAGCCGGAAGCATCCTAAAAACGGAGCATAATTCTGCGCAAAAGCTGACAAACTATAAAAGACTACATAAAAATCGAAGGGAGTCGCGTTTCCATGGATTTAAATTTACGCAAAGCAGTTATTCACAATGTTTCCGGCAATTCCCAAGCGGAGTTGGAGGAAACGATCATCGATGCCATTCAAAATGGCGAGGAAAAAATGTTGCCTGGTCTGGGAGTACTGTTTGAAGTGATTTGGAAAAATGCTACTGAAGAGGACAAAAAAGACATGCTGCAAACGCTGGAACAAGGATTAAAGTGATGCTATGGAAGGAAAAGGCGCCTTTTCATTGGCGAAAGGCGCTTTTTATATTGCTACAAGTAGATATCTTTTTTCTACTTTTCCGGAATGAATGCAACAATTTTTAAACTTGCTTTCGTCATTTATTGTCCGTTTCTATTATTTTATTGTCCGTTTTTTTAAGATATTGTCTGTTTTTTTATTTTATTGTCCGATTTGAGACATTTATTGTCCAATCCCTAAATCCCACTTTATGCTTTCATTAATGTCGGCCGCCCCTGATTCCAGACAATGTGGACCGGCATGGTAAAAAAGTCGGATAATACTTTTTCCGAAAACATTTCCTTCGTTTTTCCTGCTGCAAAAATCCGCCCTTTTTTCAATAACAAAGTGTTTCGGAAGACTGGCAAAATTTCTTCTGCGTGATGAGTCACGTACAGCAGAGTTGGCGCATGACTGCCGGCGGACATCTCTTCAATTGTTTCAAGCACATACTCCCGGGCAATAAAGTCTAACCCGGTAACCGGTTCATCCAAAATAACTAATTGCGGATCGAGCATTAGGGCACGGCAGATGAGAATCCGCTGCTTTTCCCCTTGCGATAACGTGCTATAATGGCGGTCGGCATACTCAATACAGCCAAATTTCTTCATCAGACCAACAGCTTTTTCTCTTACTTCGTCCGTCGGCTTCTGATACAATCCGATCGAAGCATAGGCTCCGCTTAACACAATTTCAAAGCCGCTGTCATATTGCTGAATTTTCTGTTGCAGACCTGCGGAAATAATCCCGATATGCCTGCGCAATTTACTGCCTAATTCGACTTTTCCAAATTCTTTTCCCAGAACCGCAGCTTTTCCTGATGTCGGGAAATAGTACGCACATATTAATTGCAGCAATGCTGTTTTTCCGGCGCCATTCAACCCGTAAATGACCCAATTTTCCCCTTCTTCCACATCCCAATTCATGTTTTGTAATATCTTTTTTCCGTTTCGGATTAGCGAAACGTCCTGCAAATGAATCATTTACGATCTGCCACTAAAAACATAGACAAATATACTTATATACTTATCCATGCTAGACTTTTCCTATTTCAACGAACCCGATCTCGCTAATTTCTCGCTACTATCGTTTGTATAGCTCTCCATAGGCGTAAATTCCGATGTAGCCCACCGTACATATTTTCCATTAAGCTAAAATTTTAAATTCTTTAGCATATTTAAGATTAATAGCTGCATTCAAATCTCTATTTATTACCATTCCACAATGATCACATTGGTAAATTCGGTCAGATAACTTCAAATCTGCCTTTTTATTCCCACAACACGAACACAATTTACTGGAAGGGTAAAAAGTAGTTACTTCTCTTAGTTCTATTCCTAATTTATTACATATATTTACGAGTTTTAATTTAAAATCATAGAAACCTTGATTAGATATAGATTTAGCCAAATGCTTATTTTTTCTCATACCATCTACATTTAATTTCTCCACTGTAATAA
>JAGKQJ010000051.1 GCA_017898095.1 Bacillaceae bacterium Marseille-Q3522 | reverse complement strand
CATGAGGGTTCCTCCTTCGAATCTGGTTTCGCGATTATGATTCTACCAAGGAGTGACCCTCTTTTTCATCTAATTTGCCTCATGCACTACCGCGCTTCCGCTTGGTGGACCCTTTATTTGGTAATTGTTCTATCGAACAATTACCAAATAAAGGGTTACAATACTGCTCACATTAATTTTACTCTAACATAGTAGTATCTATAACATAATCCTTTTATTAAAAGATCCCATATCCCAATAAATCTGGAAATACGTTTGTGCTAAACTTCTTACTGTAATAAGCAATGGTTTATTACGCGTAAAAGTTAGACCCTGGAGGTCAAAAAAACCCCGAACCATTAGTCCGAGGGAACATAAAACACACTTCAATATTTAGTTAAAAACTGCCAAACCTATTGATACCAAGCTATTTTAACTCTATCAACGCTACGCACTCAACGTGGCTCGAGAGGATAGCATTGATGTCATTTGTACTTGCCGGTTCTCGAAAACATATCCACGGCATTTTTTGCACTATCGATAGGCGGGAACATATCCACTCAGTTAAATTTCCTTCACTGGACGAACCACACTGTCATCTTCATCATTAATCAATTTTCCTTCTAAATATTTATCAAATATTCCAAGAGAAAGAAATGTAACAACTCCGTCTTTATCTTGAATTTCCAATTCTATTGGCTTTGACGAAAGGAAAATCAAATGCACTTTTATATCCTCATCCACACCGATAAATTCCTTTACTTTCTTAGGTTCTGAAAGTACAAGGTCATATCTCCGCCTGCAACGATCATAATACCCATCTTTCTCAAATAGCTTTTTATAATCTGTAACCATTCCGCTTGAGTTTAATGAGTCAGAGAAATACTTTGCTTCAATTAAAAATAGTTCTTTTGTATCTTCTGTGTAATATATAACATCAAAATCACCATAATCTATTTCCCAATCACCAAAAATCCTTTGGTATTTTACATCTTTTTCATCAATCTTTGATGTGTAATGCTGGTTAAGTTTTTCTCTAATTTTATCAACTAAAATATCAGACAGTTCTTTGTTTCGCCTTCCCATAGCATTAGTAAGATTATCTGAATCATTGGTATAACACATACCACCGTTGTTAAAATATGATACCCATAATTGCTTGGCCTGTTCTGTTGCTCCATATGAAATTAGAATATTTCCATCTTCTAAGCCTAAAAAAGGTCTGAGTTCATGACGGTATTTATTTGTTCCAATCATCCAAATGATGTTTTCTTTCTTCCTCAATTGACTTTTTACTTTATCTTTTGTCATAACAAAGCTATAATAAAAAGCTCTTCCGTTAATTTTAGGTTTGGTATAATTCTCTACTAAATAAATAAAATATTCTTTGCTAATCACTGTTAATGATTTTTCGTCACCACGTAGCAGGTCGTCTTGAAATCCCTTTATAGCTGCTAAAAACAGCAAAAATTCCACACTATGCTCTTTGGAAAAACCACTGCCAAACTCAGTATTGTTTGCTTCTCTAGTTAGTGGTGTTTCTACAAATACGTTCTGATTTCCTATAATTGCTGTATTAAAAAATATAATAGGGTGATACTTTAAAACTTCCGCAGGTGTATTATCATAAGGATTTACTGCCAACCCATAATATAGCTCTTGAGAACTAAGATTTTTAGATAATGTAAAGAGGGAAACACTTTGAGAAGCAAAACCATATAAATATAAGTCTATCAGCAAATCAAAATCCATCTTAAATTCTCTGTCTTTTGCCTTGGACATAATATCAGTATCATGCTGATATAATACACAATTTTCTATCCACACATTGCAAGCATCAATGATGTTTCTCATTATATTTCTATTTTTAACAAATGTGTCTGTTAGATCTGTATCATCAACATTAATGCTTACTAATTTGCTCCTAGCTTCCTTTTCCTGCAAATAAAAATAGTGCACTTCATCAAATATGTAATATAATTTCATAAACATATCATATGAGTTTTCATATCTTAACTTATTTACCATTCCATTTTGAATTGTCGTGATAACATTAAGCAAGAGTTTAAGCGCCTCATCTCGATTATCAATAACCAATTCATGTTCTCCAAAGAATTCTTTATATCTTTTTTGAACCTTATTCATTGAAACTCCCATGTATCTCCAAAAAGGTCTTGTTTGAAAAATAAACATATTCTTTTTTCTCCCCAAAATATTGAAAAATCGTATCTAGTCCAATTTTTTATTCACATGGAACGAAGATATTATCCTAACAACTCACGTAGCCTTTGATACATCTTGCTGAATCATGGTCTGTTTACAAAATTCCGCTTTTTGTTCATCGTTACACTCGCCCAGCGTTCCTAAGTACGAATTACCGTATATGTTTTATTAGTGTAGCCGATCTGTCAAGCAATTTCTTGAAGTGGCCTCTTTTGTCACTTAGCAAAGTTAAACCACTTTTTTCAGCTATTTCCTCCACAATAATGTCAACAGTTTTGTTGTCAGTTATTATTTTTTCTTCGGTAATATCGTGATTAAATTCATAAATACATCGGTCAATTTGTGATTTTGCCCATGAATTACCCCATTCAAATCGTTTGTTAAGGCGTTTTTCTATAGTTTTCTTCTCTGCATAAAGAATGTAATGCTTTACCTCAATATCTTCTTTGATAAGTCGACCAATTATTTCATCATAATATTCACGATTAACCAATGTTATGGGTGCTATAATAATACCATCATAAGTTTCAGATAGATATTTTAACATTTTATAATTGAATAACCGCCACTGTTCATGGTTTTGAAAATCTGATTCATGCAGTTCTTTAGGTATATTTTTTCGTATAAAATAACCGATATTTTCAGGGTCGTAAACAAAAGAATTGGGCAATCTTTTATTTAATTCATAAGTGCATGTTGTTTTTCCTGAGCCAAATGCTCCATTTATCCAAATAATCATTTTTACACCTCTTTTTTCCAAGTTAGAGAATACCGCCAAAACAAATGCCTTCGAATGATTGCATTTGGTAAAATAGAATCCACTATTTCATGAATATCTTTTAGTGGCATATAAACGTCGTGTTTTATATGCTCTTTCATCGGATAAATCAACTCCAAAAATATTCTTGCTCCTGCCGGCCATAAGCCTACACAATTCTCCATTTCCACAGCCAATATCCAATGCCATTTCACATGGATAAGGAATTTTACTTAATAAGTATTTATGATAGTGCCTATTGTGATTCCATGAGATATCATCGAGATTAACAAAAGCAAGTTTTTTTATCATGTTTTATTTATCCATTAATCCACTCCTCTCAACAGGTTTGTAGCTATTTTTCCCATTGTCTCTTCAAAAGTCTTGATTTCTTCCTCATCTAATGGATAATAAAAATGCTTTAAAAAGTTCTCAGAAAAGACAGCCTCTAACTTCATCATTTTGTAACCTTTTTCGCTCAATTCTAGAGTAAAACTTCTTTTGTCTACTGAACTTTCCTTTTTTTTCAGATATTTACCCTTTAACAATGTATTAACCATTTGAGCAACCGTTCATTCGGGAAACATAATCACCTCGAAGCAGTCCATCCACGCTAAACTTGGCAGAATAAAGCTTTTTTTCATCTGGTCTTAAAAGTGCTCGGCTGATGGCCTGCTCCCAACGAATCACCCAAAGGTCCAAATTGTATTTCACAAACTCCAGTGACTGTTTCTCAATATTAGAAAAACTCGATTTTTCCAAATCCCCAACCATATGTGGAGGTACGTGGAAAATTCGAGCGATTTCATTAATTAAAAACTTTCTTGCCTCTAAAATCTAAAAACTGAGCTTGTTCTGGTGAGATACCAATAGGCTGATAATTCATTCCTTCTTCAAGTACTGCCACACAATGAGAGTTGCTGCTTCCTGTGGTTCGGTTCAGCGGCTTATCACGTGCCTTAAAAATATTAGAAAACAATCCCATACGTATCACTTACCTAAATAACGGGAATGAAAAAAGCACCTCGTGTGTGAGATGCTTTCAATATTTTTGCTACTTGTTTTTCACTAGTCTCTTATAATAATACTTTCTGGTTCTTGTAAAATTCGAGTTATCGTCTTATATTGCTCTTCAGATAACTCCGCAAACTTCTTATGTTCCAAGCAAATATCCCACCAGACCGCTATGTTCAATGCCACAATTACCACATGTTCTTGAACTAATCACTTTGAAGGCATACATCTTAATTGAGGGGGTAATTCCAGCATTAAACAAATCCTCATTTGATGCAAGAATCTATTTCTTACCGCACTTCTCCAAGATATGGATAAATTTTGTATCTCTATAATCTGCTTCTATGTTATTTGGAAACACGTCAGTCTTTATGAACTTAGGGGTTTGAACTTTAATTTTCTTTCTCCATCATGGGCCACCATTAATCCTTTTAAAGATTCTATTATGTCATTCAAATCATAACCTTCTATTTCAGACAAAGTTAGGAATAGCCCTGATAACACTTTTGCCACAAATATTATATTGCAAGTGCCAAAGTCACCACGCGGTTTATGAACATATTTATCTATATTGAAATAATCAGAATAATTCTTTATTTTTACATTTACTTGATTTCGGATTTGTTTATTTAGATTTACATCATATTCTTCTAAATACTTCTTAGATAATTGATAAAGCTTTTCTTTTTTAGCGTAATTAGAAAGGTCGTACTCCTTTTTGAATACTAGGCAGTCCAATCCAAAATCAACCATTCTACTTGCTAAACTAATAACCTCTTGGTTGCTGCCTTTTTTAAGCTCTGATAAATAAAAACTCAGAACCAATTTGGCTAAGTACGGTGCTGTTACTCTTTTTAATAAAAACGTATCTTTTATTTCCTTTAAAACTGCATTATATCCTGTTTCATCCACTTTAATCTTCATAAATTCTGGTGGAACAATTTCCGCAGTATTCACTTTAAACCTTATTAGTGAAATTGCTTTCCAGTCGATATTTTTATCAGCTGCCATTTCTAAAGCTCTGTTAAAAATAGAGCTTCTATCTGCTTCTTGATGTGTATCAGCAATCTTTATTTCATTAAATAAATGAATAATCGTTTTTGATGGTCGTATCGATATTACTTTTTCCATAATGGATCCTCCTTAATCTTGTGGTTTTTTTGTATATTTATTGTATGACTTTTTTACTAAACCATCAAGCCTTAACGAGAATATTTTTCTAACAAAATAAGAAGCCCTCGACTGTCATAAACAGAATTTTCTGATTCACCTTTAAAAGCAGCTCACACAAGTTGAGCTGCTTTCCGTAGATTGTCTTTCAAGAAGGGTTACTTTTTTCGATGCTTACCTGCTTCATAGATTATTGCGGTACTTAACAACAGTATGAGAAACAGCATTGTCTGAACCTCTCATGACTAAAGTCACGAGGTTCTAAGGTACTTTCATTCAGCCTTCGTCTGAATAACCGAAAACGAGTTTTCGGCTGATATCAGCCACTCAGCTATTTCCCTTAGACTTTCATGGGCAAGACAACTTTTGCTGCCATTATCGCCCTGTGGGCTCGGTTCAAAACCCTTTTGTATCGTAGTTTCACAAGCCGATACCACTTAATTGCTTCTAGTTCAAATGTTTCATTCGTTCTATTTCCTGTTCATGTTTTTCCAAGAAATTGTCCCAAGTTTTATTTGCTCGTCCAACATCTATTTCACGTAAATTATCTTTTGTATTCATGATTAGGAAGGCACTGTACAAATCTCGTTGAATATCACCTTGTTCGAAGTGATTCCAACGTTTTGAGAGTTTTTTCTTCACGTACGTTTGCGTGAAGTGTTCAAACTGACTGGCTTTTACTTTAGCAGTGTCAATCCGCTTTAGGGATAAACCGAAATATTTTAGTTTGTTGTCGATCATCGTAAGAAGCATCGATGGAGCACGATTCGCTAATGACTTTCCAAAACGTTTTTTCCGTTTAAATCGACTGTCTCCACGTGTTTTGAGAGGACAGAATGAATGTCTTGCAAGTTGTCAGTAGATGGAAACATATCCACGGCATTTTTGGTACTATTGGTTGACGGGAACATGTCAAGCCTAGCGATCACTCTATTTACGAAAAGGGCACTCTATTTAGGGCGCCCTCGCCATAAAAATCGAAGTAATAACTAGTCTTTTTTCTTTACTGGAATCCAGATTTCACTTCTATACTTCGGATTCCCAGTATCTGAACTCTCATTCCACAAAATTTCAGGACCTTCAACTGCCTCATATCCTGAAGATGGAAACCACTCTGAGTATATCCTGCCCCATACATTTTGAAGTGTTTCCGGGAATGATCCAATGGATTCAAATACTGCCCAGGTACCAGCATCAATTTTTAATACATCAAATTCTGCAGTTTCATTACTTGATGTTGCTACCCCGATGTAATGATCCAATTCTCCTCTTTGTTCCATTCTTCCTTCCGAAAAATTAGTGGAAGCGCTAATAATGCCTGTTGGTTCTACATTTGAAATTGTTTTTAATTGTTTAATAACCTCAGGAGTTAAAAGTTCTGTCATTTTTGCAATCTCTGGATTGACACCTTCAAAAATAATTGGAACTCTCTTATTAAATCCTACTAACTTAAAAGATCCCTTCTCAACAATACGATAATTCATTTCGCATCCTCCTTTAATTGATAATTGAAAGGTCATTCTAGGATAAGCTTTTAACTGTGTAATCTCACTTCTTGCCTCAGAAGGAAGAATACCATGCATAGAATGAAAAGCGCGGGAGAATGAATCAGCTGAATCATAACCGTATTTGACAGCAACATCGATTATCTTCAAATTCCTATCTTTCAAATCAAGGGCAGCCAACGTTAATCTTCTTCTTCGAATATATTCTGATAAACCTATGCCTGATAAGAAAGAAAACATCCGCTTAAAATGATACTCTGAACAATAAGCAATTTTTGATACTTCACTATAATCAATCTCCTCCGTTAGGTGCTCTTCAATATATGCCAATGCTTTATTCATACTTCTTAAAGAATCCATCAAACAACCTCCTTTCACCAACAATATTATCAAAGGATGCATTTATCCATCCGACAATCTGTGTACAATATAATCGACTAACCCATAATCATCAGTCGTTAATTGCCTCAATACCAAGCCGCTTTAGTCTCTCAAGGTTATCTAACATGTTCTGGAGGACCTCTGGAGAATGTCCCTCCCATTCTAAGACTTCACCTACTACCCGAAGAGGCTGCTTGGTTCGGTAAGACCTTGTCGGATTGCCTGGAAATTTCTTATCAGTTAAATTAGGATCATTCTCGAAAGTATTGGTAGGCTCTACAATATAAATCCGACCAGGTTCGTCGCCCACCGCAAGTTCAGCTCCCCATATAGCCGCATCTAATGTCGCAGTCAGATAGACGTAGTTAGCTTTTTTTCGCTCCCCATAATTTGAGCTATAGCCAGGTTCCAACAAATCCCCGACCTTCAAATTGGCTTTTGTGCCGTGGTAGAAAGGTCCTGAGTCTAGGGACTTATTCATTAATTGCTCTAATCCAGTTTCCGTTGTTAGCTTTTCAAGATTATTAAATATTTCCTCTTCTCCCCAGTTCCACCATTGAAGCTTTAGCAAGAATTCAACCTTTTCATCACTAAATCGTTTTTTGATAAATTTAGCTGGATTCCCACCATATATTGTATATGGTTCAACACTTATTACTACTGTTGAGTTAGCGGCAATAATCGCACCATCTCCAATTTTAATACCTGGCATAATGGTTACATTTTGTCCTATCCACACATCATTGCCAATCACTGTGTCACCCTTAAAAGGAAGTTGTTCTATTGTAGGAGTCACCTTTTCCCATCCACCGCCAAAGATATTAAACGGATAGGTTGTAATTCCATCCATTCTATGATTTGCACCATTCATAATAAACTTAACACCCTCTGCAAGTGCACAGAACTTGCCTATTATCAGTTTATCCCCTAGAAATTCGTAGTGGTGCTCTATATTATCATAAAATTTCTCTGGAGACTTTTTATTATCGCTATAATAGGTATATTCGCCAATCTCAACATTGGGTCTTTTTGGTAGATTGCTTATAAAGCAAACCGTCTTTATATTTTCATTCGAATAAAGCTTTTTCTTATCTGGCCCAGTCATTGAATATTGGCTCCTTTCAGGTTTTCAACCTCATTTACTAGTCTTTGAAGAATCTCTATTCCTTTTCTTGTGCAATCTACATCAGTTGATATTAAGGAAATAACCTTATCGACCCTTTTCTTGTAGTCGATTGGCTTGATCTTAAAATCTTCAATCATCTTAACAGCCTTTTTTTCATTTATACAGTATTCTCTGTTTACTGCAAATAAAACTTGATTAAGGGAAGATATGCTTCGAAAGCAATGCCCGCAAACATAGGATACATCGTCTTTATCTATATTGTTCTCAGCAAACATTAAAGAGAATCCTGCCTCAAACATAAAAAATTCAGTTAATCCTTTCTGCAAAGCGGTTGGATAACGTTCTGCTTGCTTTTTAAACTCATAAAAGCTTTCATTCTTAGCATATTGTATCTTGCTGATCGCCAATTCTCCACGATACATAGCACTTATATAACCATGGGGATGCCCAGTCTGATAATTGGCAGTAACAATTCCTTGCTCCGTATCTTTGATTATTTGTTCCACCCGGTTTATATCACGTAAAATCAAGTCAACATGATACCCGTTTATAACTAACCATCCGCCGCCATTAACCCAATCGCCCCATGCTCCGGGAGGTACAACTAGGTTGCTTCTATGCTCGTCATCCAACTCTGTAGCAAGTTGATTAATAGCATTTATGTCAAATGATTCTGAGTTGTAATAGATTCCGATATCTATATCAGAATCCTCTGTATGGGTGCCTCTTGCACGTGAGCCCCCTAATACAATGCCTTCTATGCAAGGCAAAGAAGATAATTTCACTGTTACTATTTGAATTACATTATCTACCATACGAACACACTCCTTTTATCGATTAAAGACAAAATACCTCCTACTTGTCTCCTCTCTTTTTCTTTCCGTAGTTCTTTGGGAAGTAATCCTTCCCGAGCTGCCAAACATACTGGTAGATTTGCTTCAGGCTAAATTTATCCAAGCCATAGAAGGCACGGAAATCAATCAGTATACCTTTGAATTTAACATAGTCTTTCAAATCACCATCTTGGAAATCTGAGAAGCTATCACGATTTCTAAAATAGCGAAGCACCTCATCGACGTAGCTGTCATAAATCGGATAATCGAGTGGATTGTGATGGCTACAATACTTTGTGGCAAAAGAGTAAAAATTCTTCTCTGCATCACCGATAGTTACATACTGGATATCCCGAACTAGGGTAACATCACCA
The DNA here is from genome assembly GCA_017898095.1 of Bacillaceae bacterium Marseille-Q3522. Lineage (GTDB taxonomy): Bacteria > Bacillota > Bacilli > Bacillales > Cytobacillaceae > JAGKQJ01. The sequence goes on along the minus strand of JAGKQJ010000051.1, from coordinate 11,438 downwards.
GCTTTAAGTCTTGAATCAATATCCAGAGCACATATGTGCTTAGCCACCGGATAGATTGAGAAAATATTCGTACTATAAAAGTCGTTAAGCGTTGATGCCTTCAAAAGAACATCGATAATGTCAGTATTCTTTGGGCATAGTTCAAAGAACAGTTTATTAAGTGCATCCTCCTGCAGGTGGTAGTTCTCAAGGCCGTCCCACTTTTCAAGATAAAACTCAACCTGCTCGATTGACGGATAATGAACATCAACATCCATTTTCTTCTTACGAGTATATACACGATTAGCAGTTTTTCCCTGGTTGAACGCAGATGGCTCGGCAGTTCCATTAGAAGCTAAGAATAAACGGAACCTTCTTAGATGAGACAAGTAACTATTAACAAGTGATTTAACCCATCGTTCTCTATATCAACAACCCATTCACCAATGCTATCCGCCTGGATTATAGGTATGTATTTTGTCAAAATATCGTATTTACTCATCCTCGTCCTCCTCAGTATCATCAATGCCAAATAACATCTTGAACTTATCGAAATTATACGGGTATGAGTTATCACCATCAAATCTTACAGGTTTATGACCATTGTTGTACTCATACTCCAGCTCCCACTGTGTTCCATCACAAACCACGTATCCGAAACGCTTTGTTGAATATCGTCTGCGCCATTCACCGATGTGTAGATCCTTAAGTGCGGCTATGAAAGTATCCTTTGTAAAAGGCTCCTTATTATCATAATCTAACAATAAGAGTGGTTCTTCTTCCCATAATTTTGTATGAACTTTCAATCCATCTGATAGTTCTACAACATAACTACGGTAGCCACCAAAGAAACCGCCAATGCTAAAGGTAATCCTACAGATAGCATTCATATTTGAATCAAAATCAGTAGCTTTTTCTTCTGATTTTGATAAGGTATAAGTTCCTCCAGCTTCAGCATAGGCTTGCTTGGCTCCTTCCAAGTATTCACGAGTCCAGTGAAGGCGCGTCTCTTCACTCGGATGCACAGTAGGTACTATGCCAAAGTCTGGGATTTCCATCATATTTTTAAGACGGCCTATTTCTTGCTTAAGCCCACGTATAACGGTCAGAATCTGTTCTTCAGTTTTTCCTTTGAGATACTCTTCATAGTATCCTTCCGGGCTAATCATCATATTTGGCTGCCTCCTTTACTCATTTCCTGTCTTTATTTTATTGCCATTGGGCAGAATGAAAGCCTGCTCAAACTTAACATCCATCACATCTGCTATGGACTTAAGTTCTTCTAATGTAATAGTCTCACGCTTAAGCTGCTTACCGAAGTTCTGTGGGGACTGGCCTACCAGTCTGTCAATTTGAAAACGCTGATATTCATTTATTCACATAGCTGTCGTATCATGTCCGCAGTTTTCTTTATAATTCCTCCAAACCTCAATAGGAATATTGTAAACCATTTGGTTTCAATTCACATTTAACACATAAATGTTTACAAACAGCAAAACCCGTAACTAGCTCCTTTACCATTCTATCAACTTCTGCAGGAGTCATGCTGTCATTTAGAATAAAAATAACTGCCTAGTCACAACCCGGAATTTGTCGATGGTCTTCGACACGATTCGGGGTGTGACAGTCACTTTTCTTATTTTAAAATTATATTTGTGGTGCTTTTCTCTTTCGCTTGGGAAAAGCTTTTCATCAGCGTGAGCCGTATTATTAAAACGCAGGGGGAATTACAATGTTAAATCAAACTGACAAAACTGAGTTATTCCACATTTACTACAAACGTTGGATAACCGTCTACAAAGAAGGCGCAATACGTAAAGTTACTATGGCAAAATATTTGATGACTCAACAATGGCTTGAAAAATTAGTGCCAAATCTTTGCATTTGCCAACTTACCCGTATCACCTATCAACAATTGTTGAATGACTACGCTACCGAACATGAACGTCAAACAACGATGGATTTTCACCATCAACTCAAAGGTGCTATCCTGGATGCAGTTGATGAAGGATTAATCGACCGCGATCCAACTCGAAAGGCAGTCATCAAAGGCAAAACACCGCGTGAAAAGAAGCCAAAATACCTTAATCAATTTGAGTTGCACACTTTGCTAACCCACTTAAACCTTGGACCAGAAATTAACTGGGATTGGTTTATTATGTTGGTTGCAAAAACTGGCATGCGTTTTTCCGAAGCGTTAGCATTAACACCCAAGGATTTTGATTTCACCCATCAGATGCTATCCATTAATAAAACTTGGGACTATAAAGGCGATGGAGGATTCTTGCCCACTAAGAATCAGTCTTCAGTACGCAAAATCCAGCTCGACTGGCAAACCGTTATTCAATTTTCTCAATTAATCAAAGGATTAACCGAAGATAAACCCATTTTTGTTCGTGGTGCTGGAAAAATCTATAATTCTACTGTAAATGATATTTTAACCCGTCATTGTAAAAATGCTGGTGTGCCGAGTATTTCAATACACGGATTGCGACACACACATGCGTCACTTTTGTTATTTGCAGGAGTATCAATCGCAAGTGTAGCTCGCAGGCTCGGACACGCAAGTATGACAACAACCCAAAAGACGTATCTCCACATCATCCAAGAACTAGAAAATAAAGATGTAGACTTGGTTATGCGTTCGTTATCTGGGTTAAGTTAATCATCAAACTCATCCGTTAATTACTGGCTCACGGCTTACGCTGATGAAGGGTGATGAGGTGGTCGAGATGCTTAAAAAACTTGCCAATTTGTATTTGTTCGTCTCCATTCAATGGAACAGATACTTCCATATCAGCCAGATTGTTCGAATTGATTGCAGGATAACTTGTACCGGTACATCTATCTAAAACCGCTTTGACAAACTGTTCGGTTTGTACCAAACTCAGCAAAAAATATCCATCACCATAAGGACGCATTTGAGCATATCCTGTTGAGAAAACGTAGTTATTACATGGTTTTTCAAATAAATAGTTATTTTTTTGATATGGTCTAACTGTTTGATAAAACAAATCACCTTGGCGTGCAAGTCGCTGTGCCCTTGAAGGAGCAGTAGCCTTTCTTTCCTCTCTATGTGCAATCATTTCTGTGCCTACGACAGACTCTAAATCCACATATTCAAATATTTCTGGTAGTTCCGCTTTCGGATTAAACTCCGCAACAGTTCCCAAATTACGCTGTTCCCAAGCGTCAGTGAATCCTGGGAAACGAATTTCAGGGACGTCTGTTCCATTTTTTGGGAACATTTTTTGCAGCAAACTTTTCTTCTCATCTTGCAAGTGATTTAACTTACGCTGATGAAGGGTGATGAGGTTGTCTAGATTGGCAAAAAATGAGCCAATCTGCTTTTGCTCTGCCAACTCAGGGACTCGAAAACTAATTTTCATCATCACATCCGCATTAAGTTTTGCACGCCCACCACCAACTAAATAAGGTTCAATATTCGTGTGTTTCATCGCATTCATTAGAAATTTATTATCTGCAATTTCTGATTTTGCTTGTAAAACATGTGCGTGATTATTTACCCAAACCTTACCGTTGACATATTGGATAGGATAGTTCCGCAAATCATTTGCACCATCTTCCGCAACTAAAATAAACTCACCATCATGAGTAAATCCTTCTACATAATCTTGAATACCGTTTGCTCCATAATACGGAGTGCTACCAGCTACACGGTCGGATGCAGTAATTGGGATTCGTAAATTATCATATCTATCAGCCAATTCACCGACCCTACGCTGTTCCCAAGCGTCGGTGAATCCAGGAAACCTTATTTTTGGTACATTTGTGTTATTTTCACTCATTTCTGCTCTCCTTGTATCTTTTAATCTCCCTGTCAAAGTCAGAGACGATTTTTTGATGTTTGTTGATTTTTTATATTCATTAATGGCTTTTTGTCCCTCTTAGTTTTCTACTAACGCATCAGCCAACTCATAAATGGCTTCACGTAGGCTATTACGGTATTTGATTTTTGATAGCGACTGTACTTCTTCATCATGTGCCAATGTCTTATAATCACTACTTGCTTGTGCGATAATATCACGAATTTGACCGGTATCATCCAAGTCCTGCAAACCAAAACGATGCCGACTGAATAACTCACGCATCTGAGCGCTTGTGATAATATCTGTAATCCCCCATTTCACACGGAAATCCAAGAACATTCTATCAAGACTCACGTTATTAGCTGCCTGAATGATTTGTTCACTATTAGTTAGTTTCACAGGGTATTTGAAATTTGAACCCTCTGGTGGGAAATGCCCTTTGATGATAGCAATTGCGGCATTCATAATCTTAGTTGCGTAATTTCGATCATCCAACCCATTTGCAAATTGATTGATTTTCTCTTGCGTTTCTTTAGCTTCCACTGTTTGACCGTTATGTACCTGATTCAATAATTTCTCAACTAATTCTGTTAAATAGTCGTAGTCTATTTTAACATCCTTGATGTGTGTCATTCTTAATTCAATCTGATACAGCGGAATTTTCTTTTTTTCTGAGATGTGTTGTTTCAATTCATTTTTTAAAACAGTAGTCAACATCACTTCTTGTTCCGAAGTCATTCCTAGTTTTTCAACCAACTCATCAGGATTGTCATAGTTGAAGCCTACCACATTTCCATCCATTTCTTCCGGGTCATACTGCTTTAACTTTGCCATACCAACATTATATTCCCGCAATAAATCGAGCATATATTCTTTTTGTTTTTCAGACGGTGGCAGCTGTTGGAAGTCACTAGTTAAACTCCCCAACTTCTCAACCACTTTTTTCACTTCATTGAACACATCTTCAAACGGTTTAGCAATAATACCAGCATTTCGGTTTGATTCACGTTGTTCCTCATCTGAAAGTTTTGCAGAATCTTTATTAGCATATATCGCTAAAGCTTTATTCATCAACTTTTCGTTTTGTGCCGGCCAACGATAATTGACAATACGCCCCCAAGGTTTTTCTTGCATATCTGCGATACGATTTGTTCGTGAGTAGGCTTGGATCAGTCCGGCACCTTTTAGCGTTCGATCTACATATAAAGTATTAAGTTCAGGTGCATCAAAACCAGTCAAAAGCTGGTCTACGACAATCACAAGGTCAAGATAATTCTTATCCGTTGCGGACTTGTTCAAACGGCTTGTCACATCTTGCGTGTAACCAGCCACGTCATCCATACCAAAGTTAGTACCAAATTCTTTATTGTAGGCCATAATGGCATCATGTAACCCTTGATTAGTCGCAAGCATATTATCGTTATTAGATGAATTTTGACTGAAAGTTACAGCAACTTTTAATGTTTGTCCGCCGTTCAATTTGTTTTCTGCATTAACACGTTGAAATTCTTTAAAGTACATCATCGCCATTGGCGTACTAGCTTTTCCCCCCCCGACGTGAGTGGTAAACAAAGCGTTATATTTGCCTTCATTTGAACGATTGCGCCAATTCCTGAAGATGTCCTCTACCACCAATTTGATATGGTCTGGATTTTCATCATAGAAACTTGGTTCGACTGCGTCATCCATATCTTCTTGTGAGAGGTTGTTAATCTTCTCTTGAATTTTCTCTTCTGTCCACTTCGGATAGCGTTCCCGATAGAAGTTCGGCAAGTAGTTGTTTTTCATTTGTTCTTCGTCAATCGTCGTTTCAAAATCAACTTTAAATCCTAGAACGTTTCTATCCGCGATCGCTTCTCGAATCGTATAGGCGTGCAAAAGTGGACCAAAAATATCTTCCGTGCGCAAGCCAGTGGTTGTTTCATCAAACATAGGCGTTCCCGTATAACCCACCCAGGCCGATGTCTTAAACGCTTTTTGAATGGTGGCAAAACTTTCTCCTCCAGTTGAACGGTGTGCTTCATCAACAATAAAGACGATATTTTTATCAGGTGCCTTAAAGGTTTTGCGTTTAACTAAAGTATCTAGCTTTTGGACAGACGTAACGATAATGCTATTATCTTTACTTTTAAGTTTTCGACTCAGGTCATTCGTGTTGTCGGTGTTTTGAACACTTCCGAGTACGTCATCACTTGTGTCTGGATCATAGGCTCGATAGTTTTCATTAGTTTGCTTTGTAAGGGCAATTCTATCAACCACAAAAACTACTTTATCCACTTTTGGCATACGACTAGCAAGCCACGCAGTCTTGAAACTTGTAATAGTTTTTCCCGAACCAGTCGTGTGCCAGATATACCCGACTTTATTCGTTCCAAGCTCAAAATCTGCTCGCTTCAAATTCTCGATAACGTTTTGAGTGGCATAAACTTGATAAGGACGCATCACTTTAAGCATTTGCTTATTTTTTGTACCATCTAAAATCATGTAGTTTGTTGCCATTTGGTGCGCCATAGGGATTGAAAGCATTGAATCAGCAAACTCTTTCCAGTTACGCACAATGGTATTATCGCTTTTACGCTGCCAGTTAAAGGCAAAGTCTTTATTGAACTTATCAGGTGTGGTATTCGCCATATATTTCACATTATTCGGTGTCATCGCCACCAAAATTTGCAAAGTAGAGAAAATGTCACGATACTGATTTTCTTCGGCATATTGATGCATTTGATTTAAGGCTTCATTCACATCATGCGTATCACGTTTTTCTTCTATTTGGATAATGGGCAAACCATTAATAAGAAGGGTCGTGTCAAAACGGCGATTTTGTTTCCCGGTAATAACAGCTGGCCGTTTAATTTGATGCACTACTTGATATACCGTATCTCCTGCGCCAATTTGTTTTTGATCGAAAACTGTCAAAAATACATGACGACCCTCATCCAAATCAATTTCAATTTGCGATACTCCGTTTAAACCGTATAAAAACTGCCCAGCCTCATAAGGTGTTTGAATCTCTGAAATAATTTTTTTCACTTGATTAAACTCAACAGTACTTAGCGGGCGGTCAAGCGTGTTTTGATTGTGTTGCTCTAAAATTGCTTTGAAGTTATCCCAAAGTTGGTCAGTTGTTTTGATGTTCGGTTCGTATTTCCAAAGTTTCGTTTTTACAACATAATCCACCGGTTTCTCGCTTGCAATAATCCCTTCAAGGTGTTCTGGTTTCGTAATGGTGCCGCTTGTGATGTATTGAATGAGTTCTGTTTCAAATTGATTTTCGTTCATTTACCGCTTGCCTCCTCCAATTTGGCTAAAAGTATGGTTGTTTCAGAATTCGCTGCTCGGTTCCGTAAAGCTTGAAGTCGCAACTGATTAAAGTAAACTTCGCCGATCATTTGTTGTTTCCGGGTGGATGGTAATTCAGGTAATTCTAACTCTTTCACTTGTTTGAGTGTGTATTTCAAAACTTGTGAACCTTGCAGTCCCATCAGAAATTGCTTCTTAATTGACTTGTCTTCATTAAGTAGATAAACCAAATACTTTGAATCAATATTTTCATTAGGTATTAACTTCACGTAGTTTTGTGTGTAGAGATAACCCTCGTGCTCTTTTCTGACGATCGTTGAAGTTCCAGATATTAGACTAAATATGACATCTCCTGTATACAGCGTATTGACTTTATCTTGCGTTCTCACTTGCTTGTTATCAATGTTTGATGAAACTATATCAACCAAGTCATCGTCTATGTTCGGTTGACTATAATAGGTATAAAGTGGAGCATTCACATCAAACACTTCGGTAATTCTAAATTGAGGTGACCCGCTTACAAATTCAACCACATCACTCAACCTTCTCATATAAAATCGTGCCTTTCTAAAATTAAATATTATTCGATGAAATAATTGTATCAAGAATCATTTTAAAATGCAATCATTAAAATATTTAATTTTAATAAATTACAAAAATAAATATGATCAAACATCATTCTTACCAACTCAATCCGACAACATTCAGGGCAAAAAAAAATCGCCAAACACGTAACTCACACACATTTGACGAAAATCAATTTCCAAAAGTATATCTGGTCTACTGCCACAAGCGACAAACCGCCTAACCACGCCTATCTACACGTAAGCAATCCCACACACTCAACATGCCCCGTCTGCGGAAACATATCAACAGGCTGCACTTCAGCCGTCCGATAACCATGATCCTGCAAATAACGGAGATCGCGGGCGAGAGTGGCCGGGTTACACGATACGTAGACGATTTTTTCCGGTTGCATTTTTGCGATTGTTTCAAGCAGGGCTTCGTCGCAGCCTTTTCGCGGCGGATCGACAACGAGTACATCTGCCGTAATGCCAGCTTTATACCATGCGGGAATCACCGTTTCCGCTTTGCCGACAGCAAATTCAACATTGGCAATTCCGTTTAGAGCGGCATTTTTCTTTGCATCGACAATTGCTTCCGGGACGATTTCGACACCGTACACTTTTTTCGCTTTTTGCGCGAGAAATAAGGAAATCGTGCCGATGCCACAATAGGCGTCGATTACCGTTTCCTTTCCGGTTAAGCCGGCATATTCCAGTGCTTTGTCATATAGCACTTTTGTTTGCACGGGATTGACTTGATAAAATGAACGCGCCGAGATCGCAAATTTAATAGTGCCGATATTATCATAGATGACATCCGCACCCCAAAGCGTTTTTGTAGTATCGCCGAAAATAACATTAGTTTTCTTGTCGTTTATATTCTGTACAATGCTTGTGACCGCGGGTACTTCTGTGACGATATCGGCAATAATTTGCTTTTTTTGAGGGAGATCGTTACTTCTGGTAATAAAAACAATCATCAGTTCGCCTGTTTGCTGACCGTAACGTACCATAATATGGCGAAGATCGCCGCGATGCTTTTGCTCATCATAAGCACGTACCCTGTAGCGGTTGCAAATTTCCTTCACCTTTTGCACAATCAGATCGTTTTTTTCATGTTGAATCAGACACTCTTCCATATCAATGATGTCATGGCTGCGTTTTTGATAAAAGCCGCCGATCAAGGCACCTTCCCGCTCCCCGATCGGAACTTGTGACTTATTGCGGTAATGCCATGGGGTTTCCATTCCTATAACCGGATGGACGGTAACTTCCTCCAGTTTGCCGATTCGCCGCAGGACATCTTGCACCAGCTTCTGCTTCAATTTCAGCTGGCCTTCGTAACTGATATGCTGGAACTGGCAGCCGCCGCACTGCTTATATATCGGACATGGCGCTTCGACGCGGAATGGGCTTTTTTCATACAATTCAATCAGACGGCCGAACCCGTAGCCTTTATTCACTTTGATAACTTTTATTTTTGCTTTTTCGCCCGGCAGTGTATTCGCAATAAACAGCGGGTAGCCATCCACTTTTGCAACTCCGGCGCCATCATGGGTAAAATCTTCAATCACTACATCTATATAATCATTTTTCTTTACTTTCATAAAATTCTTCCTTTTTTAAGCTGTTTTGATGAAAAAAGCACAACTTCAATTTTTAGAGATTTAACTGCTCAAATTTTACCACAAAAAAGCACAGAAAACAGTTTCACATTCCGGAAGCTGTTTTCTGTGCTACACAAATAAAGGCGGAATCTTGTTGCAAAACATACCGCTAACAATAAAGCTTAGCTGATTCAGAAGAAAATACCGTTATCGATTCAGAGAAATATTCTATAGGATGTATTTCCCTATAATCCGATCCAGTTTTCTGACATCCACTTTTTTATTCAAATTTAATTTGAAGTTCCCTGCTTTCGTCCACAATTCAAGCTCCGCATTCAAATCTAACATGCCGCCATTTTCACTGGAATACATAATAATTGCTTTAAATGGAATCGTGTATACTTCAACCTTTTTCCCTGTTATCCCCTGACGGTCAGCAATGATGATCCTTTTATTTGTTATCACTGCAACATCTCTTACCGTTTTGTAGGCGATTTCTGCGGATTCTCCATCAATTAATACATTTTCGATTTCCTTTGGTACTTGTGTTTCCTCATAAAATGTCCATGTCATAATTGCGTTTACATTTGCCATGTTTACTCTCCTTTTTTGAGACTTATAACTTTTTTACAAATATCTACAAGGTTGTCCGTTTGCGTTTTCATTTCATCGAGTCTTGATACTATTTTATCATTATTTGCGAGAAATTTAGTCATTTCGATAAAAAAGCAGGATCCCCTCAAGATCATGCCTCAGGGGATTTTGCTTCTTTTCACGCACGAAAAATTTGCTTATCAAGATCCAGATTTTGATCGATAGGGATATAGATTTAAAAAGAAAAATGTTCACAGGCACTTTTTTTCAGTATTAGCGATGACGCTTTTCCCCGGGCAAACTTCTTAAAATCCCATTTCCAAGCAAAATAATGCAATATTTGATAGGACGCTCACCAAGGCTATTATAAGAAGATTATTCGGAAGTGCAGGTTAAAAGTATGGACATACTCATTTTTTAGTTTATACTGTAAAAGAGAATGAAAAAGCCAACGGATTTGAAAGATATATTCCGTTGGTTTTTTCTGCAGATTATTTTAAGTAATTTTTTGCCGCATCATAAATAACTGCTAACCCGATAATCAATGCTAATGTCCTCATGACAAAATCAGCTACCAGCAAATTTCCCATCAATCCACTTGTTGTACTGTAAAATTCCCCTGTAATCATAACGGGAGAGAGCGTTATCAAAATACCTGCTACTAAACCAATAATCATCAAAATCAATTTGTTTCTTTTCTTTTCGTCCACACTTTTCCCCTTTCTATTTTATGGTTCAACCCCAAAAAGGTCATAATTACATTTCAATCGCAACATATAGATGAAAGATCAATGTAAAAATACTATATATTGTGGTTGAGTACAACTTTTTTAATAATATCCCCGTTTTTGGGGACTAACCATTTTATAACATTAAAATCTTGTGTAGCTTTCAATATAACAATATTTATAATGGTTTGAAGCATAACTTGCACTAAATTGTAATGATGCTGTCTCGCCTACACCAATATCTACATTGAAACCAACTTGAGTTGTACCATTGTTAAAAAAGTCTCCATTTACAATTCAAAAGATCCTATTTGGGTCTTCTAAATTAACATAAACATCACCTCCAAATGCTTTAGACATCCCATTATAACTTCGATCCATACCAACATTCAAAATTTTAAGAATTCCTCTAAAATAACCACCTTCGGATGTTTCACAATAAAATCTTAAAGACGGTTTATATGAGGAAGTAACAGTAAAGGTTGTTCCAATTGTTCGGAAAGTAGCATTAATAGCATAATCTGAAGCTTGCTTTGCAGAAATTGCTCTACTATTAGCATAATTTGCTATAACCTGGCTTGATGCTTGTTCTTTTGAAATTCCATAATCACTTGCCAATTGTTCAACTAATTCATCAAAAGTTAAAACTTCACTTACTATTGTATTTGTATCTTCAATGTTGTTTAAGTCTATTATGCCATATGCACCATTATTACTTGTATTTGTTATTTTTTCCAAGTCACTCTATGCAGTAGATTCATTTTCATTTGCATAAGTGGTAATACTGGATGTTACGAGAATCCCAACCGTTAAACCTGAGACTAATAATTTTAT
>JAGKQJ010000050.1 GCA_017898095.1 Bacillaceae bacterium Marseille-Q3522 | reverse complement strand
ATTTTTCTAAGGGCTGAAGCCCTAAGAAAAACCTTATCACGCGGAGCCTGACTGATTTCTCTAAAGGCTGAAGCCTTAAGAGAAACCTTGTTTCACCAATCGGGCTTTTAGGGGCAGTTTATCCCCCACCTATAATGACTGGTATCACCTCCATTTTTGAGGTGGGGGTATTACTGCCCCTTAATCTGCGATAAAAAACGAGAGGCCGGATTCGCACATTTTAATCAGAATCCAACCTCTCTTAATCATTTGCATAACAAACAAAAAGCTGATTAAAAAATTGTTTTTTTAGCAAAACAAACTTTTTACGTCAGCTTCCCTTTTTGTTTACTCTTATTTATTTTTTAAATTTTTTAACTGATCACCGATCATTTCTCCGAGTTGAAAGCCTTTTGTTTCTTCAGGCAGCTCGTATTCAGCCGGCTCCTCTTCTTTTGCTGTGAGCTCTTTTAAGCTTAATGACAGGCGCTCCTCTTTTTCATTTACATCAAGAACTTTTGCTTCGACTTCTTGTCCTTCCTTTAACACTTCATGCGGAGTGGCAATATGTTTGTGGGAAATTTGCGAAATATGCACAAGCCCTTCAACTCCCGGGAAAACCTCCACAAAAGCACCGTAAGACACAAGCCGTTTTACCGTCCCCTTCAGAACACTCCCTTTTGGAGCCTTCTCTGCAATACGGTTCCATGGTCCCGGTAATGTTTCTTTAATAGACAAGGAAATCCTCTCATTGTCCCTATCCACACTTAAAACCTTTACTTGAACGCTTTGTCCCTCAGAAATAACATCAGAAGGTTTTTCTACATGTTCATATGATAACTGTGAAATATGAACGAGACCATCAACACCGCCAATATCGACAAAAGCACCAAAGTCTGTTATTCGTTGTACGGTTCCTTCAATTACTTGGCCAGGTTGTAACTGATCAAGCAGTGCTTGTTTTTGCTTCTTTTTTTCCTCTTCCAGTACAGCGCGGTGAGAAAGAATGAGACGATTTTTTTCCTGATCTAATTCAACAATTTTAAAGGTCAGCATTTTTCCTTTATAGTCTGAAAAATCTTCTACATAATACGGTTCAACTAAAGAAGCAGGCACAAAACCGCGGACACCCAAATCCACTACAAGGCCGCCTTTTACAACGTCCTTCACTTCTGCTTCAAAAACTTCGCCGCTTGTAAATTGAGCCTCAAGATGATCCCATGCTTTTTCTGCATCCACCTTCCGCTTTGAGAGGATTAATGCTTCTTCTTCCACTTTCAGGACGGAAAGTTCAAGCTTATCTCCTTCCGCAACCGCATCACTTGCTTTTTCTACATGTAAACTGGATAATTCGCTTATCGGAATGATTCCGTCTAATTTGCTGTCAACAACGTCAACAATTACTTGTTTTTCCTCGACCTTTGTTACTGTACCCGTAACATGATCCCCTATTTCGAATACTTTCACTTCAATATTACCCATTTCTTCAGACATATGTAATCCTCCTTAATCCAATTACAGCTTCCATAATAAATTTTTCGTTTTGATAAGAAAATAATCATGCTTTTTATTAACTTCTTATAAAGCATCTCATTTGTCAAGCAATAAAGTGAAACTTTATTTCGGCAGAAGTCTTTACAAAACCGGCATTCCTTCATTTTTTTAAAAAAGGTTGGGGCGTGAAGTTATAGAAGAAAGGGAAAATCATTGCAGCCATTTCCTAATATACCCCATAATTTCATTCACTACATCCTTAATATCTAATGATGTCGTATCAACTTCAATCGCATCATCTGCTTTTCTTAAAGGGGAAACCTCTCTTTCTGAGTCAAGCTTATCCCGCAACGTTATTTCCGTCTTCAATTTTTCCAGGTTAGAGGGAAAACCTTTCTGCAAATTTTCAAGGTGACGGCGCTGTGCCCTTTCTTCTACAGAAGCTTGTAAAAAAATTTTCACTTCTGCATTTGGGAGCACTTTTGTTCCGATATCCCGGCCATCCATCACTACTCCGCCATGCTTTGATAATTCCTGCTGCCGTTTAACCATTTCCTTACGGATTTCCCCGTGCTTTGCAACGATGGAGACTGCATTTGTTACGGAGGCTGTACGAATTTCTTTACTAATATCTTTCCCATTTAATAAAACAACTTGCCCTTTTTTTCCGGGAAGCAATGCAATTTTTGTGATTTGTAAAAGATCCCTTAATTGCTCTTCATTTTCAAGATTGGCATCTTTCGTTAATGCCAGATATGTAAAAGCCCGGTACATCGCTCCAGTGTCAATATAGATGTATCCGAGTCTTTCGGCTACAAGCTTTGCCACTGTACTTTTACCTGCTGCAGCAGGACCATCAATGGCGATTGAGATTTTCTTATTCATAATGCCTCCTAATATAACGCGCTTTATTCATTTCTATTTTAACACATAGGAGAGCGATATACGTTAAAAATTCAAGGAAACATTAAAAAAGCGGATGGCTTTTTGAGCGGTGAGACGTGAGAGGTTAGATTAGAAGAAACTAAACAAAAAAAGCGGGGATTACCCTACTTTTTATTTTTTCCGTTAAAAGCTTCTAAAATCGCTGTAAAACTATTATTGGTTACACCTTCATATTGTGTAATCTGTTTCAATTCCGGAAAGATATTAAATTGATGAAGTAAGATTTGTGACACGATTAAGAGAATAAATTGTGCGAGAATAATTTTACATAATATTCTTTCAAATTTTTTCATCAATCATCACCACCTGATATCCTCATTATGAGAAAGATGGCTGAATTTTATACGGTATTATACTCCTATTCCTTTTTTCTTAATTCGTAATTGGCGGTAAAAGGTAAAACGCAATAATGCCTGCCTTTCCAGGGCAGAAGGGTTTAAAAATTCCACCGAAATGATGTCGGACGTGTTATTTTGTTCTCTCTTTCGTACCACTTTGCTTTTTAGAGTCATATACTTATATTCCTCGTCCGGCATCGGTAGCACAAGCATTGTTTTTACGATCATTTCCGGGAAAACCCCGATTCCTTTTTTTACGAATAATGCAGCACCCCCGGCACTAATATCCTCCGTTACCGTTGTAAAAGGTTGAAATTCATGATGAAAAGAAGAGACAGCAACATCTACCGCTGTTGCGATCCTTACAAATTGGCGGCGCTGTATTCGTTTCATTTGCCCTTCTTTCGGAGCAGCAATGATTAAAATAGGTATTTGTTCCTTTGTTCTTCCAATTACTTTCGTAGGAAATGAATATGCAATGCCTTCCTCCGTCACGAAGGTAGCTTTTAAGACCGTACCATTGATTAGAAATGCAGTTCTATTTGTTTCCGTATTAGCCGGATAGTTAATGGAAAGTTTGTCCGATTCTATTCCAACTAACTTACATTTGTATTGTGACATCTCACCGTTATCATTGATTTCCAGTAATAAGACATTCCCAATTTTCAACATCATCAATCTCCCCATCTCCTCATCCTGTAATTTTATTATGACATGGAAATACATAATCAATCAAGATGATTTTACACAAAATAAAATCAATTTACCTATTACAAATTACCTAAATTTTTTCTAATTATTCTCATCTTTATAACGTAAAAACAAAAAAAGACGGTCAAAAGGACTAACCTTCGACCATCCTTCTTTTCCATTGATTACAAGTTTAGAGGCAGCCATGCATAATGGAGAGTTATTCTGAACGGAAATAACCAAAACCTCTTGCAGGCCGGAAAAACATGCTGGCTAATGGAAGATTCACTTTAGACCACATCTTCGAACAATGGCTCTGCCTGCTTCAATTTCTCTACTTTTTCTTCACGGCCGTCCATTGCATTCACAAATATACGATACGTATCATTACCCAAGGTACCCAAAAATTCATAACATAGAACTTCCTCATTTATATCATTGACAATGACAGCAAGGCGGTCTTCCATTACCTGCAGAGCAGGATTCACCTTTGCCCGTGCCTCTTCCAACGAAAGCATCGGATCCGGGAGTTCTCGTTCATGATGCGCTTTTAAATAATTTTCCGCTTCAAATCCAATTATCTCTCCATTGTCGAGCGCCACCTTCATTTTGATCGAATCCGGATAAATACGGACATCATCGAGCAGTGATACATAAGTGAAAACGCCGATATTGTCATACTGGGCACTTTCAAACATTTGTAAATCTGCAAATTGATTATCTCTTAAAAATTGGAAAGCAATATTTGCGGCTTCATTTAAACCGATATTTGATTTATTGACATCCCTTGACATGATATACCAAATTGGGTATCCGCCTTTTTTCGTAATATCCATACTTGCTTCTTTTCCTTTTTCCTGTAAAGATACACTGTAAAAGCCATAACTTGCTCCATCCCCGTTTTCTGTGGAATTGACCTTAACTTTCCCATCCATATTAGCGTATTTTTTAGCAATTTCCACCGCTTCGTCTTCGGTAATGACTCTGCCTTTTAAATGTTCAAAATTACTCTTCTCACGCTCCATATTTACATGAGTTGGACCAAAATTGGATTCTTCATATCCTTCGACCGTTTTTTCAACTAGTTTTAACCCGTCAATAATTTTATTATCGATCGTTTCATTTCCTGAAGCCAAAGCCATTTCCACGTCCATCCAGCGTAAGTTATTTTTCAGGACAAGATGCTGCACATTTCTCAGTTCATTTTGAATGTCGGCAGCCTGGGAATAAAGATCCGTTAATGTTATATGTTCCTCCTCATTCAGCGGCTCTTTTTCCAAATCTCTTACTGCAGTCCGATAGCTAAAATCACCAATATTCGATAAAAATTCTTCCGTTTTATTAAATGGCAAAAGTGTCAATGGCAATTGCCCAACGTCACTGTGTGCCTGGGAAGTCAAACGCCACACTTCAACCAGTGAGGAAGACAGTGATTGACGTGAATTCATTGCCAGTGTAGACCCAATTTGATCATGAAGTAAATCAATTTCATATGTTAAATCATGAAATGCCCGCTGGTAATTATTCTCTGCATTCAACAATATTGCATTTTTTTCCCGGTGCTCCTGGTACCCCCAAAACGCTGTTCCTACAATACCCAATCCTAAGATTGCGATCAATATTCCTCGTATCACTTTCGTCACCTCTCTAATTACAAAAAATGTGTTTTCCAATTTGCTTAATCTGCGGCCGAGACCAAATCCAGGCGCTGGTCGCAGTATCCGGATTAAAATAATAAATTGCATTTCCGGTTGGATCCCAACCGTTTATCGCATCAACAACAGCTTCTCTGGCTGTTTCATTAGGTGTAAGATAGATTTGCCCGTCTGCAACTGCCGTAAACGCACCCGGTTCGAAAATAACTCCTGAAATCGTATTTGGAAAAGAAGCATTTTCAACCCGGTTTAAGATTACAGCCGCAACCGCGACTTGTCCGGTATACGGTTCTCCTCTGGCTTCCCCGTATACCGCATTTGCCATCAGTTGAATATCGTTTTGCGAAAATCCATTTGGAACATTTGCTGCAGTCGGTTTTTGCGGAGCAGCTGCACCGGAAGGAGCTTGCCGCCCCCCGTCGCCCCGGGGAGCCTGCTTCTGTGCCCCGCCTTTACGAGGCGAAGGTTGTTTCTGTTTTTCTAAATCGACTCCGCCATAGTGGGTAAATTTTTTCCCTTTTTTAATTTCCCCTTTGACAAAATCTTTATTGTACTTCGTCACATCTGCAAGCTTTTTCTTGGTCTTTTCACCGGCAAGGCCATCGACCTTTAAGCCAAATTCATATTGAAAATTACGTAATGCCCAATACGTCCGCCAGCCGAAGACTCCATCTATTTGCCCGTTATAATATCCGATATATTGAAGCCGTGATTGAAGTTCAATCACATCATCTCCGACAGCCCCGTGCTGGATTACTTGATTTGTAAAAGCATTTGCATTCTCTTTAAAACCATTCACAGGCAATAGTAAAATGCTAAGGGAGAATATCAGGACAAGCTTCTTACACAACTGTTTATTTTCCATTCATTGCAACCCCCAAAAGTAATTGATTTTAACATTAAGCCTATTTTTTGTAGAGAAAGTTATTTTATACGAAAAGGATGCTGTGAAGAAAAGAAACGCTGTAACAGCGGGGTTATAACCGGAAGTGAACTCGTTTTTAGTAAACTCAAAACTCGGGGAATCAGGTGGAGACTCTACTCCACTTTATTGGTAAATTCTACCTTTATTTCGTTTAGAGGTGTGGTCTTAAGCCTTAAAACAACATTAAAAGATATTCGCTGCTTACCGTTGGCTGACTTTTTTGAACACGAAATTAAACTGCAGGGGATCTTAACGGTTAACCAAAACAAAAAAAGCTTCTGATTTAACAAAGATCCAAAAAACATTGGCTTTCTCAGAAAACGAAGCATTTATGCACCGGCTGCGAAATTTTCTTCAGCCGGATTATAATGCATGATACTTCATTTCGTAAAAAAGTTAGAAATTTTTGGATTTGCAAGATCAAGGAAGCTTTTCTTATATACTGGTATCGAGAGATTTATCGCGATGTTTTTTACTTAAAATATGTGCTTTTTTCGCTTTTCGTAAACCGAACCACCAGAGAAAAACCATAAATGGAAGTATCATTATCAGCCAGTATCTTTGTGAAATTAAAATATAGTCATAAATGCCGTGGAGAAAAATCGGAACGATTAAGGCAAGGAAATAAAATTTTCTATTTGACTCAGGAGTAAATTTTTCTTTTCCGAAATAATAGCCCATAATAACGCCAAACAACGCGTGACTTGATACTGGCAGAAATGCCCTGCCGATCGCATGCTCCAATCCATTGGCGAACAAATACAAAATATTTTCTGCAGTTGCAAATCCGAGTGAGATAGAAATACTATATACGATCCCATCATACGGCTCATCAAATTGTGCATGGTGAAAAGCCATGTATAGAAAAATAAACCACTTAAAAAATTCTTCAAGAAAACCTGCTGCTAGAAAAGAGTGTAAAATATTCGACTGAATAATATTTTCAACTTCCAGGACGTATTGTATAAACATGATTGGAAATACAAGAAACGCTCCCGCAGCAAAAAGTTTGATAACCATAGAGAGCGGTTCCGTTCCAAATTGATCTCTTAAGTAAAAATAACTTAATAGTGCCAAACCGGGCGCAATTCCGGCAGAAATTATTTCCAGCATCTGCTGTCCTCTTTTCCATCCATCTTCCCTTTACCCTTAGGAATTTTAACCGGGCCGTATAATTACTTTCGCCCTTGGAGAAATCAATCGGGTCTGCACGATAAAAGCCAGTCGTGCCCCGCGTAATTAATGTCCGAATTAATTTTGCTAGATGAATAAAATCATAATCAAAGTTAATCGTAACATGTTATGAAGAGAATGAAAATACTTGAAAACGGTATCGGCAAATATTTTTACTTCAATTTAGCGAAAATCCGCCTGGTTGATCTCATTGGTAACAGATAATAAGACCGCTAATTTAATTCTTGCTTTTTTGCTGTCGTAATCTTCCCCGAGAATGACACCAAGACTTTGTAAATCATAAGCACTGCCCAAATAACCGTAAGCAGGGTACACCTTTCCCTCTTCGGCACTCGTTGTTACGACCACTTTTACGCCTTTATTAAGAGCTTTTTTTACTGAGTCCATCATATAAGGTGATATTTGTCCTCTTCCTACCCCTTCCAGGACAAATCCTTTTGCCCCATTTTCCACCGAAGCATCAATAAAAGCGCCATCTGCTCCGGTATAACATTTAATAATATCCACTCTTGGTATCGGCTGTTTGACCGGATAAGACTCTTTGAAGACGGGTTTTTGATAAATGTTTACTTTGTCATTGTCAATAATCCCTAAGTATCCGTAGCCAAATGATTCAAAGCCTTGCAAATTGGAAGCATGCACCTTTTTCACATATCTGGCAGAGTAGATCCGTTCATTAAAAACGACGACAACACCGACATTGCGCAAGACTTCATTTACTGCGACAAAGATAGAATTTCTTAAATTTGAATACACATCCGTACCGACATCATGCGGAGAGCGCTGCGATCCCGTTACAATGATCGGTCTCTCATCATTTATCGTTAAATCGAGAAAATAAGCCGTTTCTTCCAGCGAATCTGTTCCGTGCGTAACAACAACACCGCTTATCGACTCGTCAGCTAATTCATGTAAAATTGCAGTTCTTATTTGGTTCATTAACGGAAAATCAATATGCATACTTGGCAATTGCAAAACATCAACAATTTTCACTGCAATATTTTCAGGCAATTTACATAATTTCGCCAGTTCTTCCCCTGATAAAGCACCGGAATTTAATAATCCTTTGGAAATTTCCTTGCTGGCAATCGTTCCACCTGTTGTGATTAAGGCTACTTTTTTCATTCTTGCCGTTTCCTCTCTTATCTGCTAATTAAGAACATTCTTTTTTTCACGTTTGGCAACAGCATTCGCTATTTGCTCCCCGTGAAATCTTCCGTTTTCGATAAAAATTTCATTTGCATCATTTCCTGCAGCGAGTACTCCTGCGATAAAGATTCCTTCAACATTCGTTTCCATTGTTTCCGGATGATAGTTCGGACGGCCGCTAACCGGATCAATGTGCACACCCATTTGCTGTAAAAATGGATGGTCAGGGTGATAACCGGTCATGGCGAAGACAAAATCATTTTCAATCGTATACTGTTTTCCTTCTTTTTGATAGGTGAGGTCTGTTTCGGAAATATGGGTAATAATACTATTAAATTCCATTTTTACTTTTTCATGACGTACTAATGATTCAAATTCCGGCAATATCCACGGCTTAATGCTTTTTGAATAATGATCGCCGCGATATAGCACCGTTACACGGGCTCCGGCTTTTGCGAGTTCAATTGCGGCATCCACACTGGAATTTTTCCCGCCAATGACAGCTACATCAGTATCAAAGTAAGGATGTGCTTCTTTGAAATAATGGGAAACTTTTGCTAAATTTTCTCCGGGAATATTCATGTAGTTAGGATGGTCATAATAGCCCGTTGCCACGACAACATAGTCTGCCTGATACGTTTGCTTCGTTGTCTTTACAAAAAAACAGCCGTTATCCTGTCTGTTCACTTGCAATACTTTTTCAAATGTATGAACTTTCAGCGCTTTACGTTTCACCACTTCGCGATAATAGGTTAAAGCCTGATTCCGTCTCGGTTTATATTCCTGAGTAATAAACGCAACATCACCAATTTCCAGCTTTTCACTCGAACTAAAAAAAGTTTGATGTGTCGGATAATGATAAATGGCATTAACAATATTGCCTTTTTCAATCACAATCGCTTCTTTCCCGATTTGCCCGAATGCGATCGCCGCAGCCAGCCCGCACGGACCGCCGCCAATAATAATAACCTCAGTTTGTTTCATACTGTAGACACCACTGCCCGGTCCGCATACAATACGTCCTTTTTGGGCAGCAGTTCCTTCACCTCTCTTTTTCTTTTTATTGTTATTGGCTTAAGAACAAGTTCCTGTACTTTTTTGAATAACATAGTCATAATAACAAAGGCTGGTCAGCAGGACTTGTTAAAGCAAGCCCGCAGCTTTAGTCGTGAATGGATGATGATTATAGGACACAATCAAAAAAATCTCCTATATCAATTCATAATAGGAGATTTTTGCTTTTGTTTCAATTTTGAGAACTTCTTAATCTCAAATCCATCCGCGGAAACGGGACGCTTCCGCCATTTTCCGTACACCGACCATATAGGCTGCCAGGCGCATATCAACGTGACGTGATTGCGCTGTGTTATAAATGTTATTAAACGATTTCTGCATGACTTTCTCAAGTTTCTCTTCAACTTCTTCTTCCGGCCAATAATATCCCTGGTTATTCTGTACCCATTCAAAATAAGAAACAGTTACTCCTCCTGCAGAGGCAAGTACATCGGGAACAAGCAGTATTCCACGTTCTGTTAAAATTTGTGTCGCTTCCAGTGTTGTTGGACCGTTTGCTGCTTCCACAACAATAGATGCATGTATTTGATGAGCGTTTTCTTCAGTAATTTGGTTTTCGATTGCCGCAGGTACTAGAATATCGCAATCCAGTTCGAGAAGTTCTTTATTTGTAATCGTGTTATGAAACAATTTCGTAACCGTTCCAAAACTGTCCCGGCGATCCAGCAAATAATCTATATCCAAGCCTTTCGGATCAAAAAGAGCTCCGTAGGCATCCGAAATTCCAATAATCTTTGCTCCGGCATCATTCATAAATTTTGCCAGGAAACTGCCGGCATTGCCGAAGCCCTGGACAACTACCTTTGCGTCCTTAATATCAATGCCTTTCTTTTTTGCAGCCTCACGGATACAAATTGTTACTCCCTTTGCTGTTGCTGTTTCACGACCATGAGATCCCCCCAATACAATTGGTTTTCCGGTAATAAAGCCGGGATTATTAAATTCATCAATCCGACTATATTCATCCATCATCCAGGCCATTATTTGTGAATTCGTAAATACATCCGGCGCCGGTATATCCTTTGTGGGCCCGACTATTTGACTGATTGCCCTCACATATCCGCGGCTTAAACGTTCCAGCTCACGAAATGACATATTGCGCGGGTCGCAAATAATCCCTCCCTTGCCTCCTCCATAAGGAAGATCAACAATGCCGCATTTTAAACTCATCCAAATGGAGAGTGCCTTTACTTCATTCTCAGTGACATCCGGATGAAAACGTATTCCGCCTTTTGTTGGACCAACTGCATCATTATGTTGTGCTCGGTAGCCGGTAAAGACTTTAATGGATCCATCGTCCATACGGATTGGAATTTTTACTGTCATCGTACGAAGCGGTTCTTTCAATAATTCATAAACCTCTTCGGGATATCCGAGTTTTTCCAATGCTTTATGAATGATCGTCTGTGTTGATCGCAACACATCATGCTTGTCTTCCCTGCTCTTATTCTCATCACCAATTTCGGCTACCATTAATAAACCCCCCAAAAAAATTAACATTATATACGCCAGCCGCTTCCATGACATAGTATACACTTTTGATTGATTTATGCAAGACGAAAAAAACTCTTCCTCATCCCATTCTTTATGAAAAATCAGATGAAGAGAACCTCATCTGATTTTTCGTATCGTATTTTATTCGTTTTATCGCAGATTAAGGGGCAGTACGTCCTGTACGTCGCAAAACCCCCACTGATGGAAGTTTCACTTTATATGCCTGTGATAACTTTTTTTACGAAAACCAGAAAGGTTAAACCAAGTTTTCATCCATTCTGATGTCTGGTAAAACACACTATAAAGGAAAATAGTGTTGAATAACTTCCACCATATTATCTTTGATTATCTCTTTCCCATATTCTTTTAACAAGTGGATACTAACAAAAGATGAATGACCGTATTCCTCCATAACAGATACTAATTGTTGCTCCATATCGGTTTCAACATTCTGTAATTGAACATAATATTGATTATGATAGAAATACAAACTTGCATTCGGGTAACATCCGGCGGAAAAACAATAACAGAGCTGAACAACATCTTCAAAATCCGGAAACTCAAATACGATGTCCACTGTTGTACGATTCATTTTTATATCTAGAAAAGTATCGAGCAAAGGTTCATCTTCCAATTCTTCCATTGTCACAATCATCACCATGCCTTGAGCCTGCATAGAGAAAATTTCCACAGCGACGGATCCATGAAAATCGACACCAAATGTTTCATTTGCTTGATCCAGCATATCATGAAAAAGCTGCTGCCATTTTAACGAATCCTTCCAAATATCTTCTTTAGTAAGCCCACGTTCAAATAAATCATCCAATGTTAAAAAAATTTTTATTTTATTATTATTTAACCGTTCTAAGCGCATGATAATGCCCCCTGCCGTGAACAACTCTTGCTTTATATTATGAAAAGTACCGGTGGAAGGTGCTTCCTACATTCATGTTGTTTTCTATTTGCATGATTTCGTATTTGGGATTACTTTTTCACCAGCTGGTCATCATATATATGTAAGATCCGAAAACCCGACTCCTCTAATTTATGAAAAAACTTATCGGTTTGCTCATTTTTTGCTACTTTTACGACAATCCGGCGAACCAGTTTATCTGTCTCGTCAAAGGTTACTAGAGAAATAATATCCTGATGGTATTGAATGGCGAGATTTGAAAGCCGGGCAATCCGCCCTTCTGCTTCCACTGAAGTAATCGCAATCCGGACGCCAGAGCGATTTGTACCAAAAGCAGATTGAAATTGTTCTAATACGTCAAATCGGGTGACAATTCCGAGGAACTCTCTGTCTTCTCCTACTACTGCCAATAGCGGGAAGTCCTTCAGGTCAAGAAGCGTATTTTCAAAAATTTCCACACCGTTTAAATACTGATTTTGGTGTGTTGTCAATTCTTCAACAGTTGAGTTTTCTAAAAAAATGTTCTTTGCTGAATCTGATTGAAAAAAAGCTTCATAAATACCAAACCTTGTAATAATTCCAACATATCTTTTTCCGTTTAATACAGGCAACCCTTCAAGATGATTCTCATTCATTTTTGTTAATGCCGCGTTTAATGGCTCGCTTTTACCTACCGTAATGCTGGCATTCTTTGGAATCATAATACTTTTGACAAACATTCTGCTCACCTCATTTTATCTGACTATTTTTATTTTCCATATAAGTATTCGACAAATTTAGTCAAATCCCTTGCGTTTCTATCGGATAATTCGCATTTTTTTATCTTTTTTTTATTTCAACAGGGAAACACCTCCACCGGGATAAGCAAAGTTGGGTAAACCCAAACAGGAAAGAACAGCGTCCACCTGAATTAGTGAACCAAGTTCACTTATTTTCGACAAATAAATTTATATCATATTTTTTCTTTATCATTTCAAATACGAGGTGGCGGTTTTTCCACGAAGCTTCTTCTTTCCACAGATCTTTGCTTTTATCAATGATTTCACAGCGCAATGCATGATACTCATCCTCCGTCTTTTCCTTTTCTTTTCTCATAAGGTTCATAAAGCCGAACATTCCAATGACAAGCAAAAGCCAATAGAGATGGGTGGTCTCATTTACAAATGCAGAGAACATCGCCGCAAATGAATAGGAGTAAGGATTAACTATGAAATAATACAAATAGATGAAATAGGTAAACGACAACAAGCTTGTCCCCCATATCGTAACAACATGAATTTTTTTTCGTTTATCAAATTTCTTTTTCTTATCGATGACATGTTGCAGCATCTGTTTTGTCGTTTCATCTGTTTGATGATCCAACATTTTTATGGCATCATCCAACTAAAGAACAGCCCCCTTCCAATTCCCTGAACTAATACTGATATATGCCCTTGTCCAGGAAAATATGTCATAGGGGAAGGTAAATCCTTCTCATATGTATGCCATTTATAAGTAAAAACGTTTCTCGGGATTTTTTAGCATCTGTACCAGAATAATTTTCTATTTTAAAGGAGGGATGATTAATTTCTGTCCGGCTTCCACTTCATCATCTGGTAAATGATTTGCCTCCCTTATTAATTCGATTCCCTTTTGCGAATGATAGTAATTCATCGCGATCCGAAACAATGTTTCTCCTTTCTTTACAGTATGATACGTTGCCGGTTCCGGGTCTTTTTCTGATTGAACCGGAGGATTGGCAGGTTCAGAAGACGCTGCCGGAGGAGTCTCTTGTGCTTGTGATTCAGAAGCTGCTGTATTTCCTGTTGTTTGCTGACTGCCTTCAGCGGCTTGGCTTTCCCCGTTGTCTCCGTTATCCTGTTGGGCAGAATTTGCTTGCTGCTCATCCGGTTGATCTGCCTCCGTGTCTGTCGTTTCCCCGTTGTTATCCGCTTGGGAATCGCTGTTCTCCCCGGTTTGTTCTATCTCTCCTTGTTCATCATTATGACTTGAATCGATGTCCACTGATTCCTCATTATTTTCTTGCCGGTCGTTTCCTGCCGGTCGTATTTGCTGAAAGTAAAATACTGTTGCAATCAGTAAAAGGATAAAAAAGACAAACAAAAATTGAACGAGCGGATACTTCATCTTCTTGCGTTTTTTTTTCCGGTGTTTGTGCACTCTGCTTCTCGGCGGCAGACCGTTAACATCACTTTCCTGCGTATCAGGATGCTTTCTTTCAATACGTACACGATTTCGCTCTACTCTATTGCGGTATGGCTCTTCACTGCTCATTATTTGATCCCCTTTTTTTTTAACTTTTTGAAGATGTATTTTTTGTCATCTTTATATGCAAACCTAATAAAAAATCAATAATAAAGTGCATAAAAATAGTCACGAATAAATTTTCAGTAAGTAAATAGATAAATCCAATGAAAAAACTTAAAAGCACAACATTAACAAATAAAAACCAATTGCGTAAATAACGGAAATGAAGCAGTGCAAATATAGCACTGGAAATAAACAGGCCGAAATGAGTCTGAATAATGCCTCTGAATAACAACTCTTCACTAATCGCAATCATGGCCGCTATCCAAGCAATATGGACTGTTTTTCGATAACGGAAAATTCTCTCATTTACACCTCCATCATCATAAAAAGCAGCCGGAAGATACTTCATTAAAATCATATCAATAATGACAACTACCAAACCGGAACCGCCGCCGACAACAAAAATTTGTAGTGGGTGCCACTTTAATATGTCGAAAAAAGCAGAATAGCTTTCTATTACTATCATACCTAAAAATACGGAAATCGTTAATAAAAAAATCTGAGTCCCGTACAAATGAACCAGTAATTCCCGATCAGTTAAACTGCTGATGAGCTTTTCATATTGAGACTTTTTTCTCATTTATATACACAAACTCCTTACTCAAGTCCTATTTTTTCTTTCGTTTTATCTTAATCCGGAAAAATTGTCGAATATATCTTATTATCCATCATCATAGCATGATTAGAGTAAAATTACGCGGAAATTTTTGTACTGTTTTTATCTGTTGAAAAGTTATTGGTACAGCTTTACAATAGAAACACAGGGTAATGCGAAACGTTATCTTGCAGCAGTTGATAAAATTGTTTCAGGGAATGCAAAAATCAGGGGAAAGCATATGCATTTGGGTTTACCCCTTGATTTCAAAAGATAAACAGGGAGGAATAGTTTTGGCTAAATATACAATCGTGGACAAAGATACTTGCATTGCTTGCGGTGCGTGTGGAGCAGCTGCACCTGATATTTATGATTACGATGACGAAGGCATAGCCTATGTAATTTTAGATGATAATCAAGGAGTAGCGGAAGTCCCGGAAGTACTTGAAGATGACATGCTTGATGCATTTGAAGGCTGTCCAACAGATTCGATCAAGGTTGCAGATGAACCGTTTGACGGTGATCCGACAAAGTTCGAGTAAGACGGGAATAGATGCTGTAGAAATATGCCCGCATGACGGATGTTTTTTTTGACACGTGAAGCAGCTAAAAAGTTTTACAGTGAATAAATATCCCTTTTTCCTGTCATTTTTGGAAAAAGGGATATTTATTATCCAGAGTTTAAATGTTGTCATGCCCTGTTTAGAGTATGCTGCTTTTCAATCCAATTGCCCATTTTCGTGAACAGGAGCAGGAAGAGAACCGTGATCATCACACCTTTTAGTAAATTAAATGGAATAATAAAGGCAATGATGAGCTTTCTTATTTCCGGCCCTGACATTGCCGGCATATTCAGAAAGAATGTATAGGATGGTAATAAAACAAAATAGTTTAGAAAAGCCATCGTGACGGCCATCGTAACGGAGCTGAACGCTAAAGCAACAGCCAATCCTTTTTTTGTTTTTACCTTTTTGTAAATGAAGTAGGTTGGCAGAATAAACATCAGACCAGCAATGAAATTGGCAAAATGACCGACCGGAATTGCAGTTTCACTTCCTGTAATGAAGTAATCCAGTACATTTTTAATAAACTCTACTAATATACCCGCAACAGGACCAAAAATAAGGGTAGCAATTAATGCCGGTATTTCACTAAAATCAACTTTCAAATAACTCGGAAACGGCGGCAATGGGAAGTTCAAAACCATTAAAATATAGGCGATACTGCTTAACATTCCAATTGCGACAAACGTTTTAATTGTGTATTTTTTCAATTTCCTCTCTCCTTTTTGAAGGCACTCTCTTCACGAAGAAAGGTTACGCATAAATCGCCGGTTGCAACTAAAGTTATTCGCAGCCTTTTAAAGAACACGAACAAAATTAGAAACAAAAATCTCCCTTAAGAATCAACTCAAGGGAGAATATAAGGCACATTTAATAAACGTTCAAAATGCAATTTTTTCGAACGTTGCGAACCTCCACCTTCTCCCATCCAGACTATACTGTCGGCTTTGGAATCTCACCAAATCCTGCCTGAAAAATCCAGGCTCGCGGGCTTAGAGAACAAACTCATTACCGCCGGTCGGGAATTACACCCTGCCCCGAAGATAGACCTTATTTAATTTTACTAACTTAAGAATAGCATAACTTATTAAAAAATCAACATTAATTGATTTCAACCATCTTTTTCTTTCACTTTACCACAATATTTTAATAGTTGGCAATAAGTTTGTGATTATTTGAGCATGAAAAAGCAGTAATGCTCCCACTTCAAAAGCTGGTGGGCGGTATACTACTGCTCTGCGTTATTTTTTGTACTCCTGTTTTTATGGCATTTCCCTCACCTTTAGTAAATGGCTTCCTCCCTTTAACAAAACTTCGATTGACAGAAAATTATTCATCTTGTACAATAAATCAGAAAATTGACTAAAGTTCATAGGAGGCTTCTATGTTTCAAATATTAGTTTCAGATTCCATCGATGAAGTCGGCTTGCAACCGTTGTTAGAAATGGAAAATGCAAAAATTATTCAAAAAAAAACAGATGATCCTGAAGTAACCCTGGAAGATGTTGATGCTTTACTTGTCAGAAGCGCAACAAAAGTAACCGCAGCTTTATTAGAGAAAATGCCGCGATTGAAAATCATAGCCCGCGCGGGAGTCGGGGTTGATAATATCGATGTTGCAACTGCCACAAAAAAAGGAATTATTGTAGTTAATGCGCCGAATGGAAATACAATTTCCACTGCAGAGCATACATTTGCGATGATGGCATCAATGATGAGAAATATACCGCAGGCACATCAATCTGTAAAACAAAAAGAATGGAAACGAAACCTCTACGTCGGAACGGAACTGAATGGAAAAACACTTGGAATTATAGGCATGGGCAGAATTGGAACGGAGCTTGCGAAAAGAGCAAAAGCTTTCGCCATGAATATAGATGTTTTTGACCCGTATTTAACTTCTGAGCGTGCGAAAATGCTTGGTGTTACCCCATGCTCACTGGAAACATTGTTGAAAGAAGCTGACATCATTACCGTTCACACGCCCCTAACAGCTGAAACAAAGGGGCTGTTAAATGAAAATACGCTCCGTTTAACAAAAAAAGGGGTTTACCTGCTCAACTGTGCCCGCGGAGGCATTATTGACCAGGATGCTTTAGTCACATTTTTAGCAAATGGCCATGTTGCCGGTGCGGCATTAGATGTATTTGAAAAGGAACCATTAGGAGAAAGCCCGTTATTAAAATTTGATAATGTCATTGTCACACCGCATTTGGCTGCCTCCACAAAAGAAGCGCAATTAAATGTAGCAACGCAGGTTGCAGGTGAGGTCCGCCTCTTTTTAGAAAATAAACCGGTATCGAATTCGATCAATTTGCCGGCGTTGTCAAAGGATGCTTTCGAAAAAATCCGCCCGTATTATCAACTTGTCAAGCAGCTCGGCTCTATCCTTGCACAGTGTGTGCAGGAAGGTATCAGGGAATTATCGATCTCTTACTCCGGAACTGCAACAGAACTAGAAACAAATTATTTATCAAAAGTTATTTTAGCCGGCTTTTTCAAAAGCCGAATCGATGTTTATGTGAACGAAGTAAATGCACTGCTTACTGCTAAAGAACGCGGTATTACCGTCAGCGAGAAAATCTCGGCGAATTCTTTCGGCTATTCCAACTGCATTACCGTTGTTGCAAAAGGAGAAGTAAATACCGTTACCGTTCGCGGCACATACATTGATCATTACGGACCAAGAATTGTCTATTTAAACGGTTTTAATATTGATTTTCTTCCAGAAGGAAAGCTGCTGTATATCCAACATATCGACAGACCAGGTGTAATCGGCCACGTCGGCAAAATTCTCGGAGACCTCTCCATCAATATTGCGACAATGCAGGTTGGCCGAAAAGCTGCAGGCGGAGAAGCGATTATGCTGCTTTCCTTTGACAAACCGTTAAGTGATAATGCTTTGGAAAAAATAAATGAATTAGAAGAAATTGTTTCAACAAACAGAATAACACTTTAACACCGCAGAGCTATTTTTTTGTGTTGTTCAAGAATGTTGGTGATATTAGCCGTGTGAAACGCAGTTTTCATACGGCTTTAGCTTTACGTTACGGCCGGACTTGTAACACTTGCTGCGTTACGACCATCTCTGTTGAAAGGCCGTTCCATTCCGTTAAATTTGCGACTGAGACATTAAATTGGGCGGCAATCGAGGATAATGAATCGCCTTCCTTGACAATGTACTGATTTTCTTTCACCGGGACAATTTTTATTTCCTGATTTGCTACAATTGTTGGGTTTTCCAGATTGTTTTCTTTCATAATCGATGCAACAGTCGCATTATATGTTTCTGCGATTGTCCAAAGACTTTCCCCTTCCTTGACAAGGTGAACAAACTGATTTTTTTCCTTCTCCTTCCTTTCTTTAAAAAATTTTATGCTTTCATAATCCTTTATTTCAGTTATTAATAAACGGGGCATAAGTGGATTTAAGTATTCTTTTAAACTGTCTTCCGTTTTTTCCAATACTTTCTCAGAATTTTCAAGATTATTTTCAGTTTCAAGAACGACAGCTTCTTCCTCCGCTAGCTTTGCTTCCGCTTGTTGTAATGGCTGTTCATTTTTTGCAAAAATTGCTTGAACCATTTCCCCTTTGCTAATATTTCCAAACGCAACAGCCGGATCAACTGCATTCGTTTTTCGATGGTTCCATTCCGTCACATGGATTTCAAAATGAAGATGAACACCGGTAGAATTTCCGGTGCTTCCCATTTTGCCGATTATGGCACCTTGTTCTATTTGTGTACCTTCTTCTACCAGGCGATTTTGTAAATGGGCATAGACTGTTTCAATTTGATAATCATGCTTGATAAAAATAACATTTCCGTACGAATAAGAATAATAAGATTTTGTCACAACACCTTTATCCACGGCAAATACAGGTGAACCCGCTTCACCGGCAATATCTATTCCTTTATGATTTCCGCTTCTGGTTGCAAAAGTATCAGTAATCATCCCATTTGAAGGCCAGCTCCAATGCGATGTAGTATCCTTTATTTGTACATTTGCCTGAGAGTGCTTGCCGCCGAGAAATAATAAGCTGACACAAAGTGCCATAATACCAGCTATGGTAAATCTTTTTATATAGTCACGCATTTTTATCCTCCTTGTTGTTAGACTCTCTTTTCCAAAGTATGACTGCATGTACTTTTTTAGAACAGAAAGAAAGAGAGTACAAAAAAAGAGGGAGGAGAAACTCAACTTTTTTTGTACTCTCTTTTGTATACAGCAACAGCCTGAAAAGTATGACTATGTCACTTTATCGTTTCTAAATTCGGTGCAAGTGGCACTTTGATTACGTCCGTAAATTTATATTTTCCCACTTGTTCAATTCCAGTATTTTCAAACTTCACATTACTGTAATGGAAGCTTTTTGCTGTTAGTAAAATCGCCTCGATCATCCAAATCGTGTCTTGATTTTTCTCCAGCTCAGTGCCTTTGGCAAAAGTAATGGTTAACTGCTCACCTTCCTCAGAAACGGAAAAATCGAGTTGTTCCGGAATGGATGCCAGCAGCTCGTGAGTGTCTACATTTTGCTTCATGCTCTCCAGCTTACTTTGTATCGTGTCGCCCTGCCCGTACTTATAAGGCACCAAAAATGGTTTGCCACCATCTCGTACCGGATAAAAAAGAAAATAAGCTGTATTGCTTTCCATCTTATTCATTTCATACGCTATACCGTTATCACCCAAATCCATACCCGGTACACCGTTCGTCGATAATTCAATTCTGTCAACATGTAAGGAATCAAATGCGACCTGCAGCGCATCTATAAATTGTACGTATTGCGTGCCGTCTTTATATTTCTGATCCTCTGGTACATCAACAGAAATTACATTTTCATCGATTGAGGATATAGTTGCATTTAATGGATAAAAATCTTTTAAGCCCCATTTTTCTTCAGGAAGTTTTTCCATTCCTGCTTTATATAAATCCAGGGAGGACAGCTTGTCATCGTTCGGAACAAGAATCGTAACTGGAACAACGTTTTGTACATTTTGATCCGGAATGGCATAAGTAAATATTTCCGTTTCATTGTCAGGCAAACTGGAAACCGCTGTATAAACAAATGGATCATCTTCCGCTTTATCAAAAGAAAGATTAAATTCTGCATTATCGCTTGCACTTTCGGGAGAACCGGCAAAATCTGTCACTGCTTTTTCTTCAGCCATCCTATTTTGCACGACGGAATCCCCACTATCTTCCATACTCGCTGCATTTTCCTGGGAAGCATTATTTTGATTAATTAGCAAGTTATTTGTGATTAAAAAGAATATAAACAGAGCGGCAACAGTAGCAAGGCCGGGTATAATCCATTTCTTTTCTCTTTTCTGAGATCTAGTTTGCTGCAGTTGCATTTTAATACGCTGATACATCATTTTCGGATCGCGTTTATCCTCTATTTTTGGCAGCTGTGTTAATAATTTTTCTACTTGCTCATCGTTCCACCCGGATTTCCTCACTCTGTAATCCCTCCTTTGCCATCAGTTCATTCATTTTACTCTTCAACTGTTTCATCGCCCGGTGCTGCGTCGTTTTCACTTTACTTTCCGACCAGCCAAGCACATCAGCCGTTTCGGATATCGAGAGATCATGGATATATCTCATCATAATCACCATTCTTTGATCGACCGTACAAGTGTCTAAGCAACGGTAAACCGCCTGTATTTCCTCGTTTTGCAATGTTATTTCTTCCGGGAGGGGATTTTGATCCTTAACTTGCGCG
>JAGKQJ010000004.1 GCA_017898095.1 Bacillaceae bacterium Marseille-Q3522 | reverse complement strand
GCATCGTATCTGCCATCAAAATAACTGGCAGTACGAAATCAAAACCGTCTAAGACCTTGCCATTCATCCCCTCCCTACTCACTTTGTTCCTTGAGGAAGGGGACTTCTGGCAATTTCGTTAAAATATGTACTGATACACGAAAATATGATGAAAACTGTATAAATAATGAGGTGTCACCTTTTCGTGACACCTTAAAATGAAAAGACTTATATTTTCTTCTTTTTACCCCTAACTTTAATCGCTGTAATAACTCAATAAATGCACCCATAAAAGCATTGTTATCTGCTACCACTTTTCAAGTATTGTTGCCCCTCCCTTGTAACAGAGATCGATTACGTTGGGTAAACTGTTATCCCCGGCTTATGATTCTCCTGCCAGCATATCATGCACCTTGGTAACTTCTTCTTCAGGTACTTGATAGTAGTAAATACCGTCAATAGTCGTGCCGCTGCCTTGCAACATATAATTCTCCTGGTTATTCAAAGCGCTGCGATAATTTTGAAATAAGTTGGTCATTACGGAAAAGTCCATGTTTGTTTGAATATTGTTTCCTAACGTCTGTAAAATATCATTTATTCTGGTAATAGAGACAATACTTGCCCCTTTTTCAATAATTGCTTGAATGACTTGACGTTGTCTGCCGGTGCGGGCAAAATCGCTGTCCATATGGCGCATACGTACATATCCCATCGTTTGCGGTCCGTTTAAGGTAATCGACCCTTTTTTATAGTGGAATCCTTTCTGATAATAGCCTTCGTCATACCAGTCGGATTGGTTATCAACCGTGATTCCCCCGACTGCATCGACTAATTCGGAAAGACCTTCCATATTCATTCGCAAATAGTAATCCATTTCAATATTTAAAAAGTTTTCAACCGTGTCAATTGACATATCGACGCCGCCAAATGCATAAGCATGATTGATTTTATCCATTGTTCCGCGGCCAGCGATTTCCGTTCTTGTATCACGTGGAATACTTACGATTTTCATCGATTCATGCTGCGGATCAAGTGCCATTACCATCAATGCATCAGACCTTCCCGCATCGCCCTGGCGCTCATCTACACCTAATAAAAGGACGTTAATCGTCTCTTGTTTATTGAGTTTCTTTTCCCCGACAGCTGTATCAATTGATGGTGTTTCATGCTGCATTTTTTCAACGGTCTGTCTCGTATTGTGATAAATAGAATAAACAAAAATACCGGCACCAACTACCAATAAAAGTAAGACAATGGAGACAACCCGCAACCAGGTGCGCTTTTTCTTGCTCTTCTCTTTTTTCATTCTCCTTGATCCAACCAAAGCGTACTCCCCCCTATCGAACAAACCGACTTTGTATATATCTAGTATTATACTACACCGACAGAATGATTACTCTCAAAAACATAAGAAAATAACTTTTATGCCGGATGAATTACCAGCTGTATACATCGATGTTTTTTTACGATCTGTTCGGCTGTTCACGCTTTGATTGCTGTCATATCAGGTGCCAATATGTAAGTGTGTTAAAAAAAATTTGCAACAAATGCAATACACAACCCAACTAACAAAAACCATATTGGTATAATGAAATTTATCCGATCATTATTTTAGATAATTATTTTTCACTGCCTACTCAAGAAATGCACGAAGATACGCGGTTTATCATTTATATTTCAACTTATTTCAGCAATAGCCGCAAGCAAAATGATCTACCGATATTAACTTCCAATGATAAGGAAATATATTTTGATCTTGATTATGAAATCAGAGTGATAACAGAACCTGTTGCCAACCTATTTGAAGATGCAAAAGGCGGGACTCTGTTTATCGATGAAGCATATAGTTTAATGGACAAAAATCAAGCGGATAGTTTTGCAAATGAGGCCATGGCTGAGATTATTCGCCAGATGGAAAATAACCCGGACACTTTGGTGATTTTTGCCGGATATACAAATAAAATGCGCGAATTTATAAAGCAAGCAAATCCCGGTCTTCGTTCCCGTTTAACAAATGTATTAGAATTTCCTGACTAAATAAAAAAGAGTTGCTTGCGATTTTTGAATTTTTTATGAAACATGCGGATTACACATTTACAAATAAGCTGGCAGCAAGAAAAGTAATTAAATCCTTTCTATATGAAATGTCCCAATTACAGGAATCCAATTTAGGGAACGGGCGGCTAATGCGAAAATTATTTCAAACTGCCATTAGTTATAAAGCAGAGCGTGACGAAAAAGAATTTAACATGATGCAAACGATTGATTTACAAAAAGCAGCAAACGAGATCCTTCAATCTGAAAGAATTTTATCCAACCAGTCTCATACAAATATTGGTTTTATAAAAAACGAATAACACCTTCTCTTTTATATGCGAACAAGAGAAAGCAGCTCTATGGAGTTGCTTTTTTTCTGAAGACATACCATTCTATGTTTCTAAAGCTAGCACAGGGAATTTGCATAAGAAATTGTAATATTTTTTATTAATGGAACATTCAGATGTTATGGATAAAATGACTCCTGATAATTAGGTTGATGGCGGTGGTGTGGATCTGTGCCAATCC
Source organism: Bacillaceae bacterium Marseille-Q3522 (assembly GCA_017898095.1). Classification (GTDB taxonomy): domain Bacteria; phylum Bacillota; class Bacilli; order Bacillales; family Cytobacillaceae; genus JAGKQJ01. The sequence goes on along the minus strand of JAGKQJ010000004.1, from coordinate 58,904 downwards.
CTAATAAAAAGGAGTCATCCTATGCTTTGAAAATACCTGTAAAAAGATTAGTGTTCTTAACTAATACTACATCATGTTATTTAAGTTTCATTTGTTATTGTATGCCGAGGCGGGAATTTTCCAATGCGCGTAAATCAATTTTTTTCATTTTTAAGAATGCCTCAGTGACTCTTTTCTTTTCATCACCTGAACCTTTAAACAAGACTTCATCTATGTTATCAGGAACAATCTGCCATGAAACGCCAAATTTATCTTTTACCCAGCCGCATTGTTCCGCTTCAGGTACCGCAGAAAGCTTATCCCAATAGTAATCAATTTCTTGCTGATCTTTACAATTTACAATTAGTGAAAATGCTTCATTGAAATTGAAATCTACGTCCATCGCATTATCCATTGCCGAAAAATGATTACCACTTAGCTGAAAAGAGGCATAATTCACCTTTGCCTTTAATGACGATGCTTCTCCTTCTCCGTATCTGCTAATGAATCCAACACTTGAATTTTCGAATATTTCCGTATAGTATTGAACTGCTTCTTCTGCTTTCCCGCATGAATCACTTGAGAAAAGAAAGCTCGGGGTAATCTTTTGAAGTGGTTGGTCTTTTTCCGTCAGCATCAACTGCCAAGACAGACCATACCGATCTTGCACCCACCCATACCATTTGTTAAAAGGGTATTCACCGAGTGGCATTAATTCGCTTCCTCCATCTATGAAAGCTTTCCACTTTGTGTTTACTTCCTCGACAGAATAACAGGCTACCATCAAGGAAAAGGAAGGATTAAATTTGAAGTAAGGTCCTGCACTGATTGCATCGAATCGTTGCCCTGCCAATTCAAAGTTGACCAGTTCTGCATCTCCGGAAGGGGTATTTTCCAGAACTGTCACATTTAAAAGTTTAGAATTGTCAAATAAAGAAATATAAAATAACGCAGCTTCTTTCGCTTCCTTGTTATACCATAAATGCGGAACTATTCTTTGCATGGCGGATCCTCCTAAATTGGATAGTTTTTTCGCTTATTGGTTAGACAGATTCGATTGGAAAATTAATTGTTCTTTTTCCAAATACTCCTCCGCTACGTCAAATGGACTTTTTCCTTCAACATTTACTTGATAATTCATTTCTCTCATTTCGTCATCTGTTATTTTTCCAGCTAGTTTATTTAATGCAGCGACAATTTCTGGATACTCTTTAGCAGTTTCATCTCTTAATAGTGGTGCGCCTTGATATGGCGGGAACAACTGTTGATCATCTTCCAACACTTTAAGATCGTATTGCCGTAACTCACTGTCCGTAGAATAGGCATCCACTAAGTTAATTTCACCTGATTCGACAGCGACATAGCGAAGTTTCGGTTCCATTGTTACGAGATTAGAAAACTGAATCCCGTACAAATCTTGAATGCCCAGGTAACCATCTTCACGATCCGTAAATTCCAATGTGAATCCGGCTTTGATATTGTCCTCGACTCCTTGCAAATCGGAAATCGTTTCTAACCCGAATTGATCGGCAACATCTATTGGTACCGCCAATGCATACGTGTTATTATATTGCATCGGTTCCAGCAGGGCCATATCGAACCGCTCCAATAATCCTTCTTTTGCTTGTTGGTACACTTCTTCTCGATCGGTACTTTTCGCGGTTTCTTTTAAAAATTCGGAAATGGCTGTCCCTGTAAATTCCGGATAAATATCAATGCTTCCCGAATTTAATGCATTGAAAACGAATGAGGTTTTGCCGAGTCCCGGCTTCAATTCCACCTTTAGATCAGTCTCTTCTTCAATTAAAATTTTGTACATATTGATTAAAATTTCCGGCTCTGAACCAAGTTTTCCCGCAATCACAATTTTTTGATTTTGATTGCCAATAAACGGGATCACGATGATAACGAAAGCTAAGACCGCGATCATCCCTATTGATATTAGCGATTTCTTGTGTGAGAGATGTTCGAATTTTTTAAGCAAATAATCAAACAGGATGGCAAGTAATGCAGCTGGTATTGCCCCAAGTAGAATTAAATTTGCATTATTTCGATCAATCCCAAGCAGAATGATATCTCCTAACCCTCCGGCACCAATTAAAGCGGCAAGAGTGGCGGTACCGATAATTAATACCATGGCCGTTCGGATCCCTGCCATAATAACAGGCATTGCAAGCGGAATCTCCACTTTGATTAACCTTTTTCTCGGATTCATCCCCATTGCATGAGCCGCTTCGATTAAAGATGGATCTACTTCTTTAATGCCTGTATATGTATTTCTTAAAATTGGTAAAATTGCATAAGCAACAAGAGCAATAATCGCCGGCACTTTTCCGATTCCAAATATGGGAATCAGGATACCCAACAACGCCAAAGATGGAATCGTTTGAACGACAGATGCAATGCCAATTATTCCTTCAGCGATTCTTTTATGCCTGGTTAAATAAATGCCTAATGGAATAGCAATTAGAACAGAAAAGAAAAGGGCGATTAACGTTATCTCGATATGCTCAAGTAAGGAACTCACCAGCTCGTTATTTCTTTCTTGAAATACTTGTAGAAACTCACTCATTTGTCATCCCCCTTTCCTGCAGTTTAGTAGATAAATATTGGATAACGGTTTGTCGGTTGATAAAACCGATTGTCCTCCCATCCTTCTCCACTAGAAGCTGTTCATGTTCAGCCAAATTTTTCAATATATCTTTTAAAGGGATTGACACGGGGATAACATTTGAAAAAGTATGTAGCATTTCATTTTCGTCTAACGTCTGCACAATCGCTTCCAGGTCAATTTCATCTGTCCATTTCCCGTACTGATCCCCAACAAATTCTCTGACAAAGTCATTAGCAGGGTTCGTAACAAGTTCATGTGGTGTTCCAATTTGAACAATTTCCCCTTCCTTCATAATGCAAATCCGATCAGCAAGTTTTAGCGCCTCTTTCATATCATGGGTAACAAAAACCGTCGTCTTTTTCAAGCTTTTTTTTAGATCTATCATATCGTCCTGGAGTTTCTCCCGGCTAATCGGATCCAAAGCACTAAATGGTTCATCCATTAAAATAATTTCCGGATCCGCGGCAAGGGCCCGAATGACACCTACTCTTTGTTGCTCGCCACCAGATAATTCATTCGGTTTCCTGCCTGCATAGGTTTCGGGATCTAGACCTACCATATTGATAAGCTCGTTAGCTCTTTGCTTCATTTTCTCTTTAGACCATTTTTTCATTTCAGGAACAACTGTAATATTTTCTTCAATCGTCATATGGGGAAAAAGGGCAATCTGTTGCAGAACATAACCGATGTTCCATCTCAATTCATGGATGTCGTACTCACTTATTTTTTTACCATTAATAAAAATCGTTCCATCTGAAAGAGGAATTAAGCGATTAATCATTTTCAGAGTCGTTGTTTTTCCGCATCCGCTTGGACCGATAATAACAAAGAATTCCCCTTGTTTTATTTCCAAATTTAAGGAATTAACTGCAACGGTACCGTCTTCATATCTTTTTGATACATTTTCAAATTTTATCATGTTAATTCCCCTTTCATTTTTCCAGATTTCCTTCTGCAATTTTACCATTTATCCAGTTGCTTTCCTAAGAAGTTGCACTCTGCTAATTTTGCCCGGAGAAAAAGCTTTGGATCTATCATCCTATTGAATTAATAATCCCATAATATACCAGATCTTCATAGCGATTTTGTTTCCTCACATGGTCAATGAATTCCCCTTCTTTTTTCATGCCTATTTTTTTCATAACTCTACCTGAAGCTGGATTTGAACGAAAGTAGCGGGCAAATACTTTATGATAATGCTTTTCTTCAAACGCAAATTGTAATACCGCTTGTGCTGCCTCTGTAGCATATCCATTTCCCCAAAATTCTTCACCAATCCAATAGGCTATTTCACCATTTTGAAACTTTTGATTGTTAGATAGTGCTATCGCTCCAAATAATTCCTCTCTTTCCTTATCGGTTATAGCAAATTCATATAATTTATTGGCGTTAAAATTATCAGGATGGTGTTCAATCCATGATAAAGCATCCTCTAAAGAGTATGGATAAGGCAGGTACAAAGTACTTTTATAAATATTATAATTATTGCAAAGTTTAGTAACAGCTACTGCATCTGCTTTTTGAAACAGTCTTAGTACCAGTCTTTTCGTGGTAATTGTTTTATTTTGATGATTATATTTCATAAGAAGTCCTCCCTATTTGCTGAATTAAAGTCATTTAATTCTCGTTCAAACGCTTTCCGCTTCCGTGCTTCTTCAAGGGTAATCTTGAAATACTTCTTCGGAATCCGCCAATGACCGCTTTCTCCTTTTGGCGACGTCAGAGAAGTAGTTGCACAATGCGGTAGGTTAAAATTTTTATCCTTTCCTACCTGCAAAAAAAGATCTGATAAATCAGATCTTTTTTATATTCCTATCTCCATTTTTTTATTTCCGCCAAAAAGTTGAACAGTCTGCCTTATCCAAAATATTAAACTCGATCATTTTCTCAAGTAATGAGTAATCAACCGGACAATTCCACGGGATACGTACCAACTGCTTGGTGTGATCGTAGCCAGACTGGACAATTTCTTCAGCTAATTGAACCATCCCTGCCCGTTCAGGGGAAACAGACATATGATGTTTGGCTACGCTAAAGCCAATAATAAATGTGCCGTGATCGGTAAACATTGGCTGTTTCCACGCAATTTTTGGCACTAAATTTGGGAATTGCTTCGTTATCCATCCGAAAACTTCTTCCATTCGCGCCCGATGTTGCGGGTTATCAATATGAGCTAAATATTCTGCAAAAACTTCCATGTTGTTCCCTCCTAAAAGAAAAATGATGTCATTCAGAGAAGTTCCTAAAACCAATTTCTCATTAAAACTCCTTACAGAACTGCTCAAACACGTTCTTAAACTACAACTGTGTATTCTATCTTCATACGTTTCCCAATGAGTATGATGTTTAAAAAATATCTGTCTTAAAACATTTGTACCCATAATTAAAAAAATACCACAAGCGTTCTGTGTAGCAAAACTTTATACTTTTTTATCTTTTGAAAAAAGACTTGCCGATTAGCAAGTCTTTAACACAGTTAGAACACGAGGAACGAAAAAAGAAGCAGTCAGAGAAATTTGCCGGTATGGAAGCCATAGCGCGGATGGTCAAGATTCTCCGCGCATTGCGCGCCGGCGGTCATGCAGCACGAGAAGGATGATCATCAGCATCATAAGGACAAAGACGAAACCGGATTCTCCATCGAAGGATCTAATCGATTAAAATTGTGTCCATCAAATTTCTTTGATTCTTACAAGAGTTACTATTTTGTAAGCTGGCAATATTAAGATACATCACTTTCTGTTAAAACCCTAGTTCCAAGACTTTTCCAGTCTCTACATAAGTTTTGATATTGCTGAGAGTCATCCACCAGCTCTCTTTCGTTTGTTCATAAGAAGGATGACCCTCTGTCCACTGATCATCAACTAAAGTTAATTTCGTGCATTGACCCACTTCTTCAAGTATAATTGTTACCCTCGATTCAAGCTCAGCGTGGTTAGGATGATAGGATGGACCGGGATGCTCTGTGAAGCTGAACACTTTTTTCGGCTCAAACGCCAATAACTTTCCATACACATGAACGGTTTCTTCTCCATCATTGCCTGGCCCTACATACTCCAGTGAATCACCAACTTTAAACGATGATCGAATATATGATCCGTAAAATGTTTTCTTCGTCCCTTCAGGTAAAATCAGTGTATCCCATACGACTTCAGGCTGCGCTCCGATATAAAACACATATTTAAGATCCTTCAATTTTTCTTTCTCCTCCTTCAAATATTAATTTCAATCATCATTGTCATAAATTATTCTTGTTGTCATAGTAAATAATATCAATAAAAAACATTCGAAGATAGTAAAAATGTGACAAGCAGAGACTTTATTTAGATGAAGCGTATTGGTGACAAATCATAGACATATTGAATAAGAAAAGAGGCGATAAGAAGTATATACTTGAGCGGTATGCACAAGATCTCAGATTTTTATTAAGAACTATTGGACAGTAAAGTTGGACTTAAGCGGACAGGCTCTATATCGCCAAATAAGGTTAATGAGTTTTGCCCATAAAAATGGTATCAATAATCTTATTAATGTGAATTTCAGCTGTATTTAATGAATGAATATTTTAATCTTCATTTTTGATTAACATAGGGAGTTCTGTTCAACCTAATATGACTCGATTGGTAATAATCTACTGTTGATTCAGGTTCCGTCCCTCCAATAATGTCAACCTTTTTCATCTTATCAGTCCCTTATCTGATATTTTTACATTTTCGTTTATATTAATTAGAAATTGCATTAGAGTCAATATTGGAAACAAATAATCATTATCGAATTTTCCTTAACGTATGGTTTTTCAAATTGTTGACGGTACCACAAAGCAGATTTTTAAAAAGCTAGTGGTAAAGGGTAAAAAAGGTATAATCCTTATAACATAGGGATTATACCTTGGTTTTTTTTAAGAAAAACTATTTTATTAGATCTATCTTAAATTTAAGGTGGTCTAAATCCCAAACATCCTCTTTCATATTCTATTACGAGAAGTTTTTCACCTTTTAAATATTTTTCAATATTTTCTGTTATTTCATACATCTCTGGTACCTGCGAAATCCTTATCAGCTTATTCCTAACAAATTTTTCAGCAGTCTCTATTTTGTCATTTTTTCATAGTATATGGTGATATTTTGAACAGCCATTTCATTGACATCCGAATCATATCTTTCTGCTAATCTATTCATTGTAAGAATTTGATCATTTATCATTGCTTGTTCATCTTCATAATTATTTCTCAACTGTTGCAGCGATTCTTCAATTACTTCTCCCGAACTTGCTGCCAGTTCTTTTTCAATCATCTGTAACATATTGTAGCTAATGAAAAACATCTCTTCAAGCTGTATTTGGAAAACATCCGCTTTATTCCTTAAATCTGTACTTCTGAAAAATCGATATGTTTTTGACAGTTGTTCCATCGCCATCCCCCTTCTCCTTTTATAAAATAAATAACGATGCACCATCTGTTTTTCGGCAGTAAGCCTGTACAAGGAATCTATAGAAATGATGCCCCTATTACCTTAAATAGCGTGCTAAACATAAATTTTGCAAGGAAATGCGGGGCTAATTTTATTTCAACGCAAATCAAAAATTACGGATATCGTTTTATCTTCTTGAAATAAATTTTCTATGGAGGAACGGATCTTTTCGAGCAGTTCAATCCCTTTTCGCTGTTCTTCCTGAAAATAATAAAAAAGGCTCTCAAAATGATCCACCAATACAGGGTCTAGCGGCAAAATATCTTCATGAACGGATATTCTGCGAATCTCTGCATTATTGTACTGTAATAAAAACCGATACTGATTCGGATTTGTTTCCATATCGCTTATTGCTTGAAATAATTTTCTTTTATAATTGTTAAAATCTTCTACGTACTCTTGATCATACATTGCACGCAGCTTGTTTAATTGCTCTTCTTTTTCTTGATATTTACTCATACCAATTTGATAAACACGCACCGCTGAAGAAAGATTTACCTCGATCTTTTTTCCGTTCCCTGTTTTTTTGAAGCGGATCAAATCATTCCCTTTATAGCGTTTTCCTGATTCTTTTCCTAGTACACTAGCAACTTGGGACACTCCATGCGCCTTCGTTGAATTTTCAAACTTTTTTGCTGTGTCTTTTTCATTCATCCATATTGCTAATATTGTCAATATAACCGTTATAACGTCACCGCTTACATTTTCAAAACCAATTTCCTTCAAACCTTAAGATATACCATCCATGCCTTCTTTTTCATAGTACGGAGCCAATTCAGCAAAATACTCTTGAATACTTTACACATTTTCGTCCGACAACTCTCCAATTATTTCTCCTATTCCTTCATATTTCGGATCCATATTAATGATTTTCCGATCACCTAGTTCAAGAAACCCGCGTAGATTAAAAACTCCAAATAACATATCCTCTTCCACAGTCAAATGATGAATATCCTTTCCCCTGTCTTTATAATACTCTTCCGCAAAAGCCTTCAGTTCGGCAGGTGGGAGTGAATATAGTATTGTATTATTTTCTGGATCTATGTTAAATTCATCTGAAATACTAAGTCTAAAATCTGGATCTATCAGTGCTAACTGATAGGAAGTAGGTGCGGCATCATTAATCACATAGACATCTTCAAAAGACTGTGTCATGATTTCTAATAGTTGCGCGTGGTTCCCGCCAAGAGAGTGGCCGATTGCGTATTTTTGCAATTTAACTGGACGGACTTTTTCACCACGTTCTAGTTTTCTTTCAATATCCTTAGACATTTTTTTATTGATTAATTGTGTAACAATTTCATCAAAGTCCTCCGCATTATTATATTGATCCCTAATACTACCTGTAAAAATGCCAAATCCGTTATACAGCCAATCTAAAGGTGGTCCTTTTCCGTTATCTTCGCCTGCCTCACTCCCTCGTGTAATCGTATAGGATTGATTTATCCCTTTCTCGGGGTCATAGAAATGAATGACCGTCCCATCAAAGCCTGAGTCTTTCCCTTCCTTGATTTCCATAATATCTTCTGAATGATAGACTGTTATTTCGGTTGGGGGCTCTTTCCCGATTTCTTCAATATACAATTTACGAATCTGTTCAACTGTAATTTTGCCGTACTCTAAGTTGGCAATCCTTGCCCGTAATATATCCGTATTGATAACTTCCTTATTACTCACTCACTTCTTACCTCCTTTAATTATTATCTAAAAAGTCAACAGATTTCATTAACATGACAAATCTCTGTTCAATTTCTTTCGAATTTGCTACACATTCCTTATCTACTTTTGTACAAGTACTACTGGCGTAATAATTTAGTGCTTTATCACTATTATTGGATTTAATGTAAGCAAAATATTTATAGTTATCTCTTTTTTCACTTTTAAATAGATCCGTTGCATAATAATATGTTTTTCCATCATGTTCAAATCTTTCATAGTCACCATCATAATTAGCATATCTTGAAAGTGATTTTAAATTAATTTCAATATTATTCGTTATCGGTCTATCTTCATAAGTTATCATATAATAGTATGAGAGATTTTCATCTTCTACTTGTTCACCAAAACTAAAGGATTCAAAAGCATCGGCGGTTTTTTCATAAGATACTGATGCTATTTCGGCATTCACCGGAAACAGCATTGTATAACCATTTGTTGCCGAACGGAACTGGTAATAACCTTCTTCGACTTCCTCTGCCGCTTCAATAAAATCTCTGGTAAAATCATCTTTGAATGCAATTGTATCTGTTCTTTTTTTCCCGTCTCCCTGCTGCATATCGGATCCGCACCCCCCTATTAGTAATATGATGATGATCAGGACATTTGGAAGTATTTTTCTCAATATGCAATCCCCTTTCATGCTTTTCAAGCAGTCTGCTTTATATGTACCACATATTTCCACAAGTTTCAACCACAAATAAGCCATCTATTGAAAAATAATGCTTTTTTACCAATTAAAGCAATAAGTAATCCGCTACTATCATCCTAATTGAATTAGATGTTTGGGTTGTTTGGTTGAGGTAGGGTCATTCAATATAGCCCTCTTATTCCTTCTCACAGTACCATCCGATTTTTCCTCAAAGATCCTGAATCACTCGTGCGTACGACTTAAGCTGCTTCCCAATTTGTATATATTTAATAGTAATAGAAGAAAATAGATTTGAAGACTTACTATAAGTACGCTGCCAAAACCAAAAACTTTAATGACTGGCATGTTTCGACAGTTTACTTGTATAATAGACAATGTATTATTGAAATCGCTTTACAAACGATCATGGGGGGACAGCTGTTGGATACTAAATACCTGGATTTGCTCGCGAAAAAGTATGACTGTAAAGAAAAAGTAGTGACCGAGATTATCAATCTGGAGGCTATTCTCAATCTGCCGAAGGGAACGGAACATTTTGTCAGTGATCTGCACGGAGAATTTCACGCATTTCAACACGTGCTCCGCAATGGTTCCGGAAATGTGAAACAGAAAATCAGAGATCTGTTCCAAGATGAGCTGACCGATAAAGAAGTTATCGAGTTCGCAACGCTCGTCTTTTATCCTGAAGAAAAGCTCCGGCTGGTCAAAAGCGATGTGCAGCCCGAGAAGGAGCTGAATAACTGGTACGCCCGTACTATCCGGCAATTGATCCGGCTGGTTGCATTTTCTTCAACGAAGTACACGCGCTCGAAACTGCGCAAAGCGCTGCCGGAACAATTTGTCTACATCACGGAAGAGCTTTTATATAAAACCGATGAATTTGCAAATAAAAAAAGTTACTACACGAAAATCATCCAGAGCATCATTTCCCTGGGAGAAGCGGACAAACTGATCACCGGTCTCGCCTATACAATTCAGCGTCTGGTCGTCGATCACCTGCACGTTGTCGGTGACATCTACGACCGCGGTCCGGATCCGGATAAAATTATTGATACACTGATGCATTATCACTCTGTCGATATCCAGTGGGGAAATCATGACGTCCTGTGGATCGGCGCCTTCTCCGGTTCCAAAGTCTGCCTGGCAAACATCATCCGGATTTGCGCAAGGTACAATAATCTCGATATCATTGAAGATATCTACGGAATCAACCTCATACCGCTTCTAAATTTGGCGGAAAAGTACTATGACGACAATCGCGCTTTCCGGCCGAAACTCGGACCAGGCGAAGAGCATATCTCCGAGAGCGAATTGCTACAGATTACAAAGATCCATCAGGCAATATCGATCATCCAGTTTAAGTTGGAAATGCCAATCATCAGAAGACGTCCTGATTTCGACCTGTCGCGCCGTCTCATGCTTGAAAAAATTGACTACTCCCGGCACACTATTGATCTCAAGGGCAAAACTTATCAGCTGAAGAACACCTGCTTCTCAACTATTGACCCGGAACAGCCGGAACAGCTGCTGCCGGAAGAAGAGAAGGTCTTGGATAAACTGCTGTTTTCAGTACAACACTCGGAAAAACTGGCGCGGCATATGAACTTTCTCGTCAAAAAAGGCAGCCTTTATCTAAAATACAACGGGAATCTGCTCATTCACGGCTGCATCCCGCTCAATAACGACGGCAACATGAAAAAGATGAAGATCAAAGGGAAGGAATACGCCGGGAAAGAATTGCTTGACCTGTTTGAATATTATCTGCTTGACTGCTTCCAGCACCCGGAAAAAACAGACGATTTCGCAACCGATATGGTGTGGTATTTATGGACAGGTGAAAATTCCTCGCTTTTTGGGAAAAAAGAAATGACGACTTTTGAAAGATACTTTATCAAGGAAAAAGAAACACACGTTGAGGAAAAAAATCCGTACTACCGGCTGCGCGAAGACGAAGATGTCTGTCGGAAAATTTTACGTGATTTCAGGCTTGACCCCGAGGAAGGTCATATTATCAACGGTCACACACCGGTCGAAGAAATTAACGGCGAGAATCCGATTAAGGCAAACGGAAAGATGATTGTGATCGACGGAGGATTTTCCAAAGCATATCAGCCGAAGACCGGTATCGCAGGCTACACCCTCCTGTATAACTCATACGGGATGCAACTCGTTGCCCATCAGCACTTTTCTTCAAAAGAAGAAGTACTGCGGAACGGTACGGATGTATTATCAGTACGCAGACTCGTCGACCGCCAGCTGCGCAGAAAAATGGTTGCCCAAACAAATGTCGGCAAAGAACTAAAGGAGCAGATTGCCATCCTCAAACGCTTGTTAACATACAAATACGTCAATGGTTAAAAAAACGTACACCAAGCCGATGGGAACAACCAGTTCCCACCGGCCTAATTCGTTTTGCAGATTTGAGGACTGATTATGATAGGAAACGAATGCCCAACAAAAGGAGAGAAACCGTACTCACAGGACAAATTTGCAACAGGCGAGAATCCGAAAAGTAATTCATTTTAGGATGCTATTTCACGCCTGCTGAAACGGCACGCATTCATCTTTCAAATATTTGCCGATGAAGCGAAACATTGTTGAAAAATACAGATCGGGGTCAACCACTGAGGAAGCTCCATGCGGCGCATTTTCGACAACAAGGAGTTCCTTCTCAGAAGCGGCAGCCTCATAAACTTTATATACCATTTCCGTCGGTACATATGTGTCCGCCCCACCATGAATAAACAGTACCGGAACTTTTGCTTTCTTCAGCTGTTTGACCGCTGAGGCATCATAAATGCTGTAGCCCGCGCGTTCCTTAATCGCCCGGTTGGCCAGCTGCAGCAGCGGAAAAGACGGCAGCCGGTAGAGATTGCGTAATTCATAAGTAAATTCCTCAGCCACGGAGGAATAGCCGCAATCTTCCACAACCGCAACCACATTTTCAGGCAGTTCTTCACCAGTCGTCATCATCGCCGTCGCCCCGCCCATCGACACGCCGTGAATCACCACCTTGGCTTCAGGATCGGAGCCGACAATCTTGTTAATCCAACCGACAACATCCAGCCGGTCGTCCCAACCCATGCCGATGTAATCACCCTCGCTCTTGCCGGCACCGCGCAAATCCGGAACCAGTACATTGAACCCGTGACGGGCAAACATTGCCGCATAAAAAAACATGCTGGACGCGTTGCCCGAATAGCCGTGTAACAGCACAGCCCAGCGATGACTGTCGGAATGCACCACAAATCGATAAGCATGGAGCCGGAGTGTATCATCTGCATGGTAGAAAACCGATTCTGGCGGATATTGCTGTATAAATTTCTCCTTAATGGTCTCCCATTCTTCCAACCGCTCTTTGATATACTGCGGGATCTCCATCTTCTCTATATCCGAGTTCAACGCCCGGGTCAGGCGCGTTTTATCATTGCGTGCAATCGCCAGTTTATAAAAGCGGTTGCCAATCAGATCACCGGCGAATTTGAAAAAAGTCACCGTCGTGGTAAGAATCGCCGAAGAAATCAGAATATGCTTTTTGATGTTCCAGTTATTCTTCTTTTCTCTGTCCGTTTTTAACTGTTCCTTCTCATGTAGTGTCAAATTAGTCCATCCTCCTTAGGCATGCTAACCGCGTCAGAAATAACCTGCAAAAAGCGCCATTGCATTTCAAAAAATCCTATCCGCGGCCGTAACCAGAAACGATATTCTTGTTGTTATTGTAGACTATTTTCCGCTAAGATTCAGCAGTTAACCCAAAATCCTTGCTTTTCTAATAATTTTTTAACCATTTTGCTTAACATCTCATGGCACTCTGCCACAATACGTCCGGCTTCACGCATGATATCAATTTCCCTCTTAGATTTTAATATTGTCACACCCGTACCTCCTTTTTCTCACATTTCATATTTACATAATTAGAGCGATTACGGCATTTTGAACTACAAAATTTTTGTATCCTGGCTCCTTTATATGGAATAAACCAGTTAATACATTTTACACATACCGTATGATCTTGGATAGGTATAATTAAATCCAAATTGTTCATACAGCTTGTTGGCAGGATCATCCGCGATCAGACTGACATAGGAACCGGGATATGTATTTTTATCCAGATAGTTCATAATCTCCTTCATAATCACCTTGCCAAGTCCTCGTCCTTGGTAACTTGGTTTTACCACGATATCTACCACCTGGAAAAAAGCTCCGCCATCACCGATTACACGACCCATCCCGATTAGCGTTTTATTATCGTAAATACACACTGCAAACAATGAATTTTTTAAACCAATTGTTGCCGCTTCCTGCGACTTCCCGCTTATACCGCCCTCCAATCGCAATTCGTTATATTCAATAGGTTTCGGTGGTTCATTAATGATAGTAAAATTTTCATTCATTCTTATTTGCCTCCTGTTTTCCCATATGTAGTTTCTTGGAATTTCGCTATCTATTATATGTATTTATTCATAACCATACCATAAAACCGGCCGGGCTTAGTCCTTTTAATCTTCCCTATTGTTTCTGGAAACCGACGGCTGTTGCTTGTCACGATATAAGAAAATTTTTGCTAACAGAGGAATTCATCTGCACTAACCTCCCCATGTGTTGCATTAAAGTCATTTAATTCTTGTTCAAACTTTCCGCTTCCTTGCTTCTTCAGATTAAATTCTTGAAATAGATATATGTTGGGTACTCAATGTACTGTATTAATATTGTCTGACGCTCGCTTGACACGAGATTCATGTGTGGGGTAAATAAATATGTGGGAACCCCAGTAGCTGGTCAGCTCTTTCATCCTCAACTCTTGACCCATTCCCCATTTACAGCTAAAGGAAAAGATATAATAGATTCACGATGGGAGTTTTTAATCCATACAGAATTAGAAGTTTTATCCCCTTTAAGCGATCAAGAAAAACAATTATTGAAGGAGCTCCTTATTAAAATTTGGATTACTCTATAAAACTGGAGGTAGCTAAATATGAATGCCTTGAGTATTTTAATGCACGTCTAGAAGCAACGATTAGCTCTATGGATTATTTGAAATTGGCATCAATCGAGCCAGATAAATACTTTTTAATTGAAGCATCTTTGTAATCATTTTCGCATTTGATGGATTACAATCAGCGATTGTTCATATATTAAGTCGGTAGAAATGGTACTGACGCAAGCCGGAAAAGACCTTCTTCCCTTTGTGGATACCATCATGCAAAATATCAAACAGATGGAAATTTTAGGAAGTAAGCATAAGAGCTTCGGGGAGATTTAAAAATCGCTATGCCGGAAACTCTGCCTGACTTATCAGATGCAGCCCGTTCTAAAAGCATTTCGAGAACAGGCTCCTGGTGTAAGGCTTTCTATTCAAGCACTAAACTGCTATACAAACCGTGATCAGATATCGTAAACGGAGATGCGGATATCAGTATTCACTATGATGTGGGTGGGTATGGTGCAGCTATGGTAATTGAAGAATTGGCAGATTACACTATGGCTCTTATTCCCAGTCCCTCATTGGAAAGTGAAGCCTATGATTTTAAGTATGCGGGTCAAAGAAAAAATGTCTGCCTGCTAACGAATGACAGGAAAAGTATCTATCAAAAAATGTTCGACAATTATTTGAAAGACGCAGATATTATTCTTGGCGGAGTAATGGAATTAGGTAGTATTGAAGCAATCAAACGAAATGCTATCAGTAATTTAGGGATTGCCTTTCTTCCACATTTTGTCGTTGAGAGCGAATTGGAACAAGGGAGCATACGGGAATTAAAAACCGGATTGGATGGCAATAAGATCACAGCTGTTTGTGTCTATCATAAAAATAAATGGATTACTCCGGCAATGGAATTATTTATACGTCTTTCAAAAAAACTTATATGTAGATAATATGATTTCCACATAATATTTCTGCAGACCAATTCTTTTCTATATATTTGCCAAAAAATCCATTGCCCCCTTTCCTGCTCCCTTTAAATCCTTCGCTTCTAAGCCTCTTCCCTTTGTCCTCTTCTTTCCATCCCTCTTTCTTCTATATAGTTTTTCCTTTAAATATCCGATCCCCCCTTCTTTTTTCTATTCTTGCTTGTATCGAATATTCTTGAATTGTATAAAAGTTCTTCCTTTATAGTTATAATTACCTTCACTGCTTACCTCCATAAAGTGCTTTCAGTTCCTCGTCCTTCATGGTAAAAGAATGTTTTTCCTCAGGAAAACGTTTATTCTTCACATCAGCAATATAAGCTTGAATTGATTCCAATATAAGCGGATTCACTGAATGGTATTGTTTTACAAATTTAGCCACCCGATCAACACCATAACTTATAATATCATGATAAACGAGAATCTGGGCATCCACATCCAATCCAGCACCGATTCCAATTATCGGAATCGAAACGGCTTTGGTTACTTCTTCTGCAAGTTGTCTTGGAACACATTCCAAAACAAGTGCAAACGCCCCTGCCGCTTCGCATTTCTTAGCATCTTCCAACAATTTTCTAGCAGCTGACGCATCTTTTCCCTGCACCTTATATCCACCTAAAACACCGACAGATTGCGGTGTCAACCCAAGATGTGAGCAGACAGGAATTCCAGCCCTCGTCAAGGCGGCGATATGTTCGATGACTTCATCGGCACCTTCCAGCTTCACAGCATGTGCCCCTGCTTCTTGAATTAATCTCCCAGCATTAATTAATGTATCTTTAATAGATAAATGGTAGGTTAAAAACGGCATATCCGTAAAAACAAATGTATCCTTTGCTCCACGTTTAACAGCTTTCGTGTGATGAATCATGTCTTCAAGTGTAACTGGGATTGTTGAATCGTAACCCAGAACTACCATTCCAAGCGAATCACCGACCAAAATAGCGTCAATGCCGCCTTGTTCGGCAAGTTTTGCAGACGGATAGTCATAGGCTGTTATCATGGAAATCTTTTCATTTTTTTGTTTCATCTTCAAGAAATCTGTCGTTTGTTTCATCTTATTCCCTCCTTTAATTAGGGGAGAGGTTAAACAATTCGAAGAGCATATAAAAAGATTCTTCTGAAGGCAGAAGATCTAAAGTACTCTTTTACATGTTTCATCCCTCTGTCCCGGTCCGGCAATCGGATCTAGGCAGAAATCGTTGAATTTATCGCAGATTAAGGGGCAGTAATACCCCCGCCCCAAAAATAGAGGTGAAACCAATCATTTTAGGCGGGGGATAAACTGCCCCTAAAAGCCCGATTGGTGAGACAAGGTTTTTCTTAGAGCTTCAGCTCTTAGAAAAATCAGTCAGGCTTCGCGTGATAAGAATTTTCTTTGGGCTTTAGCCCTTAGAAAATTCAATCAGGCTCAGCGTGGCTAACCATCAGTGGGGGACGTCTACCGACTAAAGGCTCAGGCGTCCTGTTGCAACGTCGGCACTAGTACGTCCTGTACGTCGAAAAACCCCCACTGATGGAAGTTTCACTTTATGTGAGTTACTATCAAGGTGCAGTTCCCACGGATACTGCCCATGAGAATTATACATAATGTACAAAGTTCATGCAAATGAAATCATAGGTACAAATTGGTTAAATTACTTAATAAAGTCAGTCATTAATTCTTTGACGATGTTTTTGCAACTCTTAACTTCAGTATTGAGATCAATAGCCGTGTTCACAGAAACGATTCCTTCATTCAGCTTCCCCTCCAGCATTCCCGGACGAAGACTCATTTCCTCTTCAAGGGATGTTCCATTTTTATATCTACGCTCTAATTCTAGAGCTAATTTATGTGGTGTGGAACGTTGAAGTGACGACACAAAAACCAGTTCCTTCGCTTTTGAACGAATAATATCTTGTTTCGTAATGTCTGAAGCAGGGCATTCTTTCGATACAATAAAACGCGAGTTCCTACATAGACCCCTTCAGCACCAAGAGCAAATGCTGCTCTCACACCACGAATATCATTAATTCCACCAGTCGCCATTACCGGAATATTCACTGCGTCTACAATCGTCGGGACGATGGAGAAGGTTCCAATTTGGTTCTGAGGAATCCATCCGCCTTCATCATAGTTCCTCACAGAATTAAGAGTGCTAAAAAATAGTTCACCCTTGAATTAGCATTAACCATGAATTTATCATCTCTTTAGATTCAGCACAACAAAAACACACGTTCGATAAAGTGTGTTTTTTTAAACAACTTTATTATGATGAAACAACAAAATAGACTACACCTGCAAGGGAATTAGCCCTCCTTGCCGTATGGTTATCCCTACGAGTTGTTCCGTGGGGTCGGAGTCCGCCGAATTGACCTGCGTCTGTGTGATATAAACACTGTAATAGTCGCTGTCAGAAAGACAAGTTGCATCAAGGTACGGGGAATCAGCGAATCGACCGGGTTCGTTGTAAGACCTTCAACAGCTATATAGATATTAGCGGGAAACATCACGACAAGCAGGAGCGTGAGCCCTCCTGCCGCCCAGGAAACTGTCGGCCGCAACAGCAATCCTGCTGCACCTGCCAATTCCAGTATACCGGTAATGGTCACAATAAACTCGGGATATGGCAGGGCGGGAGGAACCATGCTGATGAGTTCCGAGCGCATCCATACGAAGTGAACGACCCCCGTCAAAACGAACATAGCTGCTAGTCCGCCCCGAAGAGCAACCGTCCATGAACGTAGAGCGCTCACTCCTACGGCTCCTGCGCCGCGAAGCGCCAGCGTAACGAATACAAGTACGATAAGTGGTTCCATTGAATTGCCTCCTATAATTTATAATTATTGCATTTCACATATAAATTCAGAAATTCATCTATTGTTACTTCTTTAAACACACTGTTTATAGGACAAAATCTCCAAAACTTTTCGCTACTGCTGCACATCTTGAGAGTAGTTCAAAAGAAAAGATAATTGCTGGTAACACGATGCTCCATTAGAACATGTAGGCGATGGAGTCGCAAGTCCGACAGCAAAAAAATTCGCACTGCCGATTTAAGCAAATGGAGAAAAGTATTGATCTCAAAAGGGTATAGATACTATACACTTTTTTCAAAAAAAATTTCTCAGTGGTGCCCTCAGTTACAATTGACTCAATTTTTCTTCTACCTTCTCTAAAAATTCTTCCGTAAAGGTTACCTTTTCAACAGAAACATCCTGGAGAATTTCCACCACCATTTTCTTGAATTTTTCATGATATTGCAAATGATGGGCATATGCGATTTCACCTTTAGCCGTTAATTTCAGTTTAAGTCTCGACTGGTTACGAATATCCTTCTCCTTAATGATCAGCCCCTTCTGCTCAAGTTTTTTAAGCACTTGAGAAACCGCACCTTTCGTCACCCCACAAATCTCAGCCAACGCTGTAATATGGATGCCTTCATGATCCTTTATTTCATTAAGTGTATAAATCTCTGAATGAAATAATGGTTCCCCAATCCCATAGTCCCTTTTTTTCCGGTTTACTTTTGAGAACTTATTGATCACATCCAATAAGGCAATGCTTATTTTCTCTTTAGAAATTTCAACTTTATTCATCAAGCAAATAGTGTATAGCACCTATACACCTTTGTCAATCCAACTTTTTTCTACGATTCAAGATGCCTCTAGACAATCATGATTAATCACTCATACACTACGTTATTCTGAACCTCTCATGACTAAAGTCACGAGTGTTCTCGGCTATTTTATAAATTGCTTGAATCAGAATGATCCTAAACAGAGCTGGGTTTTATAGCCCATATTTCGACTAGTTAAGTTATACTAGTTGCTAATATCATAAAAACACTGATATGAGGAGTTATTATGGATCATTATGAAGTAATTGAGAATGCTTTGATATATATTGAAAACAACATACAATATCCTTTATCATTGGAGTCTGTTGCTAATAACTTCAACATGTCCAAATACTATTTTCATAGACTTTTTTCTGCCATGATGGGTTGTTCATTAAACAATTACATACTATCCAGAAGATTGAATGCTTCACTAAGATTTATTCAAAACAATAGCTTATCTTTAACAGATATTGCTTATCATCTAAACTTTGGAACTCAATCATCATTCACCCGTGCTTTCAAACGCCAATACGGTTTAGCACCAAGCTCTCTTAGAGTTAAAGATAAGACCATATCTCAAGTGCCAATACCTTCAGTGGTTAAAAGATCCATTAAAAACATCAATGGTGATATTGTCACCGATTTCACTCTAACGGAACTCGAAACATTCAAGGTGAGTGGCATAGCCTTTGAAGTTGATCTTGCAACAGATGATTACAAGACAAAGATCCGCTCTCATTCAAAAATGCTATTAAATAGCATTGATGAAACAATAAATGGTGCATGTTATGTCATCTATTCAGATTGTCAACCAAATTCAACCCGTTTCAAAGTTCTTTTCGGGATTCCACATGATATACAGATTGATAAACCCTATTATTTTACCGTTGATATTCCGCAACTCTTTTGTGCCAAATTCAAATATTTTGGTGATTTACTTGACATAGGAGATATCTTCATAACTGATTTTGCAAGATTTTTAAAAATCTCAAAGCAGGAAACTGAGAATTCACATATCGAACTCATTCAAGTTTTTGATAACATTCACAATCTTGATTCAGCTTACCACATCTATACACCTATCAAAAAACTACCTATTGATTCAAATTATTAATTTTGCTTTAAAGTACTCTCACGCTCGTGTATACTCCTTTCTATTTAGTTAAGTTATTTTGATGATAATAAGATACCATAGTAGGATTAGTTAGTCTTTCCAAATCTTGCTGTGATAAGTTAGAAATAATCACAGGAATGTTCTGTATCCAAAAAAAGGCACCTCTTTTGAGATGCCTATAAATCAACTAATACACCTTTCTTGTTACTTTACAGGGATCAGATCCGTCCAACTTCGGGGGGATCAGTTTTGTTTGTTTAAAATGGAATGATACCGTTTTCCTTGTGTCACATAAGATAGACTATTTCAAAACTGCTGCAAAGACTTTATCGATATTTCTTTTCTCATCTGCATTTAATTTTGATAGGGCTTCTCAACAAATTCCAGCTTGAATAATAACAAGTACTCGTCTTTATTGGAAAATATGAAAAATATCTATTATATTGTATAAGGCACTTCTAACATGGTGCAGAAATTGGAAAAGCAGGCTAATGAGATCACCATTAATTTTAGAATGTAAAAGTTTTACCAAAGCTTAACATTCCGATAATCTTTAGTTTAAAAATACGTAATATACTTAATTGTTAATAATATTGAAAGGGCAATTGTGGCCTTTGAAGTTCGTAAAAAATTAGTCTAAACAGGAGGGTCAGTATTTATTATACGAACTTACTTATTAATTTTGAAAAGGCTAGACCTCGCAACATTCTGCACAATTTCAATTGTAGGGATCCTTGTGAGTAGTAGAAGAAAGTGAAGTATAAAATATCTCCGTGGGGGTATCAGCTTGGGTTCACTTATATCAACTTTTATAAATTATTTTAACTTTGTCCTATTCATCTTATTTGCATTGTTGTATTCTTATCATATCATATACATGTTTGTTGCTTTTAAAGCCAAAAAAAGCAAAAAGGCTGAAATGCAGCAGATTCATCCTTACCGATACGCAGTGATTATTGCAGCACGTAATGAAGAACTTGTCATTGGACAACTAATAAAAAGTATAAAAAATCAAAATTATCCTAAAGAATTGATTGATGTTTATGTTATAGCAGATAAATGTACCGACCAGACAGCCCGGGTTGCAAGGAAAGCGGGGGCGATTGTCAGGGAGCGTTTCAATAAGACTCAGGTTGGAAAGGGCTATGCTCTCGACTATATGTTTAAAATCATCGGAAGAGAATATTCATCCAAAAAGTATGATGGTTTTTTTGTATTTGATGCTGACAATCTTCTTGTTGAAAATTATATAACGGAGATGAACAAAACTTTTAATCAGGGATACAGAGTAGTCACGAGTTATCGAAACTCAAAAAACTACGATCAGAATTGGATTACAGCAGGTTATGCCCTTTGGTTCCTGCATGAAGCTGAATATATTAATCTACCAAGAATGGTTCTGAAATCTAGTTGTGCCATTTCTGGAACAGGGTTTCTTGTACATGCTGATGTGATTAAAGATAATGGAGGCTGGGTTCATCATCTTCTTACAGAAGACATTGAGTTTTCCGTTTCTCAGATTATTAAAGGGGAAAAGATCGGATATTGTAAAAACGCTATGCTTTATGACGAGCAGCCCTTAACCTTCAGACAGTCTTGGCATCAAAGATTACGGTGGGCGAAGGGCTTTTATCAAGTTTTTGCTAAATACGGAAGGGATTTAGTCAGTGGCATTTTTAAAGGAAAGCAAAATAGGTTTTCCTGCTACGATTTGACCATGACGATCTTGCCCGCGATACTTATTTCCAGTATCAGCATCTTGGTAAACGGAATTTTCTTCGTCGCGGGTTTTTTTGATGGAAAAGAACTCTTTGAAAACACTTCAATATCCATATTAAAATCCATTGTTTGGTATTATGGAGTCCTGTTTATGCTAGGTTTCATTACAACTTTGACGGAGTGGAGAAATATTCATTGTTCTAATTGGAAAAAAATCGCTTATACCTTCACATTTCCGTTTTTTATGTTTACCTATATACCTATTTCCGTTGTGGCCTTGTTTAGAGATGTTGAATGGAAGCCTATTGCTCATACTGTGGTGAAATCACTAGATGATGTGCGATAAAAAGATCGTTTTAAATTCTTTGTAAACAATCATTCCCAAATAGACTCGGTTTTCGAGAAAAGATACTTTTTTCGATTCCCGGGTCTTTTTGTGTTTGTTAGATTAATAATTATATAGACATCTGCTTGCTCCATTCGTCGTGCACTGCGGTACATCCAAACTCAGCCTCACAGTGATGTCTTCATTTAGATTAATTATACCCTTTATCCCAATCTATCTTAAAAATGATTTAGGTATTCACAATCAAACTGATATTCAGCTTTGGACAGGAATGATTTTTGGTGCTACTTTTTTACCTGCTTTTCTTTTTCAGCCGATATGGGGGAAAAAGAGCATGTTTCATTACATGCTCTTATTACATTTAAACAATTTAATTGGGCTTTAATATCCAATTATTTTGGATGTACTATCTTCATTCGTATTGTCCTCTAAATCATTGACGTTTCCCTTGTGTCACATAAGATAGACTATTTCAAAACCGCTGAAAAGACTTTATCGATATTTCTTTTCTCATCTTCATTTAATTTTGATAGAGGTTCTCGGCAAATTCCAGCTTGATAAAAATCCATTAATGATGGTACGCCATCTAAATAAAGATCACCTTTAGTTGAAAAGGGTGTGATCATTGCAATGCTAAAAGATACAAAAGGATTATTCATTTTTCTGGCTCCTCTTTTTAGTTTTCATAATTAATTACATCGATATAGTTTTTGTTGCAACTGTTTGCTGAAATGCCTGATCATGCTCAACAATAACCATTGTGGGATTAAATCTTTGAATAAGAGCTTCAATTTGCATGCGCGAATAGATATCAATAAAATTTAACGGTTCATCCCAAATATATAAATGTGCTTTTTCACATAAACTTTTGGCTATAAGCAGCTTTTTCTTTTGTCCACCAGAATAGTGAGATATTTCTTTCTCAAATTGAATTCGGTCAAAATCCAGCTTACGTAGGATGGTTTTAAATAACGTTTCATCAATCTCATGCTCTTCAATAAAGTCCGATAACATTCCCTTCAAATGAGAAGTATCTTGTTGGACATAGGAAATGATGAGGCCTGAACCTAAATTCATTGAACCTGTATGCTGTATCGGATTTCCTAGAATTAGTTTTAGAATACTACTTTTTCCGCTTCCGTTCTTTCCATCTAGTACAATTCGGTCACCTTGTTCAACTTTAAAACTAATTGGCTTATTCACTATTTGGTCATCGTACTTAACAGATACATCAGCCAAAACAATCAATTCATTTGACTGAAATTTCAATGGTTCTAATTTTAATGACTCGGTTTTTTCTACATTCTTTAGCAGCTTAGACTTTTCCTCAATAGCTTTTTGTTGCCTTGATTCAAGGTTCTTTGCTCTCTTCATCATCTTTTCCGCTTTATGTCCTACAAAACCCTTATCCAATTTAGAACCCGAATTTGTTGTCCCGTTTTTGGAAGCTTCCACTTGACTAGACCAACCTGCTGCTCGCTTTGAAGACTGTTTTAATCTCCCGATGTCTTTTTGTAGACGCTGATTTGTTGCCTCTTCGTGTTCCTGTTGTCTATCAAAATTTAACTTCCAAGAAGAATAGTTACCACTTTGCACTTCAATATTTGCTCTATTTATAGATAAGATATGGTCAACACATCCATCTAAGAAGATTCTGTCATGCGAAATTAAAATAAACCCTTTTTTCTTCCTTAGATAATCAGAGACCACCCTTCGAGCATCCGTGTCTAGATGATTGGTTGGCTCATCAATCAATAGAAATTGATCCTCATTCAAAAAAAGTGCAGCAAGCAACACCTTTGTTTGTTCCCCATTTGATAATGTTTTAAATGGTCGATACATAACTTCAGCATCAACATTTAGATAGGATATTTCACGAAGAAATTCCCAATCTTCTACTTGGGGACAAATTTCTTCTAAGATTTCATGCGTATCCTTGTTTTTATCCGAAACTGGGTAAGGAAAATAATTAAATTCTACCGAAGAAATGATTTTCCCACTATACTCATAATTCCCTAATAACAAATGAAAGAATGTAGTTTTGCCTCGTCCATTCCTACCGATAAATCCAAGTTTCCAATCTGTATCTATTTGAAAGTTTACACCTTCAAAAATATTGTCAAAGCTACCTGGATAAGAAAAAGTTAAGTCTTGAACTTGTATTATTGACATGATAATCCCTCCTTTGTATATGAACACTTTTTACTGTGATAATTTGCATACAACTGACCACAAGCAGCATCTATATCAATTCCAAATTGACTTCTATCGGTCACATTAAGCCCTTCTTTTATTCTTCTGTATTTATTAATTTGTCTTAATTGCATGTTTCTCACCTTCCATAAGACTTTCTAATTTTTTGTGAGTAAATAGAAGGGAGTTTATCTATCCGTTAAGTTAAAAAAGAACACAAAAAGCACCGATAAAATTATCGGTGCGAGACATTAATATCAAAATATGCACAAATAAATAAAGTCATTCAATCGATGCAAAGCTCCGATAACTGTTTTTTATATGGTTGTATAGCATAAAAAAGGACAGACTACTCCCTTTGTCTGCTATTCCATTACCAATTTTTGCATTTTTCCCAAACAATATTCTATAAACAGTTAACATTGCTTGCACCTCCTTTTGTCAAATTTATCTTTGAGTAATTTAACATAAAAGTGTGTATATGTAAAGTGAAATTCGAGAATTATTGTAAAACTAATCTGCCCCGTTAGCTCAAGTAAAATTATTCGCAATTTTCGCTATACAATTTAACTTGTCATTCAACAATCTGGTTCGATTGCGGAAGAATACTAATATGCAATCATGAAATTCATTCTATTATAAAAGAATTAGCTTTAATCTTATTCAATTATACTGTCCTTATCTACAGTATGTTTTTCCACCGTATTTATCGTATTTTAAGATACTAAAAATGACTTATTTCTAACTTCGTGGAAGCATTATCTACAGTAATTATTTATCGTATTCAACGCATACAAACATAGGACTTTACGTGGAGAGGTGGGTATGATAGGGTTGAAGGACATAATCAATCATTACTCAATCATCTAAAAGGATTTGTCGAGCTTTCTGCTAGCTAATTACAGATAAAATCTATTAAAGTATTGGAAATCGAGAATACTGCTACATTTATTTCGATAAAATCAGACAAAATTCAACAAAGGACTTATAACTATCCTTATAGAAAATATACCTGAAACGGGGAAGGTTCTTGATGCGACCCAATTCAGGTTAATTTGGGTCTTGTACCAGCTTAAACTGTACAAACGACGTCCGCACCCCCTTTGAAAATAAACGACAAGGAGAGAAGTTATGAAGTTTCTGCTCACATCTGCAGGCATCAATAACAAAAGCATACACGACGCGCTGGTTGACATGCTGGGCAAGCCGATCGCCGACTCCAACGCCCTGTGCATCCCCACGGCGATGTACGGACACCCCTGGGTCGGCCCCGGCGTCAAAGCCTGGCAGTTCATCAGCGGGAATTCCGAGAATCCCATGGTCGACTTGGGTTGGAAGTCCGTCGGCGTGCTGGAGCTCACAGCGCTGCCAAGCATCGACGAAGACCGCTGGTTACCGCTGGTCCAGGAGACGGATGTCCTGCTGGTGGCGGGCGGCGACGCCCTCTACCTTTGCCACTGGATGCGGCAATCCGGGCTGGCAGACCTCTTGCCGTCGCTGCACGCAGTCTATGTGGGAATGAGTGCTGGGAGCATGGTGATGGCACCTAAAATTGGGGAATATTTCGTTGGCTGGACTCCACCCAACGGTGGTGATGAAACGCTGAGACTGGTCGATTTTGCAATGTTTCCGCATCTGGATAACGAGATGCTGCCGGGAAACACCATGGCTGCCGCAAAGAGATGGGCCGACGGGATGCAGGGGTTGGCGTATGCGATTGACGATCAAACCGCCATCAAAGTGATCGACGGAGCGGTAGAAGTTATCTCCGAAGGGCATTGGAAACTGTTTTCGCCCTGATATTACTCCGCCGCTAAACAACAGGATATTTATCAATGACCTTTTGGTTATGATAAAGTGCCATTGTAATAATTAGAGATGTAAATTCCTTTAAATTCAGCGTAGCATATAAGCGATAATCCAGAAAATTCAGTTATATAAAAGTAGTTCCGTTCCAAATCCGATAAAAACTCATGTTGTCTGCCGGTTTTTATACTTTTTAATCTTGTTGACCGACCTAATAAGGAAACATCTTGAATTTTAAGCTAAGGCTGATAATCTGCCCCACTGCCAGTTCCTCGACCCTCTTTAATCCACTTATCGATTTTAGATGTTCTTTTTCTTTTCGACGCAAAAACACCCCTTTAGATAATCATATCCAAAGGAGTAAAACGGTGCAACTTTTTTATAAACAATTAATCTTTTTTATAAACGGTTAAACTTTATTTCAAATCTACAAAATTCCCTTCCGACACATCCCTCTTCACTCCACCGTCACGCTTTTGGCGAGGTTGCGCGGTTTGTCTACGTCGCAGTTGCGGTGCAAGGCTGCATAGTAGGCGATGAGTTGCAGTGGGATGACAGAGACAAGAGGTGTGAGCATTTTGTGCACTTCCGGCAGAACGAAGGCATCTTCTTCCATGTCAAGACCTTTCATTGAGATGATGCACGGATGGGCGCCGCGGGCAACGACTTCTTTGACGTTTCCGCGAATGCTCAGGTTGACGTTCTCTTGTGTTGCCAGTGCGATAATCGGTGTCCCGTCTTCGATCAGGGCAATCGTGCCGTGCTTTAATTCGCCGCCGGCAAAGCCTTCTGCTTGAATATATGAAATTTCTTTCAGCTTTAAAGCACCTTCGAGACCGACATAATGGTCGATGCTGCGGCCGATGAAGAAACAATTTCTAGTTACAGAGAGATACTCCCAGGCAATTTGTTCAAAGGTGTCCTTTTCATTACAAA
Source organism: Bacillaceae bacterium Marseille-Q3522 (assembly GCA_017898095.1). Lineage (GTDB taxonomy): Bacteria > Bacillota > Bacilli > Bacillales > Cytobacillaceae > JAGKQJ01. The sequence continues at coordinate 31,848 of JAGKQJ010000004.1, read as the reverse complement.
GGATTTCCATTCCATTGGCGACAATGCCTAATTCGTGAATCAGATCCCAGCCTGGTGCTAAGCCTTTCTTTTTCGCGATTACTTCTGCAGCAATCGCTAATACCGCGATTTGAGCCGTATATGCTTTTGTCGAAGCAACAGCGATTTCCGGACCGGCGTGGAGCAGGAGTGTGAAATCCGCTTCACGAGATAAAGTGGAACCAGGTACGTTCGTTAACGTCAATGCCTGATAACCCAATTCTTTTACATGAACAAGCACGGAACGGCTATCGGCTGTTTCGCCGCTTTGCGTAATAAAGATAAACAGCGGTTTTTCCGAAAGAAGCGGCATGTTATAGCTAAATTCACTGGCAACATGGACTTCTACAGGGATTTTCGCTATTTTTTCGAAAAATTGCTTCCCGATCAAGCCGGCATGGTAAGATGTTCCGGCTGCAATAATATATAGGCGGTCTGCTTCCATTACCGCATTGACAATGTTCGGATCAATGGATAATCCGCCTTGATCATCCTGGTATTTTTGAATGATTTTTCGAATCACAAGCGGCTGTTCGTCAATTTCTTTTAACATATAGTGGGCATAGGTACCCTTTTCGATATCACTGGCGTCGATTTCCGCTTTATAGGGAGCACGGTTGATGACGTTTCCATCCAAATCTTCGATTGTAACGCTCTCTTTTGCAACAATGACGACTTCTTTATCCATTAACTCGACATATTGATCCGTTAAAGAGAGCATCGCCATTGCATCGCTAGCCACTACATTAAAAGAATCACCGATGCCAACCAAAAGCGGGCTTTTATTTTTCGCAACATAGATGGAATCTTTGTCTTCCTCATCTAACATAGCCAAAGCATAGGAACCTATCAATAGTTTTAACGTTTTGCGGAAAGCTCCCTCCACTTGTAAGCCGTCCTCAACAAACAGCTCCACTAATTGAACAATAACCTCTGTATCCGTATCACTTTTTAAGGCAACATTCTGTAAGTATTGCTGTTTTAATTGTGCATAGTTTTCGATTACTCCGTTATGAACAATCGTAAAACGGCCGGATGCACTTTGATGCGGGTGGGCATTTTCCTTGCTTGGAATGCCATGTGTTGCCCAGCGTGTGTGGCCGATGCCTGTTTCCCCCTTAACAGTTTCATCGACAATCTCACGCAAATCGGCAATTCGTCCTTTTTCTTTGAATACATGAACCCCCGCGTCATTTAAAACGGCAATACCTGCTGAATCGTAGCCTCTATATTCAAGTTTTTCAAGCCCTTTTAATAAAATCTCTTTCGAGTCGGTTTCCCCGATAAATCCAACAATTCCGCACATACTTCTGTTCCTCCAATCAAGGAGACAAGAAGCCGTTATTCAGGGACATACTTGTCCCCTCATCTCTGAATTTTTTTATAGCAATCCCTTCCCTTTGTGCATTCAGTTGCCTGAATGTTTTAAAGAAGAGCTGTCGGTTGTGCTACTCAACCGGGAGGCATCCGCCGAAGTTTCGATAAACCTCCCCCTCGTCAACTAATCCCTTCGCTCCGGATTAGTCCAGGCGCTTCTGTCTAAAATATGTCTGATACAAATTGAAACAATTCACAAAAATAGTCAATATCCCCTCCCTTTTTCTTCATCTAAGCCCAAGCACGTTTATCATATCGTAAATAAGCTACTTTCGTCAACTGATAATAAGTGTCGGGAAAACGAGAGCATTTTTTGAAAAAAAGAAAAAATGTTGTATTTTCTTACTTGTGAATCCATTTCTTATGAAAGGTTTGTTTATGAACCTTACATTCTTACTATATGCGGGATAAAGAGATTTTGTTCTACTGGTAATATGCAGATGATAGGAAGCCCATCAGGAAAATGTTGCAGTGAACTTCGGTGTAAAATGCGACATAGCCCATAAAATCGGAAGATGAGAGTATAAATTTCTGGAATGAGGACATAGTTTTCTGGAATGAGAACATAAGTTAGAAAAATGAGGACTTAAATTTCTGAAACGAGGACATATGCCAGAAAAATAAGGACTTAAATTTCTGGAATGAGGACATACGTCAGAAAAATGAGGACTTAAATTTCTGAAACGAGGACATATGCCAGAAAAATAAGGACTTAAATTTCTGGAATAAGGACATACGTCAGAAAAATAAGGACTTAAATTTCTGGAATGAGAACATAAGTTAGAAAAATGAGGACTTAAAGCGCAAAAAAAGATAAAAACAGTTGATTACTCAGTTGGCAGGAGGTTTAACCCTTCTAACATTCAAAATTAAAATGCCACAGCCCAAATAAAATGACTGTGGCATGAGGAACTTTTTATCATTAAATGTTTTACACCTCTAGGAAAAAGGTGGGTTTTACCAATCAAGTGGGGTCTAGTCCCCATCTGATTTCCCGCGTTCCTGCTCTTACTGAAACGAGTTCACTCCCCGTTATTTCCTAATCCCATTTCTGCTTCCACTATGTTTGCAATACGGGAAACGTAGGAGTCACATTGTTCGATTGTTGGTGCTTCTGCCATAATCCGCACCAGCGGCTCCGTGCCTGACGGGCGGACTAAAATACGACCGTTGCCGTTCATTTCTGTTTCGATGTCGCGGATCACAGTGCTTACTTTTTCATTGTCCGCTACATGATTTTTATCAGATACCTTTATATTAACGAGCTTCTGCGGGAATTTCTTCATTTCTGCAGCCAGCTCGGATAATTTCTTTTTCGTTGCCTGCATAATATTCACTAATTGCAGACCGGTTAACAAGCCGTCTCCGGTAGTATTATAATCAAGAAAGATAATATGTCCTGATTGTTCGCCGCCAAGATTATAATCATTTTTCTTCATTTCTTCAACAACATAACGATCACCGACAGCGGTTTTGACGCTTTGTATGTTTTGTGCTTCTAACGCTTTATAAAAGCCTAAATTGCTCATCACTGTTGAAACTACTGTTCCTTTTTTTAAACGTCCTTGCTCATTCATATATTTAGCACAAATATACATAATTTGATCGCCATCGACAATTTCCCCGTTTTCATCGATTGCAATCAAGCGGTCTCCATCCCCATCAAAAGCCAGACCGACATCCGCTTCTTTTTCTTTTACAAAAGCAGCCAGAGCCTCCGGATGGGTGGATCCGACTCCATCATTAATATTTAAGCCATTTGGAGATGCGCCCATTGTGGAAAGATCCGCTTCTAAATCCGCAAATAAATAAGTGGCAAGCGATGATGTTGCACCATGTGCACAATCAAGGGCAATATGAATACCTGTAAAATCTTCCTCCACCGTCTGCTTCAAAAATTGCAAATATTTTTGCCCGCCTTCAAAATAATCATTTACCTGACCGAGCTCATCGCCAACAGGTCTCGGCAATACATCCTTTTCTTGATCTATATAGCCTTCAATTTCAAGCTCTTGTTCATCGGAAAGCTTAAATCCGTCCGGACCGAAAAATTTTATACCATTATCTTCAACAGGATTATGTGATGCTGAAATCATGACACTCGCATCAGCTCCGAGAACCTTTGTTAAGTATGCCACTCCCGGAGTGGAAATCACACCCAAACGCATTACTTCGGCTCCGATGGACAATAAACCAGCAACAAGCGCACCTTCCAGCATGTGTCCGGAAATACGTGTATCCCTTCCAATCAATACTTTCGGCCGCTGTTCTTGATTTTTTGTTAAAACATATCCTCCGTAACGCCCTAATTGAAAGGCAAGCTCCGGGGTTAATTCACTATTGGCGACTCCACGTACTCCATCCGTCCCAAAATATTTACCCATTTAGATAATCTCTCCTTCTGCTCTCATTAAAGTGAAATATGACCTCTTCCATGCCCCGGAAGTGCTCTGATTGTTCACCTATAAAGCATCCGCACTTTATATTTATTCGCTTTTTTCTTTTTGTCTATAGAGGATGTTCAAAAAGCGAAATATCTACTTACTTCTCTTTCGTTCATTTTTTGATATCTATTCTCTGCACTAGTCTTTATCAGTTATTTCGATTCTGGCTTCAGCCATCGCTAATTCCCAAGTTATATTGGGGGGAGCAGTTACGGATATAGATGCGTTACGGACACCCGTATTTGTAACACTCCTCAAATCAATAAATAAAGTAATATTTGATGCGTTTATACCATTTACTATATTGTTTGGACCGGAAACAGTGACAGATGTCCTTCCATTTGCAGGATCTAAAAATACCGCATTAAATTGAGAAGGCACTTCACGTAACTGTATCGGAACATCCGCTATCGTTTTTTCGGCCTTTTCCTCGCCCCCAGAACCTGGTCCGGATCCCTGATCCTGGCCGCCGCCCGCATTTGTTTCTTCCGCTGCTGCTTCAACACGTATGGTTGCTTGTACCTGTTTCGGATCCACTGCTACGATTCCTTTGGAGATAATAACAGGCAAGGTTATCTCCGTATTTTCACGAATATTACTTACATCTACCTCAACTCTGACATTTTCTGTATCGTCTAGTACATCTTGATTTGCCATAATTATTGCTTCATTTACATTTAACGATATCGATTGAATCGTGACGTTTTCAGGAGGAGTTCCTTCCCTTACCACATTTATCGGCACTTTTTTCGTAGATGCTTTTACCGGAACGGTCACTTCTACTTCCTGCGGCTCTACTGTAACGTCCAATTTATTTAAATCTTTGTCTAAAGCAGTGACAATGGAGCTTGTTTTCACCTCATCATCGATTGGTTCCGTTAAATTTAAGGAAGCTTTCACATATGCAACCTGATCCATCACATCTTTCGCACCAGTTACTTTTACCCTTCCGGGTTCTGCAACAGCATCTCCTGCTACATAGCCGTCTTCAATTAAATCGTGATTAAATTCTGCCTCTACCGGATATTCTTTCGTTACTTTTTCTTGAATTTCCACATTCGCATATAAAGGCTCGATAGTTGCCTCTAATTGATCAGAAAGACCCCTTATTTCAATTGGAACACGTTGTTCCCCAAGCTCTGCACTTGTTAAATCCACATAGACTTCAAAATTTCGCTGCAGCTTTGCCGGTTGTAAATGAATTCTCGGTCCTTCCAGCGTTACAGTAACTGTTTCCGGCACACCGGTTACAACAACACTATCTGTATCATAATAACTTTTTACCGGAACACCTTCAATTACCTCTGTATCCTGTTCACCCGGAACATTAATTTCTGTTAGTCCTTTGCTGCTGTCATATACAGATTCAAACAGCATGAACGCTAAAACCAAAGCAAGGACCCGAACAAACCATTTCGTCTGGATAAGCTTATCAATCCATTTATCCATTTTTCTTTCCCCTCCAGTTCCAGAGTACAGAAGTAGTTTGTTTTGCTTTATTTTGCGAAAGTAATTCCATCGATAGTAACTCCTTAAAAGCATCTGCCTTTAAATCCCGATGAAGATCCCCGTTTTTCGTTAAAGACACTCCGCCAGTTTCCTCGGAAACGACAATCGTCAAACTGTCCGTCACTTCACTGATTCCAAGTGCCGCACGATGCCTTGTTCCCAATTCTTTTGAAATAAAAGGGCTTTCTGACAATGGCAAATAACATGCTGCAGCCGCCACACGATTTCTTTGTAAAATAACCGCTCCATCATGCAAAGGTGTATTAGGGATAAAAATATTGATAAGCAATTCTGCAGAAATATTGGAATTAAGCGGAATTCCGGTTTCGATATAATCGCCCATTCCAGTTTCTCTCTCAATGGAAATTAACGCGCCAATACGACGTTTCGCCATATAGGCAACCGCTTTTGTAATTGCTTCAATCAACTTTTCCTGGTCTTCTTCTTCATTTATACTGCGGCGCGAAAAAAAACGTCCCCGCCCTAATTGTTCCAATGCCCTGCGCAGCTCCGGCTGAAAAATGATGATAATGGCAAGAACTCCATAATAGAGCAATTGCTCCATCATCCAGCCCAGCGTTTGCAAAGCAAAGCGGTCACTAATCAGCTTTACAATAAGGATGACAAAAATGCCCTTTAATAGTTGGACTGCTTTCGTTCCTCTTATTACCATAATTAATCTATATATGACGTACCATACTAGGAGAATGTCAACGGTATTCGCTAAATATTTCAAAAGAGGCAAGTCTGCCATTGTCCTTCCTCCAAATTTTTAAATAGTTAACAACGAATTCATTATAACATATGCACTGCAAAAACACTTATTTAACCGGTTATGCAAAAAGGAGCACCCCTGCTTAAGATAGAAGTTTCCCTCCATCATTGCTTCTGACCAATCAAAGAAAAGAATTCTTATCTTTTTGACGTTATCAGCTATTGTTAATATATATAATTATTCTATTATTAATATCTGCATAGTTCCCTGCACAGATACGGAACGAGTTAAAAATCCCTGTCGTAAAAAATACAGGGATTCATCACTTCTGTCTATTTTTTTCTGCTTCCTTGAAAAAGTAGGGTATTTACTACTTTCGTGAATTTAGAAATTTTGGCTGTGCATTTATCAAAATTTCTATTCCGCTTCAGGTTCTGATTGGTCAAAAATATTGAAAGCATCTGTTACAGTCTTTTTCATATGGTACCAAATCCAGTCAAACAGCTCATTTACCTCTTTAATTTCTCCAGTAACATTGCCGGCGGAAGCCATGTATTTTTCCCCGTTAATGACTGTCACATCGCCGTCAACTTCACCTTCAATTTTTAATGTACCGTTACGGACAATTACATCTCCTTTTACAACTTCTCCCGCCGGGACAATCACTGTATTATTTTGAACAATTAAATTAGACTGTTTGGAAACAGAAAATTCATGATCCTCGTTCCAGGCTGACAGCAAACTTGAAGCCATTAATACAAAGAAAAGCGATGCCGCCGCAAGCAGCGGATGACGTGTCAGCCATCGTTTCATGCCAACCCGTTTTTTTTCCTTTGGCAGGCTTGCCATTACTTTTTGGGTGAAATCTGCAGGTGCTTGAATATGGGACGTGCTTTGTACAAAAGCAATCGATCTTTTTAATTCATGATAATGTTCCCGGCAAGATTCACAGCTTTGTATATGCTCTCTCAACATTTTTTCATGATCGGCTGAAATATCTTCATCCAAATATTCATGCATATAAAAAACTATTTCTTCTGGACATTTCAACATTCTCACCTTCTTTATTAAACATTTCGCAATTGATGCCTTAACGCTTCACGTCCTCTGTGAATCCGTGTCTTTACCGTGCCAAGCGGAAGCTCTAATATCTCACTGATTTCATTTAAGGAAAGCTCTTCAATATATTTTAAGACAATAACGGAGCGATACTTTTCCGGCAGTTTTTCGATTGCCATTTGAATGGTTTTCTGGAGCTCCATACTTTCTAAATCATCCTCAGGCAAGCGGGTATCGGAAGGGATTTGCGAGTACATCGTTAATCCATCCGTTCCGGCAACCTCAGCATCTAAATAAAAATCCGGCTTCTTTTTGCGAATGCGGTCAATGCATAAATTCGTTGCAATTCGGTACATCCAAGTGGAAAATTTTAAATTAATATTAAAACTGCTGATATTGACATATGCCCTTATAAACGCTTCTTGTGTAATATCTTCTGCTTCATGCCGATTGCCAAGCATTCGATAGCAAAGTTGAAAGATTTTATCTTTGTATATTTCTACAATCTCGCCGAATGCATTTTGGTCTCCTTTTAATACTTGTTTTATTCTCTTCTTTACAAGTAATTCCATTTCTTCCCCCCCGCTCTCATGCATGCGGCTATACGATAGTACGAATCGATAGCAAAAAGGTTTCATTTTTTTTTTGCTTTTTAAAATAAAACCTTAAAAAATAGTTCTTCATTCCCTTTCTATTTTAACAAAAATATGTTTTTCTGTTGATGTGTTTTTGTCGCGTGAGCGAAACTTTTCTTTTTCATTCAATAAGTACTTAAAACGAAGAAAGGTGAATAGGTTTTTAGCAAACACAAAACTTGGGGGATCAGGAGAATACACTGCTTTATATCGATCAGCTCCTTTGCTCAGAAAAGAAGGTCATAACTATATCAGCGGGGATTTAACTCCTATGTAAAAAACTTTTCATCATTTTTGGTGAAGTTTTCCTTTTTGGATGACTACCTCTATACCTGATATGCATGAGAAAAGAAAAACGCCCGGACTTTCTTTCATCCAAGCGTTTTGCCGGTATATGCATGTGCTTTGTTTTGTATTAATTCTTCAGCCAAACAAAATCATAGCCTTCTAATTTGATCACACCATCCATTTCAGCACCGGTAATTAAATCGAGTCCCTTTTTTACAAACGGGATAGTGACGGGTTTGGAATCAACATTCAACAGAAAATAAATCTCTTCCCCGGTTTCCTCATTCCTCCTTTTACACGCAAAAACTTTTTTTCCGAAATGTAAAATGGATTGCGATGCGAAAGGAGAAAAGGCAGAATGCTGCCGCCGAATTTTAATAAGCTTTTTAAGACCGGTAAAAATTGCTTTTCTTCGCGAATTGCTTTGCAGCTCTTCTAAGAGGTTGTTCCATTCAAGCTTTTCACGATTTATCCGGCGATTCATCCCCGTCTCTTCCAGTCCCTTGCTATCATTTTCAGATCCTAATAAAGAGTGATAATATATCGCCGGGACACCGATAACAGACAAAAGGATAGAATGGGCCGCAAGCATTTTTTTCACAGCCATTTCCTCTGTATCATCTTCCCCTTTGTTGATAAGAGCATTTGAATAATTAATATTCAATTCATAAACAGACTTGCTTCCATCTGCATTTGTTTTATAAGATATCCGTCCTCCATTCTCCAGAACCTTATCCATAAGAAGCTGTTTTTCATCTTCTGATAAAATTCCTTCTACCGGACGCATGCCTATACCATCATGGCTTGCCAAAAAATTGAAATAGGTAGCTTGATTCGATATTTTATGAATCGTTTTTGCCCAATTTGAAATCTTCGTTGCATCATGGGTCGTTAAGGTATAAAGGACAAGTGGCGGCAAGGAGAATTGATATACCATATGAGCCTCATTTTTACCATTGCCAAAATAACTGATATTTTCCTTATGCGGGACATTGGTTTCCGTAATAATTTGTGTATTTGGTTGAAAGAAATCAAGAACCTCCCGCCAAATTTGAATAATCAAATGTGCAGCAGGTAAATGCATACAGGAAGTTCCAGTTTCCTTCCAAATAAATCCTATCGCATCTAAGCGGATACTGGATCCTCCTTTATGAACATATGAAAGTAAAATGTCTGTCATTTTCAGTAACACAGGAAAGTGATGATAATTTAAATCTACTTGATCTTCACTAAAAGTTGTCCATACAGTTTTTGTCTGCCCGTTTCCTTCATAGGAGTGAAATAGCGGCGAAGTTCTGGGACGAACGACATTTGTTGTATCAAATTTTGAATCTTTCGGAATAAAATAATGATGATACTTTTTATCTCCATTTATAAATCCTTGAAACCACTCGCTTGACTTTGAGAGATGGTTAGCAACAAAATCGAACATGAGCCGAAAATCTTCTGAAAGTTTATCAATATCCTTCCATGTACCAAATGGAGGATTAATCATCCGATAGTCGACTACAGAAAAGCCGTCATCTGATGTATAAGGGAACATCGGCAGCAAATGGATATCCGTAATCGTATTTATTGCTTCTTTTTTTAAAAAGTGATGCAACGACTCTAAGGTTGGCTTCCCCTTCTCAAAAATACTATCCGCGTACGTTATCAAATATACATTTCTCTCGGTTATAGGTTCATTCGTTCCCCATTCCTGCTTCATCCATCTATCAATTAACACTTCGAAATCCTGAATAAAACAGGCTTGATATTCTTCTTTATATATTTTTTGTAACTTTTTTTCGACAGATGCTAGTAAAATTTGTTTATTCATTTCTTCCATTCCTTTATATCAGTTTTAAGGTTACATATCCCTTTGCCGCTACCTTTACAGTGCCGGTTAATGCGGCTAATTCCCTTTCAGATAAGTTCGTTTTACTCATTTTTTGAAAGGAATGATCGATTGTAACCTGCTCCGTTTGGTTACCGGGGTTAAACATTCGTATAATGATGCCGTCATCTTCCATCGCCAGTTTACAACAACTCATAAATATCCGCTTGTTCCCAATGCCGAATACAGAAATCTGATCCGGCAACGTGTGAAGCGGGAGAGGAATTTCAAAGCGTTCTAACCGTTCTTCAAACGAATTAAGTTTTTGTTTTTGATATGCTGCATATTGACCGCGGTACTTATCAGAAATAGCAAATATTTCTGCTGCATTCAAGGAACCATTGTCAAAATAAAGCGCATATTCGAATTGCATGTGCTTTTGCAATTGTGCATCCGGCGTATAGACGATTTTATTGTTAATCCCTGATGCCCTGCCGGGGCGCCAGCATAAATCATCACGCCCTAATAAACCGACACTGCGGAAGAGAGTTAAAGCAAAAGCATTGCTATCTTCCAATACTTCATATTCCTTTAGCCCTTTTGTAATAACAGCAAAAACATGATGATTACCGATGATCCCTGAAAAATTTTCTAAAGGATAGATTGGTACCGGAGCCTCTGCGAATTGGAGATCACGCCATTTTGCCATATAAGAATTGCTTATAGATCTTTTCAAAATACTAAAGCCTTGGTCGGCAAATGACATTTTCGGTTGATCGACAGTACCGGTAAACAGGACGCGGAGCCGATGATCTTTAATGTTATTAGCAATTTCATGCTTAACGCGTACAAATTTCTCTCCTTCCCGAAGTTCAAAAATAGTTTGAATAACTAATTTTTTCGTTTTTTTCATTTCTTTTCTTTCTTGTAGATTTCCCGGCACATCTTTTTCATGTTTTATGACCATTTTTTGTGTAAAGCGGCCGGATTCCACCTTTATAAGCTCTGCTTTTTCCAGATAGATAGTTCTATCTTCCGGTAACGGAGAAAAATCATAAGAATCACCCGCATCGGCTGCATTTTCAAAACGGAAAAAAGATGACATTTTCCTTCCCGAAGGCTTATGCATGACAGAAAGGCTCCCGCCCTGGAACTCGATTAAGAGATCATTATTTTCAATTTTGTTAACCGAAACAGCTTCTATGAAGGCAGGCTTCCCGATACCTTCTTCCATAATGAAAGTGCTGTACCCCATTGCAGGGATTTCTTTTGCCCGGATATAGATGACTGATCGATAGTAGCCCGGAATTGCAACCTCTTTTTCTCCTTCCGCGGTCACGACTACCTTCTTCCCGCCGCTTATATATTGTTGGTCAGCTATATCAAACAATACAATATGACCCTCTATGGTTTTGATTTCGAATTTTTGGCTCTTTGTGAATACTGCAGCTTCCATTAATCCGCTGTGAATTGTTGAAGAAGTATTGAATAAAACCAATATATTTTCTTTGTTTATTCCGCGGCTAACAGCTTCTGTTATTTGTTTTTTAATGATATTAAGGAGCCCGTCTGTAATCCTGTTCACTTTTTCAAGACGATGTAAAATTGCTTGATTAGTATCATCAGAATTGCAGCCTCCAATACTGTCATGTGCGTGAACATCAAATAATTGTTTCCACATTAAGTCAAGCCAGGTTCGCGGATATGTAAGCCCTACATGCTTTCCGATAACCGTAAGCGGCTCTAATATATGAATGAGTTTGTGTTCCACGGTATCATTCAACTTTTTAATATCATAACGTTGTGAACGAATCGTGTTATGAATCCGGGTATTTTGCGATGCAATCAGTTCCCCTTTTATTTCATTTGAAAAAACCGCTCCTTCGTTCCATGTTTTCCGCATAAAAGTTTCATAGTCTGAAAGAAAATATTCATGCTGATCGTCTTTTTCATTTAATTGGCGAACCGTTTTGGGCAGGTGTTCTCTGACAAGCACCTGATCCCCTCCTGCCGGTAATAGCAAGTGATCGGTGCTTAGATTTAGATGTGCAAGTTTTTCAAGCATTGGCAGCAGCCTTTCTTTCAAATACGATGCACCTGCTTCAAGAAATTTACCCGGCCCGTAACCAAAATATAGATTATTAGCCATTACTGATTTTCCGTCAGGAGATGTCCATGTAAAATTAAGATCCTTATTCAGTTGATCCGTATAGATTCCTCTTTGGACAATACTGTACGCAATATCGAACCCATTAAAAATAGATGGGAGATAAGCATTTTGCCCGAAAATATCCGGTAAATAGCCAATTTCCATACTATGCCCGAGTTTCTTCGCTATCTCTGTCCCATAAAGAAGATTACGGATGATAGACTCCTTATCAACCAGTAAAGAATCTGTTTGGGTATACCACGGGCCGATAAAAATCCTTTTATCCCTAATAAGATTTGCAAGTCTGTTTCTGTTCTCCGGACGTATTTTAAGGTATTCCTCTACAACAGATACTTGGCCGTCAAATACATATGCATGGTAATCAGGATCATTTTCCAACACCTCGATTAGATGATCCAGATTTTCAACTAATAATACATTTGAGTCTTCTATTGTAAAATACCACTCTCGATCCCAGTGTGAATGTGGCACGACATACACTCGTTTTTTCTTCACAATAAGCTCCTCCTAAAGGTGAAAATGGAATAAGGGGATTAAACTCTCTGTATAATGCCCAGAGGTCCAACCCCCAACTCTATTCAATTGCCGTGATTATCTTTGCTTTTCTTGTTTTTTCATAATCGAAAAACGGATAAAAATATTAGCAAGGGCAATAAACAATACGCCAACAAGCAAGCCAAGCAAATATGCCCATAGATGCTCAACTAACGGCCATCCCCAAATTGCCGGAAGCGGCAGCCATTGTACCGCCCCAAGCAGCACGGCTGTACTAGCCCCCAAAATCGCTCCGATAATATTAATCGGAATTGTAATGATCGGGTTGCGGAGCATAAATGGGATCGCGCCTTCACTGATAGCAATAAATCCAAGCAGTAAAGATGTATTTCCTGTAATTCGAAGATTTTCATCGAACACGCGGCGACCAACTACATATTTATCAATAATAGTCGCTAATCCGAGACCGATTGGCGGAATAATAATTGCCAATACTCTAGGTGTTAACGGGAAAATTTGATCTGCAGCCAATCCAATCGCAATTGCACCGGCTGCTTTGTTGATCGGACCACCAAGGTCAAATGCAGTTGCAGCCGCAATAACTGCTGATAATACAAGTTCTCCGGAACCTTGTGCCGCTTCAATCCAATTACGGAGAAGCAAATTTAACCCACCAAACATAGGATCAACAATATAGAAGTTCAATATGAAAATCGATAATACACTTATTGCTGGAATAATCAACATTGGCTTCATTGCTTGCAGGTTTTTACTTAATTTAATTTTTTCATTTAAGTATTTTGAAATATAACCTGCCGCTAATCCGAGAATTAATGCTCCAAAAAACCCGGAAGGGACGCCGTCTTGAATTCCCCAAAACGTGAAATGTAAACCGGCGGCAAACGCACCTCCTATGAACCCGGATACAAGACCGACACGATCAGCAATTGCATAAGCAACGAATGCAGCGAATACAGGGTACATAAATTTAAAAATCATTCCACCGAATTTATCTAAATGATGAAGAATAACAAAAAGTTCATTCGAATCCGTTGCGTATTTGATATCATTTATTTCATTAACCAATCCAAACGGCATAGAACCGAGCTTTGCAATACCTATCATAAGACCGGCGCCTACAATGACCGGAATCATATAGGATATTCCCGTTAAGATAGCTTGAGCCATTTCAGCTAAAAGGCTTTGTTGTTTCCCGTTTTTTTCGTAAACTGGTTCATCTGTTTCTGCTGTTACGGTTCCATCAGGATTATTTAACGCTTTTTTTATTATTTCCTTTGCATTTTTTAATGGTTCTGCGACACGTGTTTGGACATACGGAAGCCCTTTAAAACGCTCTTTTCCTTTTGGAACAATATCTGTTGCAAAAATGACTGCATCGGCTTCTTTTATCATTTTTTCTGTATGGGCATTTTCCAGTCCGTTTGCACCTTGTTTTTCCGTCAGGACGCGGATTCCCAGTTCATGGCCGGCCTTTTCCAATGCTTCTGCAGCCATATAGGTATGGGCAATTCCAGTCGCACAAGCAGTTACTGCAAGTACCGTTTTCTCATATTGTCGTTCATCTTCTGATTGTCCGCCTTTTTGATCAAGCGCATGTATAAAATCGCCCGTTGTTTTTGCTTGCATTAGCTTTTCACGATATCGTTTATCCATTAGGTGTATGCTTAATTCCGATAATAGACTTAAATGAGTAGAACTTGATTCAGCTTCTGGAATAGCCAGTAGAAATACGAGCTTTACTTTATTATTTGGATCAATACTTTCCCAACCAGCAACCGGTTCACTTAATCTTGCAACAGCAAATGCTGCTTTTTTCACAGAATTCGACTTGCCGTGAGGGATTGCCAGACCGGCTTCCAATCCGGTTGGTGAAATTTTCTCACGTTCCTGTACCGCCTGTAAAAAATCATTTTTCGAACGAATGATGCCGTTTTCAAATAGAACATCCGTCAATTTTTCTATTATCTCTTTTTTTGAAGAGAGATTCACATCCATTAAGATGAGACTCTCCTGTGTCATACTTCGTAGTTCCAAAATTTTCACCCCATTATGGTTTAAATATATATATCTTTGAAATCCCTTACAGTATATTTTTAACATAGTTTCTGCCGCTGTGATTGTACTTTACGTGTACAATTATACAGATTCGTAATCATATTTTTATAGGACTGATACATGGCCTATTTTTAAAATTTCATAATAGATGTGTGAACCGACATGAAAGACTGCAATAAATCGGCATGCGTACAGCGTACTTCTTTTTGAAGGCGAAGCATTACATATGCTATAATGGAGTGAAATCGTTAACAAAAGGAGTACATCATGGGAAGGGTTCTTGATAGATTTTCACAGCATATCGGAGAGTTGACTTTTTCAGAAAAGCATGTTCTTTATTATGTCGAAAACAATCTTGCAGCCGCAAAACAACAATCTCTCACTGCGATGGCAGAAAGTAATAATGTAAGTACAACAACAATTGTCCGTATGTGCCACAAGTTACATTTAGATGGTTTTTCAGAGTTTAAATTTATTCTTAAAAACATTGAAGAAACGGATATCCCTATTCACCAAAGTATTTTTGAAAGTTACAAAATGGACATGGAAAGAATATTGTCATCTCTGAAAGAGAATGATTTAGAAGTGATTAGTGAGCAATTACATCATGCAAACCGAATCCTGATTGTCGGAGTTGGGTTATCGAAAATGCTTGGTGAGTATTTTAGCAAGCTTTTTATGCAGGTCAATAAACCAACTTCTTATGTATATGAGTCTCATATCATTGACCTTCTCCCAAATATGATTCAGCCTCATGATCTTGTTGTTTTTATATCATCAAGCGGTGAAACAAAAACCATTGTGAAAGCCGCAGATAAAATTAGGTTTAAAAATGTTGATACATTAGCAATTACTAATTCTGCTGGCAGCTCTCTGTCTAAAATCGTTAGAAATACGATTAGCGCTGATATAAAACGTGTTATTTTCGCAGGCTATGATTTAACAGCAAGGTCTATTATTGCCGTATTAATTGATTTGATTTTTGAATATTATTTAAAAAAGATTATAAAAACAAAGTAAAACAACTTCTACAGCGGTTTGCAGAAGTTGTTACAGGATATATATCATCTTAAAAATGACTGGGCTAGCTGGATTCGAACCAACGAATGACGGAGTCAAAGTCCGTTGCCTTACCGCTTGGCTATAGCCCAATATATAGAAATAATAGAACCACTGTAAGAATAGTTTACCCGATGTTCCTTATTTTATGCAAATGGTGGAGGGGGGCAGATTCGAACTGCCGAACCCGAAGGAGCGGATTTACAGTCCGCCGCGTTTAGCCACTTCGCTACCCCTCCAGTTAAGATGGTGGTGCCGGCAAGAGGACTTGAACCCCCAACCTACTGATTACAAGTCAGTTGCTCTACCAATTGAGCTACACCGGCTTATATAAAATGAAAGTCGGTAATATTCTTTAAAATATTTTTGCTGCCGGTATCACCTTCAGCATTTCCTTTGATGGAGGATGACGGGATCGAACCGCCGACCCTCTGCTTGTAAGGCAGATGCTCTCCCAGCTGAGCTAATCCTCCACTGTGCAGGATGAACTCGTGCATGTATTGCGACAGGATGCCGATCGTTAACATGCCATCCTTAACATGATCAATAGTGACCCGTACGGGATTCGAACCCGTGTTACCGCCGTGAAAGGGCGGTGTCTTAACCGCTTGACCAACGGGCCAAAACCTTACTCTCATTTAGACTGACAAATGTTATTATAGCTTGTTTGTCCACTAAAAGTAAAGCAGAAATTTATTTTTTTTATTTTCTTACTATTTGATACGAAAATAATATTTTCATCCGCAGTTTGTGTCCCCACCGGGTAATGTGTATTTAGTTTTAGCATTTTTCAATGACTGGATTTGCAGGATTTATCCAGCAGCAAAATAGGGAATAGAACGAAGAATTTTTCAGAAACATGCTCCCTCCAAATCTTTTTTTCACCTTGATTCGCTATTTTGGAGGGGACGTTTCGGATTTATCAGGCAGTTTAATTAGTAAAAAAGATTTACCGATTCAGCTGACTAACTGAGTAATGGAGCATACCCGCGTATATAAAAAAATCTGTTATAGAATGCCGAATCATTCTTGGCAAACTATAACAGATTGTTTATTTTTTCGTGAATAATCCGCATCCAGAGGAATTACAGGTGGTATTCCTATTTCCCCCGGATGGTTGCTGAAAGTAGATTATTCAGCAAGCAGCTTTAAAGCTTCACGATTGAATGCAGGAATATCATCAGGTGTACGGCTTGTGACAATATTGTTGCTAATAACGACTTCCTCATCCTTGTAGTTAGCACCAGCGTTTTTCAAATCTTTACGGATAGAACGATAACCAGTGATATCGACACCTTTTAATAAATCTGTGTCAATTAACACTTGCGGACCATGGCAAATCGCAAATACAGGTTTGCCTGCTTGAACAAATTCTTTGGCAAATTCACCAAAGCGGTCATCTGCACGAAGTAAATCAGGTGAAAAACCTCCAGGAATAAGAAGCGCATCGAAATCAGCAGCATTTGCCTGATCAATCGATTGATCAATAGTTACTTTCGTGCCATGTTTGCCTTCGATTTCTTTTCCTGCTTCCAAATCAATTGTTACCACTTCATGGCCTGCTTCTTTGTATGCATCAGCAGGTCCGGTAAATTCAACGTCCTCAAACAAATTTGTAATAACAGTTGCGATTTTTTTACTCATGTTGATCCTCCTGAAAAATATTATTATAAAGTGAAACTTCCTTCAATGGGGGTTCTACTGCCCCTTAATCTGCGATAAAACCTCACCTTTATTAGCTTGTTGCATTTCCAAAAATGAATACAAATGGGAATGTCAGATTGTTTCTGAAATAGCATTAGCACAAGCTTTTACCATATTAATATGAGCGGCATCTTTTTCTATACTCATGCGAACGGAAGGGCCCGCTATTGCAACAGCAGCAATTACTTCATTCTCTTTATAAATCGGTGCCCCTACACATCTGACACCGACTTCCCCCTCCTCATTATCTAATGAGTAGCCGTTCTTTCTAATTTGATCCAATTCTTTATAAAGTAGATCAAGGGAGACAATCGTATTATCTGTTTTTTTATCTAAAATCAAATTGTCCATAATACGCTTCTGCTCTTTCTTATCCTGAAAAGCTAAAAGACACTTGCCGATTGCATCTGTATGAAGGGAAATACGGTCACCGATTTCATGGTGAGTTCTCGTAGCATATTTCCCTTGGACTGCCTGTGATATGACCATTTCTGTTCCTTGCAGAATCCCGACATAAGACGTCTCTCCGGATTTCGTACTTAACTCATCCATAAAAGAAACAGATCGCCACATGATTGGATAGTATTTTTTCTGGTTCCTTTGCAGAAGCTTTGAAGTGAGAATATCCGATACTTCATAACGATTCTGTTTGTTTTTCATGATAAACTGGTTCTGTTCTAACGTGCTTACTAACCGGTAGGCAGTGCTTTGATTTAACTGAAGCTTTTCGATGATTTCATGAGTAGATAAACCAGGTTGCTCTAAGATTAATTGAAAAATATCCAAACCCTTTTTTAGCGTTCCGACTTCGTTACGGCTATACATGTCTCCCCCCTATTCTGCAGTGAATTTAAAATTTCTGCTTTTAGAATATCAGGGAAATAGGTATTTTTCAAATAAAGAGAATTATTTTATTTGTTTTATCCATTATGGATAAAACATATTAATTATCGCTGCAATTTGCACCTTTTTAAATCAATTAAAATTCATCGTATATTAAGGTGTAAAAAACAAGAAAGTCTGCATGAGCACTAAGCTTTTGTTATGATTATGGTATCGACCATTGGGAAAAGGAGGGGCTGATCACACCCGGCAGAAACCCGGAAAACGGAGTTGATGGCAGTGAAGCCGCATAATAAGAATCGAAGCCGTGCCTATTATCGGCATCATCGAAAAAGAATCATGGAACGCGTAATTCCTTTCCCAATTGTCGTTATTCCCTGTACCGAATAGATGGAAAATTCTTTTTCAAGCCTTTCCTTTCTGTTCATCTTCAGCCTCCCTCCCTTCAATCAAACGTTTGATTAAATCGGACGGATATTTCAATGATAGATTTTTTCAGGCTTTTCCCGGCTGATATGAAATTTGCTCCATCTATCGTCAAACTTGAACTGTCTTCTACTCCCTGTATCGCGTAACGTTTTAAAATACTTTCTGGCTATAAATACGGATCGAAAGCAGCCACGATAAGAGATAGAGCGTCGTGACGGATAGAATGGTTCCCAAATACAGCTGAAAATCGTCCAAAGCCAGAACCGTCCGAACAGCCGCTCTTAATCTGTCATTCAAGTCAGGAAGAAAGGTATTAATAACAAGCAAATAAAGGACAAACAGTGCAATAAAAGCAATCATCAAATACTGGCTTTTAAACAGATAAGAAAATGGAAAAGCGAAAGAAAGAAACAACGTAACCGCGCTGATAATGAACAGCAATTGCTTCCATTGCATGATTTCTCCATGAATTAGCCAATTCCCGATAAAAATAGGCAACAAAATCAGGCAGGTGAATACACATGCCCCTATATATTTGGAACTGACAATTTCTTTTCGAGTATAAGGCAAAGCATTCCATAAAAGATGGATCGACGATTTTTCATCCATAAAAAACGCCTGCATAATGACCGCAATACAAAATAAAATCCCCACCCAAATAGTGGAAGTGCCGACAAATAAATAGACGAATAGCAACGGAAGCAGAATCAGCAAGGTTTTTTTCTGCAAAACAAGATCTTTATAAACGAGGTTCCACATATTGATCGTTTCCTTTCTTTGTATATAACATAATCTCTTCCAGCGTTGGCTTCTCCAGCATCACCGTATTGCCAAAAATTTTTTCCGTACGCTGTTTATTCGCCGTTAATGCTGCAAAGCCATGATTGGATTTCCGAATCGCGATAAATTCCTGCTCCGTATCTCGGTCAAGCAGACTCGTGTCCCCTTTCACAAGCGCATACTCTTCTTCAATTTGATAATATTTTTTTGTAAAAATATGCTGTCCATGATGGATAAAGGTGATATAATCGGCGATCCGATCCAGATCGGTTGTAATATGCGTCGAAAAGAAAATCGTTCTTTCGCCGTCCTGCATAAGATCATGAAGGACGTCCAGCAGTTCTCTGCGAAAGATTGGATCCAATCCCGATGTTGGTTCATCCATGATAATGAGCTTGGCATAGTGGGATAACGCCATCGTTAAAGAAGCCTTCATCATCATCCCTTTTGAAAATGTTCTGATCTTTTTCTTTAGCGGCAGTTCAAATATGTCCGCATATTGATGAAAGAGCGCATCGTCCCAGTTTTTATAGGCCGGCTTGATTATGTTCTTCATTTCGGCCAAGGAAATATTCTCATAAAAAATATTGTGATCAAACACAAAGCCAATTTGCTGTTTGATGTCTTTTTCATGCTTTTTATAATCCAAGCCAAAGAGGGAAATCGTCCCGCTGTCCGGTTGCAATAAATTCATCATTAACCTGATAGTTGTCGATTTTCCCGCCCCGTTACCGCCGATGAACCCTGTCACAAACCCTTTCTTAACCGAAAAAGAAACATCTTTCAGGGCAAATCCTTGCAAAGCTTTATGAATATGATGCAGTTCAACCACATTTTCCATCACGCGTCCTCCTTATATAACAAGGTAAGCAGTGCTTTTAATTCCGCTAATTCCATGCCAATTTCTTTGCTGTTTTGGATGGCGGCCGTCAACTGCTCTTCGATTACCTTTCTTTTTCTTTCCAGAATCATTTCCTTATTTTGTTCCGTCACAAAGGAACCCTTGCCGACTACCGAGTAAATAAAGCCTTTTTTTTCAAGCTCTTCATAGGCACGTTTTGTTGTAATGACGCTGATGTCTAAATCTTTCGCTAATTGGCGCATGGACGGCAAAGGCTGCCCGGCCTGCAGTTCATTCGTCAGAATATGCTTCTTTATTTGTTCATAGATTTGCCCGTAAATAGGCTCTTTCGAATGATTGGAAATGATGATTTGCATACAAATACCTCTTTTGCAATAATGTATATATACTTTATATACATTATATACAAGGGATGCCGGTTGTGCAACAAAAAACATCCCCCGTTTGGGAAAAGGCAGGTTAAAGCAAGAGGGTGCCGCCGGTTCGAAAATGAAAAGGTTGAGCAGAAACTGACGACGGTTCCGCCTCGTGATGAAACTGGATAAAAACTTGTTTAAAGAACCTTTGATTTTATCAAGAAAAGGGTAATTTTATGAAAAACGTAAAGTGGCGTTGAAATAAAATTTACTTATTTTTTATAAAAAAGGAACCCACTTAAAAAATGGATTCCTTCTTAAAAAACTGCGCGAACAATTGAATTGCGACATACATTTTTCCTGTTGTTTTCACAGACATTGGGCTTTTCGCTCAACAGCCGGTAACCGGTGCGGCACTTTATTCCCCTTCCACATTCCGCTTAAAAGAATAATAAGTAGCCGCAAAATAGCATACATACAAAACAACTTCCTTTACCATTGAGTGTAATCTATTGATTAAAGGATGAGAATAATACTTTGTGGTCTAGAGCAGTAACCCTGTCACTACACCTATATCTAAGTACAGCATCCCTTTTCAACTACACTTTTTAATATTCTTTTGAACGTGCTTTTAGGAAAATTAGGCCAAGACATAAGATGACAATAAATCCCAAATAAAGCACATTCACAAGTTCAACACCAGTCCAATTCCATACACCTAGAAGGACTTCTTTCATGTGATAAAAAGGATTTATATCAACTAAGAATTTCAAATAACTTGGCATCCCATCCGTTGGAAACATTAAACCGGAACCAAATAGTACATACTGAAACATAATAATGGTATAAGGCAAAACCTGCCTGGAATTCTTAAATAAATTATGCGTCGATAAGCTAAATAATAAAGTAATACCAATGATCATCATAAAGGTGAGAATAAATAAAATCATCTGATCCGTCACTTTTGTATGAAATACAAATATTCCGATTGCTAAAATTTCAATAAATCCTAACAAGGATAGTAGGACTCCTCTTATGATATAGGTGAAGATAATTTGATAGATACTGACAGACGAAAGAACAAGTCGTTTATGTATTCCTCTCTCTTTTTCCGTCACATATTGCAATCCGATATTAAAAAATAAAACTAAAAACGAAATTAATAACGCATATATCGGAATATAAGGGCCAAAATTTTCTGAGCCGCCAAGTTGCACACTAAAAATCTTCATGAAGATAAAAAAGAAAATGCCTGGTAATACTAATATTGGAAGGGCGAAAAAAGGTTCGCGAAAGAAAACGATAAAATCATATTTACTCAGCTTGATGAGCGATTTGTTCATCCTCTGTGTCCTCCTTATTGATTATCTTGAAATATACTTCTTTAAAATAAAGCGCGTTATATTTCTTTTTTAATTCTTTTGGTTTTCCCTGCTCGGCAATGGCACTATCCTTTAGTATAAGCGCATAGTCTGCATACATATCCACTTCTTCCAATGAATGTGTAGATAAAAGAACTGTTACCCCTTGATCTTTTGCCTTTTTAATCGTCTTCCATAAATCATCCGTTGCTTCCGGGTCAAGTCCGGTAGTAGGTTCGTCGAGAAATAACACTTTCGGATTGTTTAAAAAAGCGCAAGCAAGTAAAGTTCGCTTTTTCCAACCCCCGGATAATTTTTCATATTTAACATGAAGATGCGATTCTAAGGAAAATATTTTTATTATTTCCTCTATTCTTTCCTTCGCAACATTGTGAAAAGAAGCAAATAAATCAAGAATCTCGACAATTTTTAAATACGCGTACATCCCGCCCTCTTGGAAAACAACTCCAATATTTGAACGAATTTTTGCTAAGTTTGATTTTTTCTTTAAGTCAAGCCCATGAATAGATATCTCCCCTGAATCCCAATTTTTTAAGGTCATTAACACTTCTAATAATGTCGTTTTCCCTACACCATTAGGACCTAATATGGCAATAATTTGATTCTCTTTTACTTCAAAGGAAATATTATTTAAAACTTGTTTATTACGATAAGATTTATGGAGGTTCTTAATTTGTATGATCACCTTTACACTTCCTCTCTATTTGTATAGGTTTTTCGAACCTATGTCAGGGAATTGGACACAAAAAATAAGCATTAATCCATACTCTTTCCATGTTCATTAGCCTATCATTCTACTTCTAAGTCGATAATTTCTGAAGTGAAGCTATAATTATCAAAAGCGAACACTTGATTAATTGGTAACTGCGCATCATCAGCCAAATACTTTAATGTATTTTTCATAATATAATAAAGTGTTCGGTTCACTAAACCTGCTACAATAAGAGATTGAGGAGTAGTGGGCAAGGAAACAGGCGATTGAAATACTTGTTTAAATGAATCATATCCATAACTTGCTTCATTGACGATTAGTGGACCAACGATAAATTTTTCCCCATAAAATCCATAGTGCAAAGCAATCCGGTCCCCTGTTGTGTTTTTAAAATGCGGTACGTCTATTAAGCGGTAATCGATAAGACGGTTATCGACAATATGGATGGTTTGTTTCGCTTCCAAGAGATCCCCGGCAAAGTCGATATCGATTATTTTTATTCCGTAATCCGCCCTTCGTTTCTCATAGTATGCATCTAAATCTGGAAAATGAAGCGATGATAAAAATTTCATACATTGAATATCCTGTGTCTCTTCTAAAGTAGCCTCAACTAGGGTGACAGGGATTTGTAATTTAGAAAAACTTTGGATTAATGTATCGTTGACTGCATTAACACCCCAAAGAACACAAACAAAATTCGGCTTATTATCTTTTAGCGAATAAGTTGTAAATAACCCGGCAGGATCAATTGTTTTGGCATATTCATAATCCGCGTAATCCTGTTTCACATCATCCGCTTCGAATTCTGCTACATCAAATAAATGAGGATGGATGGAATATATTTTTAACATGAGCTGACCTTCTAACGTTCTTGTGAGGGTAAACATCGATGTAAAATAATTCCCAAGATGATCAAAATTCAATGAATACTGTTTTAACATCTTCTGCACGTCTAACTTCAAGATAATTTTTTCATTTTCTTTATCGAAGACAATGACCTCTTTATTCGTTCTTGGATGAAGTAATAGAAGAAAATTCTCTTTTAATTTTATTGCTGCCAATTTTCTACCCTCCTAATAAAGTATAAAGAACCATTTGATTCTCGGATAGTCCCAACATCTTGCGTATGACGCTCTCGTGGAAGCCTCCGACAGGAACACTGGAGATGTCTAATGCCGTACACGCCAATTGAAAATTTTGTGCCATATGTCCCGCTTCAAGTAACATAATCCGATAAGATAAATCTAAATATTTTTTTGACAAATCCTTATCGTTTCCTACTAAAATAACAACAAACTGACATTGATCAAGTGTAAAAAATCCTACATCTGTTGAAGCACTTATTCGATTAAGATCCTCCACTGGAAAAAAGCCCATTTCTACAATTTCATTACTATTTACATTATATTTATATACTTTGGATTCCAATAATTGAGTCGCTAATGTCCGTTTGGTTGGCAAGATATAAATTTCAACAGAATAAAACTGCCCCCCGGATGGATAAGTTCTTTTGTGATGTTCTTCATGACTTATTCCGAAACTATATAGCATTATTTTCATAAAATCTAACTCACTTAGATCTTTTTCACTAAATACCCAAGATGTTCGTCTTTGTTTTAGTACTTCAAGAAAAGATTTATCCATTGGTTCTTGAAATAAGGATTGGTCTATTTTATATTTAACCGGCCTGTTTGGCGTATCGAGATTTTTCACTTCATAATCTCTTCTTGGTGACTTTTTCATCTGCAGGAGAGGATCATGACTTGACGATTTATGATACCTGCGATATTTCCTAGTTGTATCAGCTATATTAAAGGACAGGTCCCATTTCATTCTCATTCACCCCCGCCTTTGTAGATTTCATGATTGTGGCAACAGAGCTTTCTAGATAAGAAGGTAATCCAATTCGGTTATTAAACATATGAACATGAGAAAAGATCAAAGAGGGAATTACTTCCTTTTTCCCTTTCAAAGTAACTTCATTGAAAATTTGATAAATTTGTTGCAAATGTGTATCTTTGTTGTCGTTAAGCATCTGTCTAATTAATTCTGTCTTATCACGAAATAAACGGCTCACCTGAGCTACATATTTTTCATTCATTTGTCCCGCTTTCATGAAAGCAGACCAAAACTTTTCATAGTTTTCTAGTAACCTTGTAATCTGCTTCTCATGCAGAAATGCTCTCATGGAAGTAAAAAAGTCACAAGCAAAAATTAGTTTCATAGTAGGTGAAAGATGATCTTTATTTTTATTCAATCTTCGGAAAGCCAGATCACTTGTAATTTGAAAAATACGCTCTGAATAACCGATTAATGATTTACCGCCATATCGTTCAAATTCCGGTTCATACTTGATTTCAACAATCGCTAGATCCTCTATCCAATACAATTCTGATTCATCCGGCTTCTTTCCATCAAATAAATGATTTTTGTAGTATCCTTCCTTTGTCAATGGAAATGCAGGTTTATACACCGATTTAAATGCTTCTACTAACATTTGCAACCTAAAAAAAATCGATTCAGGGTGCGATGATGTAAATCGAAAACGAATATGGGGACCTCCCTGCCAATACCTAATGAAGAAGTATTGACTGATGGTTTCTTCATTTTCTTGAATAAAAGGATACAAATATTCCGTGAGAAATAAATCATGATACGTCATATCATGGATAAAAATATGATAAGAGTTCCATGTCATGCAACTTCACCTCCATCTTAATCCATTTCTCTTTTCCCCAAATCCGAAAAGACAACCATAGATAAAATATTCATTCTCTTTTGTTTGACACACCTTCTGGCAATAGGCATCATTTATATTTTTAAAAGGCCTTGTAAATGTATCTTCGCCTGCGTATAACAGGGACATCGTATGTACGATCTCTCCTGCATGGATATGTGATTCGATAAAGGAAGACAATGATTGGTTCTCTTCATCCTTAACAGTAATTAACGTCAGAAATGGTAATGTATCTAAATTCATAAATTCTTGTGCTTCATAAAAGATAGAATAGATATCAATATTGGCATGCAAAAAGTTGATATCGGCTCCTTCCCATTGATATACACCTCTCGGAATTCCTTCTATATGATAGATAAAAAAATAAATCGTAACGTTTGCTGAAAGCCATTCTTTCGTATAAATATTCATTTGTGACAGAAAGCTTTTAAACACTCCCGTTCTCAATACTGGTCCTAAGTGGAATGTGCCCTGTCGTTTATTTAGGGAATGCCGTTGTCTTCTTTTCAGTGGCAAATCACTTATTTTCTGATGATACGGCTTTGGAAAACGAATCTCCCCCTTCTTCGCCTGTGCAAAAAAATGATCTATCCCTAATGCATGCAGCTCTTCCAAATAGTTATACTTTTTCTTGATCCCGATAGGATATGACGGGTTCGTGTATCCTTCTATACAATCGTCCAACTCCGTTATCTTTAATAGACTCATTGCATATAGGTCATTTGCGTTTAACATGCTTCCGCTCCCGGCCAAACAATGATATGGAAGAAAAGGAAAGCTCCCATTTTCCAGTTCTAAACAACCATCGTCATTCATGAACCACTTCATATCGGAGAGCAGATGTCCTAATTCTAATAAACTAAGCGGAATTCCAAATTCCCCATAGACAGAGCATATCCTCCAGAGATCTGCACAAATGACTAACTCGATTGTATCCTGCCTTGCAGGGTTATAACCAAAGTAAATAAAGTCGCTGCAATTTGCATCATATAAGAATAAAAACCCGTGATAATGAATAACCGGAAGAAATGGATGAATACTTCTGGCAGAAGGGGTCTTCTTCCTAAATGCATATGGATGGGTTGCATCGTACTTATCAAAGGAAAATACCTCCATAACCAATTTTCCAATTGCCGAATCAGCAATCGGAGGAACATTTTCCAATCCCTCACAACTCCCCGCATATTCAAATAATGTTGCAGGTGACGCGACATATTGAAAGGAGAAGATTTTTTTATTTTTCTCGTATCTCGATCTTGTATAATCATGAAATAATGTATTCATGGGAATGGATGCGGCTCCTTTCTTATCGTGACATCTGCCTTATTTGCTACGTTTTTTAAGCGTTCTTCATTTATTCTTTCATTTTGCTTACCAAAGGTCATTGGCTGTAAACTGGGAATAAAAACTTTCACAACCGATAATCCCATTTCATCAATTAACGTATTCGACATATCGGTATAATAAATTTCCGGATGATACTTTATGACCGTATCCAGTATATTTTTAAATGTAAAAGAAAAACCTGGACGCATCTCTTCAACGGTTGTATTTTCCAGTTTATTGATGTGACTGAGAAGATATTGAAATGCCGCGGCATTTTCTTTGAACGCATAATAATTCACATGGTCTTCCATCTGGGTAACTTTACTTGGATTCTTGATTAAATAGCTTAGTCGTTCTTTTTCAGCGGCCAATTTTTCTTCATAGACGATAACAGACGTACCTGCTTCGACAAGTGCGGCAAAAATCGCTTTTTCAGGATCATAATGGGATCCTGCCGCATTATACAAATAAAGATTTGCTTTTTCTTTTTGATTGCGCATGAATATCCAGACCGTGGGAATGTTTGTTTCCAATGTAATATCAAACAGATAAATATCGTAACCGATTTGTTCGATTGTATTCATTAGTTGAATGATATTTTTGTCTTTAATACTTACAGGATCAATAAGCTTCGGCAGTTTCTTTAAGTACCAGTGAACAAGGAAGCAATCTCTTTCAATCGCTTCTAATACAGCATACACGATTGCTTCTTCCAGACTTCCGCCCATTGCTGTACCATTTGATGTTTCATAAATAAATCGTTCTTCATCACGCAGCAGTTGATTATCAAAGTACATCATCTGCTCTGGGATGAGCCATGTTTCATTGGATGGGTATAACGTACTTTCACTCCAGTAAAGCTTTTTCTGTTTATCGAACGGGATCCGCAACATATATTTCTCCGGTGGAATGACAGAATGATTTTCCAGCTTTAATTGTTGATAAGATGCGTAAATCGGTTGTTTAAACTGCGGAACCATGGACGAATATCTTTCCAGCATTTCTAAAATGGCGGCGTTTTT
Source organism: Bacillaceae bacterium Marseille-Q3522 (assembly GCA_017898095.1). Lineage (GTDB taxonomy): Bacteria > Bacillota > Bacilli > Bacillales > Cytobacillaceae > JAGKQJ01. The sequence goes on along the minus strand of JAGKQJ010000004.1, from coordinate 4,034 downwards.
TGCATCCGATATTTGTGCAGTCCTGCCATAAGAGAAAAATATACGCTTATGAATCCTTGATTCAATTGCATACATCGGAATAATATTTGATTCTGCATCCCGGAACATTCGCACACCTACACCAACATCAGCATCAATTAGCTCCTGATAATAGTTCTTAATTGTTTCCGTGATGGCTTCCTTGCTCTTTACGCGATCCCTTCCTTCTAAATGGTAAGACTCCCATTTGCTCTCTCTTTGTTCCGCTCGGTATGCAGAGCATAATCGACAAAAAGGGGTTTTTCTTATTTTCTTCCATTCAAATTGCATGTTTTTTTTGTTTACGATAAGTACTTGATTGATGAATGCTTTCTTATCCAAAGTTGCCAGAAAGTCTTTAAATACCTGTAACCCATATCGTTTATTCTCTTCATAATCGATCCGTTGTTTGAAATTACTCTCATTGGATTCCAGTAAATGATAAAAACAAGAAAAACATCCATGCCCTTCTTCCTCTTGATTTGGCCCTATAAATAGATAGGATGATGTTTCAAAATAATTTATTTTTCTCCATGTATCTTGCCTTGTTAGATTGTTGGGATGTATATTAATCGAGTACATTATGTCACCCCATTCATCTTAAACCGTCCTATAAAGAGACCATGTCGTTCGAATTCCGGTTGATAAGCCCAAGCCGCTTCCTCTACATCAAGATACCTCGTATCGTGAATCATTTCTTTATAAATCACCTCATCGGAAACAGCCGTCTCAGGGTATGCCAATGTCGATAATGGCTGCGGGAATATATCCTTCTTTCTCTCTACTTGATTGATGACGGAAGCCGTAATATAAGCAAGTCCGCGATTTATTTCTTCTTCTAATTGCGTGGATATATCACTCTTATACAACACGTGGTTATCTTGATCTAAAAGATATAGATAAAAGACATACGATTTATAAAGATAATGAGCAACAATATGAATCGCAAAAATATCTTCAGGAAAATCAGTAATATAAGTTATTTTATTTTTTATATGCTGCGGGATATCTGTCAACCGATAGGCTTTATCCGGTTTTAAAAAACTTGCCATTCCTCTAATATAGAATCGTTCTTTTGTATTTTCCGCTACCCATCTTTCACGATGATTGGCTTTCCTTTGCAAATACTTTTCTAACACATGCGTCAAAGCATAGGTTGCCGCATCCCGGTACGTATAATTAAAGGCGGTATAGATAAAGTCATCCTCTACTTTTATTTCATACTGTGCGATATTTAATTTGTTCCGATACATGCCATCCTCTTCATTAATAGATATGGACAATGTTTTAAACTGCCTGAACTTACTCTCGACTGCTTGAATATATGCTAAATTGTTTTCTGCATAGGGCTTTGTAAAGGTGCGCTCATATTGACTATACGTACCAGCGATATCTTGCTTATTTATTTGATTGACTTGTCCATTTTCACTAATTCGCGTCATGATATCTGTTTCTGCTTCATTCTGTAATTTATTTACATATTTAAGAAACAAGTGCATGGATAAAATATGTTCTCCTATCGATAGCTTCGTGTTTTGCTCATCGTCTTTTCCTAATAATAAAACTGCTTGTTTATGATCTGATTTCTCTGTATAAAAAAATAATACATAACTCCCAAATTGACGGACGACACACAAATCCCCCAAAGACAGCTTTATATCCTTATTTCCTTCCATCCAAATGACTCGCTGTGTGTATTTTTTCGCAATAGATTCATGGATCAATCCATGCTCCTTAAAAAAAGCGTGGACATATTCTGGTGCTGAAATAAGCTCCCATTTCACAGATAGCAATCCTTCTAAAATAGACACATAATCATCAAATGTGTTCTCCAGAAAGTCTAAGATGAAATCAGATAGGCTTTCTTTTATTACTGTTGGCTGATGAATCAGATCATTTTCCAGTGAAAACTTTACCAGCTTTTTATATTGATTACTCTTATCTGTTAAGTCTAAGTAGTTCCCTTGGCGAAAGAAAGCCCAAATATCTAATAATAATGTATAATCTGCTTCTTCAATGACCGCTTTTTGAACAATGGAATTTTTGTGAATCCTTAATGTTTTTTCTTCTGGTACATATTTAGGAAAGAAATTTGTTCTCGTTTTAAAAAACAAAATTCTCACCTCTTTCTTGTAAAATAGCATCCCATGTCGTATCATTTCGTTCCAATACATATCGACATACGAAATAAATGTCGGCATTTTTTTCATTAAAACGAACGCCTAACATATGAATTGCTTTATAAATAATATTGATTAGCACTTTAAAGATTTGATGTTCTTCATGTTGTAATAACTTGTCTATATTTTTTGCAACAAGTTGATTATGAAAATCACTGTCTATTTCTTTTATATTGTGAAGCAGTAAATCATGCTGTTCAGCATGAGAAAAATATCTTTCTTCATCTGCTTCTAGTAGTGACAACTGAGCCGCTATTTTCGCATGAATCTTTTCGATCGTTTTCATCCAAGCTGTTCCGAAAAATACCTGATATTCTTCATTTAAAAAAAAGGAATGTGGATTTAAGTGATCAAACATTTGGTTGTATATCTTCAAGTATCGCTCCTTCATTCCAAGTGACTCAGCGATGGCCAGTACCCCTTCTATATTCGAAATATAGACTAAAACAGCATATTTCTCCTCATATTTAGAAAGCGAAAGAACATCATGAAATGCTCTTGTCGTAAATTCCATCTGTTTTTCTTTACTTAAAGATGAAAATGCATGAATATGCTCATTCATAAATGTTTGCATGATAAACAATAATTCTGTATGAATAAGAAAATGATTAGAAGAATGAAATCTCTTTTTCACATAGTTTGTATCTATCGGCAGGTATTCCACTTGTAAGTGGCGATCGATTGATATCGCTTTATTCTCTCTCCTTTCCATCTGTGAAACAATTGCTGTATTTTTTACGTATGCTTCCACATTTTCCTGTAGTTGTATTTCATTCAAGACTCCAAATTGTTCATTACAATAATGCACAAATGCTTGTTTAAATAAGGCGATATCAAGCTTCTTATCCATTGTAACCACCCGGTAATTAGGACCGCCATACCAATCTCTTTCCGCATGAAACGGTATATTTGCTTGCTGAAAATAAGGGATAATGAATCGTTCATAAACATGCTTCTTTTGCGCTTCATTACCAAAGAAATAGGCCCTTATTTCTTGTACATCTTCCAAGCTTCTCATTGCAAATTCACCTCAATTTGGTACTCCATATTATGTGTGTCATGCGATTGTTTCGGATAAAATTCTTCTATAACAAGATACTTTTCATCTTTCATAAGCTTTTTAAATTCTTTTACAAATAAAGGAGAGTATAAATTCATATACTGCGGCTTCATTTCTGACCGGTTTGAACTCTCAAAATCAAATGTATCTTCCGTAATATATTTACTTACAAAAAACTCTAAAGGTAATTCATTCACTTTAAAAAGTTTTATTAATGCAACGTAATCATCAAAATGAGACATATTATCTTCTTTTATCATGTTTTCCGCAGACAACAGCCATTTCTCTCTTATCATTGTCCATACACCCAATGTCAACCGTGGGACATGATCAACAATGATTCCCTCTAACCTCTCAGGTATTTCCCATAGATCAAAAAACACCGCATCAAATCGTGGCGATATTGTTGTTGTTAACATACGAATACTTGGCGGCAGCATATAATCTACTAAACTGCCAATATAATCAATAGCTAGTGGAACATCTGGATTAGATTGTTCTACAATGTCTACCATTTCTGTTTTCTCGTTATACTTATATAATAAATTTTCACTGTATTTTACTATTCGATCTTTTGCGTACGTTTTACTGTATGGAATCATTAACCGATGGTGAATGAACCGTTCATGATAATTAGCATTAAATCCAAATCCTTCTCTAATCTCCAACAAGTCATTAGGAAAGACTTCCTGAATATACTTCTGAAAGTCTGTATCTTGATAAATATCCCGTTCAAACTGAAAATATCTAATAAATAATTTAAGACTTCCTGCATA